>CAYOYW010000001.1:0-11309 GCA_964408305.1 uncultured Candidatus Saccharibacteria bacterium
CGAACCCTTCACCACAGTTTGGAAAACTGTTATTTTACCGATAAACTAATCCCGCTTTTTTAGTATGCCGAAGCTTTCGCAAAGGCAACTAATCTATATTATCTTTTTTGGCAGACTTCGCCAAGGCTTTGTCGTGCCGGTGTCGGGGTGCCGGGAATCGAACCCGGCCCTCATGTTCCCAAAACATGTATACTACCGATATACTACACCCCGATTTTGTGTGTAACAGTCCACACTATACTATAGCTACTGTATTTTTGCTAGATTTTTAGGACAAATCAATTATCTCTACCCTATCTTCACTCCTTCCTAAAAGGACTAAAATGCCTTTAATAGTAAACTCCCCTATTTTCTTTACTAGCGCATAGTGCTCTACAGAGATCGTAAACTTTCTGAGCTTTTCCTTGGTGAGGTTTTCTGCTGGATTTATAAAACCTCCTGCCCTACCTGTTTTTACTTCAAAAAAGTAGTACTTCCCTCCTTTTGTAGCGACAATATCTATTTCGCCAAACTTATTAGAAACATTCCTTTCGACAACAGTAAAACCTTGTTTCATGAGAAACAGACAGGCCTTATCCTCACCTAACTCTCCTATTTTTTGAGTTTTTGAAGTAAACTGTTTCATGTGAAACACATTTTCACTGTTTCAGATGAAACAATTGAAAATACCCTTGTCTAACAAGTAAATTTTAACAAAAAGACATTTTAAAGTCCAAATTTATTGGGCATAAATATAGTCCTTTATCCTATCTACACACAGAGTTTTCCACACTTTTACACAAAAATAAAGGTTTTTACCCAATATTTAAGTAAAATTGTCTAAGAGACATGTTGAAAACAAAAAGTCCCAAACTGGGACTTTTTGTTTTTGTGCGGGTACAGGGACTCGGACCCTGGTCTCAATCTTGGCAAGATCGTGTTCTACCCCTGAACCATACCCGCTTTTTAAAATCTTTCATTCTGAGCTAAAGACAACCACTTTAAGATTTTTCTCTTTAGAACAGTATTCGAGATTATACTCATACCAATACCATATTGCAATCTTTTAACCTTTTCTTTACCCCTAATAACCTGTGTTTTGTGAAATTGCGCCCTTGGAATCTGAAGAAGGTTTGACCACATTTCTTTGCAAAGAGATTCGTTGAGATCTGGATAAATAATAAGACAAAATCGAAGCTTTTCCCTTGTAATACCTAGGTATTTTAAAGAAAAAGCGATAAATATCTTGTGGAGATAAAATTCAGTATTCGTCACCCTCACTAAGTTTTTAGCCCTTTTATCTCCCTCACCAGCGTAAACCATAAGTCCAGCCCAAAACAAAGGCTCACTTCTATATTTTTTATACTGAATATCAGCCTCAGCTTCTACTTCTGCATAAAGAGATTCAAGCTTGTTTTTTCTTGCAGCAAGCATCATAGCTTGTTGTTCTCTGGACCATGTCCTTTGGGTATTTGAAACTTTAAGATGTCTCGACCAAGGAAGATCCCGAAACCACTCCGAAAGGGTGCTTTTTGCGACACCTAGCTCAGATTGGATTTGTCTGTATGTCTTTCCAGATCTCCTTAATTCGAGAGCTTTTTCTTTGTCCTTTCTCATACTTAAAGTATATTATAGGGGTTCGATTTTACAAAACAATTATAAAATAGTACTATTGAGTACAAGCACCCGTGGTGAAATGGATATCATTCCGGTCTTCGGAACCGTCGTTCCAGGTTCGAATCCTGGCGGGTGCACAAACGGTACGCAGAAGGCAAACTGCTTTGCCTTCGAAGCGTTTTGCAAGGCGCAGGCATGTACGAAGTAGGCCGAGCCGGGGTCGCAAACACTTTGCAGAATTGGAGCGAAACGAACAATTATGCTTAGTGATTTGTGACCACCATTGAGCTACAATACTACCATGAACGCATCTATCCCTTCATTTGTTTCATATGTAACAGAAACGCTTCAAAAGAGCGGTTTTGAAGCATATTTAGTCGGGGGGTGTGTTAGAGATTTACTTATAAATAATCCACCTGCTGGAGGACCAAAAGACTGGGATCTTGCCACAAATGCACATCCAGAAGAGGTAATCGAGATATTTAAAGAGCTGAAGACTGTGTATGAGAATAACTATGGAACAGTCACTGTACTCAATATACAGGCCAATAAAGAGGAAAGGGGTGTTATACAAGAAACAGGCACAGAAGAAGTCCAAGTGACAACCTATCGTTCAGAGGGTGTATATGCTGACAATAGGCACCCAGATACCGTTTCATATGAAACCAATATCGAAAAAGATTTAGAAAGAAGAGATTTTACTATAAACGCTATAGCTTGGGACCCTATAAAGGACATAATAATTGACCCTTATAAAGGACAAAAAGACATAAAAGACAAGATAATTCGATGTGTCCTTTATCCAGAAGAGCGGTTCGAGGAAGACGCTCTTCGGCTTATGCGCGCGGTGCGTTTTTCCACAGTACTGGGCTTTGGTATTGAAAGCGAAACCCTTGCTGCGGTATCAAAAAAAGCTTCACTCCTAAAAAATATATCTCCAGAACGGGTACGGGATGAATTTCTAAAGATACTAGGCTCAAAAAATCCAGCGTTTGGTGTTTCACTGCTTCAAAAAACAGGACTTCTTACCTACATAATTCCTGAACTTGAAGAAGGTATTGGCTGCGACCAAAAAGGTGCTCATATCTATGATGTTTTCGAACACCTGCTCCACGCACTCCAGCATGCTGCCGATAAGGGGTTTCCTCTTCCAATCCGTCTTGCAGCACTGTTTCATGATATTGGAAAGCCTGCTACTCGTAGATACGAACCAAAAAAGGATAAGTACACCTTTTTCGGACATGAAGTCGTTGGGGCCAGAATGACAAAAAAGATTCTAGAGAGGCTTCGTGTTTCCCGTGAAACGAGCGACCTTGTTGTTTCACTTGTTCGAAATCACATGTTTTTCTCAGATACAGAACAAATAACACTCTCTGCTGTTCGCCGTATCATACAGAAAGTAAAACCGGAGCATATTTGGCAGCTTATGGAGGTTCGAGAGTGTGACAGGGTAGGGATGAAGAAAGCAGAGGCACCATATAGACTTCGTAAATACCATGCCATGATAGAGGAAGCGCTTCGAGATCCTATATCGGTAGGACAACTTGCTATAGATGGCAGTTACCTCGTAAACGAACTGCACATGCTTCCAGGACCTCGTATGGGCTGGATACTCCACGCACTCCTAGAAGAAGTACTTGAAAACCCTGCACTCAATACTACTGAAAAACTTACAGAGCGAGTGAAAGACCTCGATGAGCTTGAAGATGCAGACCTCAAAATACTCGGGGAAAAGGGGAAAGAGAAGAAAGAAGAGGTAAACGAAGGAGAAATAGGGGAACTCCGCAAAAAACATGGGGTGAAATAAAAACGCCTCCACTTGGAGGCTTTTATTATGCAGCAAAAGATCCTAAAACTTTTTGCCTGATTTGCTTGAGAATCCCTTGATCAATAAGAACAAGGTCTCCAATAACCCCTTGATGGAAGTCATCTACAGCGGTAGAAAGGGTTTGGAATCTTTTTCCTACATCACCCTTTTTGAGATAAATAGAAAACAATCTTGTGACAACACAGAGGTCCTCACTCAATCGTAAGAAGCACCCCTCCAGATAAATCAACCTCTTTTGGAGAAGATCTGTCTGGACCCAGTTGAGAGAAGCGTAGTAACGAACATGCTCGTGGTATGTTTTTTCCGCTTCTTTGAAAAAAATTGTTAAAAACTTCTCAGTGGGTAGGCTTTTTGGATAATCCTTTGAGCAAAAGCGTTCCCACATTTTTTTCTTGAGGCGATGACGATCTCTGTCAATCGCCTTGTACTTTACTAGTTCCATTGTGCTAAGGTTTTGTATAGTGTAAACCTAAGGAAGTGAGAACGCAAAACTATTCAAGTTCAATTAAGATAGGACAGTGGTCACTGCCGAGATAGGAAGAGAGTGTTTCAAATTTTTTAATACGAGGGAAAATATCAGAGGAACAAAAAAAGTAATCGATCCGCCAGCCAACATTTCTCTCCCGTGCTCGAGTTTTTTGGTCCCAGTAGGTATACACTTCTTTTTCATGAGGGTGGAGTGTACGAAACACATCAACCCATCCCTTCTGTACGAGCTTATCCATCCATGCTCGTTCAATAGGGAGAAAGCCGGTATTTTCAACATTTTCTTTTGGACGAGCAAGATCAATCTCAGTGTGCGCTGTGTTTACATCACCACAGAATATAACAGGTTTTTTCTTTTTCAGTTTCTCGATATATGAGAGGAACGCATCATAGAAACGAAGCTTGTAATCAAGCCGTTCTGGACCACCGCCACCGTTAGGGAAGTAACAAGTGATAAGATAGAATTCGCCAGCTGGCGAATCATACTCTGAGACGATAGTTCGACCCTCAGCGTCAAACTCTTCTACACCAAAGCCGAGTTTTGAAGAAATAGGTTCTTCTTTACTATATATAGCTACACCACTGTAGCCCTTGCGTGTACGACAAGGAGAAAGGGTTAGGCGATAGGAACGAAAATTTTTCAAATCTTCTGGCAGTTGCTCGAGCTCGCTCTTTGTTTCCTGGAGACACACAATATCTGGTTTATAGGTATCAAAGAGTGGCTTAAAATAGCCCTGCTTATGTGTGGCTCGCAGACCGTTGGTATTCCAAGAAATAATTTTCATGTAAGGGTAGTATATCAAAACAGAAAGAGCCCGCCTCCAATTGGAGACAGGCTCTATGATCACAATCAAATATGTTGTGACTAATCAATCTTCTCATTTTCTATCACGAACGCAGCATCGAGCTGGCTGATGACGGCTTCGTCATTGTTGGCCTGAATAGCTTTTTTGATTTCAGCAAAGTTTGGCTTAAGGACTAAAACTTTGTTACCAAACATTGTGTCATCACCTTCCCGCTTCTTTGCATTATAGGCATTGATTACCTTTTTCAAACCGGCTAAACCAGCTTGGTTGAGAATCAGTCCCATAAAACGGTCGAAGTTTTCACTTTCAACAATTCCATTACTGAGGATCTCTGTAAAGGAAGCATCGATGTTTTGATTCCAGCCATTCACAATTTTTTGGAACCTGTCTTTATGCTCTACATGTTCGCAAAGGTATTTCACCACTTTTGGTGTTGCTCCTTTTACAAAATCGATGGTAAGAACAGTCAGCTTTTCAGCGTTGAGGCTGCTGGCACACTCTTCGAAATTCTTCATGAACTCGTCAGTCGGTTCTTCAACCAACAGGAACGGATTTACGAAGTTCTTCAGTTCAGCCGATTTGAAGTTGGTCTTCGTTTGGATGAACTTGAGTGCCTTCAGGAACTTTGCCCGATCTTCGGGCTTCATCTTGAAGAGATCCTCTGGGTTATCAGTGACCATGTTCAGCATTTTCCATTCGGCTGAAGTTAATTCCAGAGCCGAATCAGCTATCCCGGCAAAAGAAGCGTTGTTCGCCAACTCGCTTTTGATCTCGGAAAGCTGCCAGTTTGTAACACCCAGTTTACGGGCGAGTTGCGGATGTTCCTTGGAAAAGCGTACATACTCATCAAAACTGATTTTTGTTTTCAGATACCGCTGCAGATCTTCTGAAGCAAAAACAGTTTTCAGAATTTCGTATTGCCTTGCCATTGGTACATCAGTGACAGCCTGGGGATCGTATGCGATCGCCGCATCTGAAAGGATAGACTCCATTAACGACTTCATCTCCTGGTCTTTTATTTCTTCGATTCTCTTGTCTGATGATTTTTGTATCGCCAGCATGAAAATGAAAAATATAATAACGCCGTCAATGATATAGCCGATAAAACTTTGGAAGCCATCCGCCTTCAGATCACTGGGTTTTAACACCTCGTCGGTGATCTTGCTGGTAAGAGCTTCTTTGTTTGCAATTTCTTGCATTGAAGCGGCCAGTACCTGCAAGTTGCTGGTCTGCTGAGGACTGAGTGTCATCTTCAGGGCATCTTGCAAGCTTTGGTACATTCCCTTAGCCTGGTTTTTCATCGCTTCGTTTGAAGCATCGTAATGGCCGATCTGGTCAGTTACCTTCTGGCGCTCGTTCTGCAGCCATTTGTTGGCAGTAGTGAGATCGTCAAATAAGGGTACCTGCGGAAGCGCTGAACGGAATGTTAATGAGTCCGGTTTCATTGAGGCAATAAAACTTGCCTTTTCAAAAACCACACCTTTGCCATCTCGTTTTGCTTCAACCTCTGCAACCGAACCTGCGTTCGCAATATTGCGTTTCATGAGGTCAGCAGTCGCCGTAGCGGCAGTGAAGTGTTCTTTTGCAACATTGTACGCTGCAACAATCTTCTTTTCTGCGGCGGTTCGTAAGTTTCCACCCCCGAAATATCCGCTCATTGCATACCCAAGGTATGCCAAAGAGAGAATTTCAAAAAGGATCAGTACGAAGCGCAGTTTTCCTTTTACTGCATCTGCAAACAACAGAAACACGATGGTTAAGTCCAGGATCCCAAAAATGAGAGCCATTGGACCTGCGTACTCTGCAATATATCCACCTCCGATAAAGGAAAAGTAGGTGACTGCAAGGATGAGAACGCTTGAGATCACAGTGAGGAGTATGCGGAAGCCTTTCTTCCTTTTCTCTTCTGCCAGCTCCTGTGCGAGGATGTTGCTGGGGGGTTGCCCAATTGTTGCGAGGGCGGCCTGAACACCTTTCCTAGAAAGAGCGTTCTGAATGGCCTTTAAAGCCACGATTTTCTGGTTCATTTTTTAATGTTTGATTGATTGTGAAAGAATATTGTTTATTTATTTTCTTATTTGTTTTGCTTTAAAAATTAACATATTCTTTGACAAAAGTCAAGTAAGATGCTGAAAAATAAAAAACCGCCAGGTTGTACTGGCGGTGTTACTTTTTTGAGGTTTGACCAAAAATCCTTCTTCCCGGAGGCCAGAGTGCCTTGTTGGTCAGATCATAGTATTTAAGGTGTGATTCACCTTGCAAAAAAACTACTGCGAGCTGACAACTCTGGCCGAATTTGTTCTTCGCAAAAAAGAAGGTTGCACAACCGTCTTTCCTGAAAACATTTTTTCCGTCTTGTTCTTCTTTCGCAAGAGAATAAATATCGGCAGGGGAGACATTGATGAATATTCTCCTTTGGAGGAGTGTGGTCACCACATCCTCTTCAAAGCTTTTTTCTTTCAGTTCATACTGAACCAAAGTATCAGCAGACCCGTAAGAGGTTGTCTCAAATTGGCTAAACACATACTCATCAATGTGTTGAAAAACTTTTTTTAGGTCAATCCTGAGGTTGATCGGTAGACTAAACAGTTTGTGTTCAGTACCAACCGTGTCGATTCTTTTCAATTGATTACTATTTTGCTTGATACTAGCAAAGGAGTGCTTTGTGTCAACCTATCGTTTACTATGGAACTTTTTATGGACATCTCGGAGTTGCTTATCAGTGATATGAGTATAGACCTGTGTTGTTGCAATGTTTGCATGCCCAAGCATCATCTGTACACTGCGAATGTCCGCACCATTTGAAAGGAGGTCTGTTGCAAATGAGTGCCGAAGCACATGCGGTGTCACTTTTTTTGATATCCCTGACTTGATTGCATAAAAACGAACAATTCGTTCTATTGAGCGGGGAGTGAGTCTACCAATAGTGCCCTTTGAACCACTCACAAAGAGTGGCTCTGCCATATCTTTGCGACCTTTGAGATAACTCCTAATAGCATCCTTTGCGTCCTCAGAGAGAAAGACCACACGAACCTTTTCTCCTTTTCCTCTAATAGAAAACTCATCTTTTGAGAGATCAAGATCTCTGTTGAGAGAGCACAGCTCAGAAAGACGAAGTCCTGTTGAGAAAAAAAGTTCAAGGAGTGCTTTGTCACGAAGCCCTTTGAGATCTGTAGTATCTGGCGCTTTAAGAAGGCGATGAAGCTCATCAATAGAAATAAGATCAAGGTGTCTCCCACCAGTCTTTGCAAGCTCTATACCATCAGGAGTAAGCGCTGAAATATTTCTCTTGCGGCAGTATTTGAGAAACGATCGTAACGCAATCATGTAATAGTTCTGAGTATTTTTTTTCATCGTCGCCGCAGATTGGCCACGCACCTTCACTCCAGGTGCGCGGTTTAACTTGAGTCGAAACTCTCGGACCGTATCTTCTGAAATATCAGAAACTTTTTTGATCCCCATATCAGCCATAAAGCGAGAAAGGTATCTATCATAGTTTTCAACTGTCTTCAAGCTCCGTCCTTTTTCTATTTCAATATATTCAAGAAACTGCCGCTTTGCTGAAAGAAAATCCATATACCCTATTATACAAATAAAAATTGCCCTTTCGAAAAGGGCAATTACTTATGTCCGATCACAAGCTCAAGTGCATGATTCCTTGCACCATCGAGTGTGTGGTAAGAAGAACTCAAACCGTCGTCAGAGCGTTGTGCCTGCCTTCTGTCGCGAGGAATAATCCCATTTAAAGAGAAAAGCATTGGAAGTTTTCGTCTAGAAATTTCTTTGACCAGAAGAAAACGGATTCCATCTTTTTTTGCTAAGTCTGCCCACTCAGGAGGAACAAAATCAATTGTTTTATTAATAAACTTGATCTTGTTATCTCCATATAAAGACAAACCAGCCCACTCTCTTTCACTTTGATAAAAACTGAGGAATGTTTTTATTTTCCCCCGAAGAAGCTTTTCAAAAAAGACAACTGTTTCTTCATAGGCAATATCATAATCTGAAAATGATTTAATGAAATAACCTATCGCTTTTCCAAGTGAGAGCTCTTCAGAAGAAGGGTTCTTGGAACCGTTTGTATCACTATCACTAATCGGCTTTATGATAGTTTTACGAATTGATTCTTTGAGTGCTTTGTTTTCGGGCCCTTTATCAGAAACCAGTTTATCCCACATAAGTAGACACGCCGCTGGAAGGGCCTTGTTTTGATGGTGATCAAAATTATTTTTTTTGGGATTAAAGCTTCCACCAGTGTCGAAAACAAACACTGTTGGATCATCGAGTTCTGCATCTGTTGGTTGACGGCGATAGATAGGTATATCTCCAAAAAGAAGGTGAATGATCGCTCCACAAAGACTCTCATCTGGGTGGCACTTCCCTGGGTGGGTTATCCCGTAACGAGGTTTTACTTTTGTAAGAACTTCCATATGTTTGTATATGGTTTTAGTTAAAAAATAGTTTGAATAACAATACCACCTTTGTCTGGAAAGTCAAAGGTGGGGGGCTTGCTTTTTCTGAGTGAATGTGTTATGCTAACCTTATGTTAACTAGCAAGAAAAAACAGGCAATTATCAAGAAGCACCAGCTTCATGATAAAGATACCGGTAGCAAACTCGTTCAGGTTGGTGTCCTCTCTGAGACTATTGAGCGACTTGCTGACCATTTGAAGAAGCACAAAAAGGATAATCACTCTCGACGAGGACTTATCAAGATGGTTGCTGATAGACGAGGACATATCAAAGCTCTTGAGAAATCAAATCCAAAGCAACACGCAGCGGCACTCAAGATAGTGAAGCAATAAATAAAATAAATCCCGCAAAAGCGGGATTTATTTTTTGAGTACGGTATACTCTGAACTATATGGCAATCATAAAACAAAAAGATCAACGAGTGGGAGTATTTATTGATACCCAAAATCTCTATCACACAGCAAAAAATCTCTATAAGAAAAAAGTAAACTTCGGAGCAGTCTTAAAAGATGCTGTTGCAGGGCGAAGCCTGATTCGAGCTATTGCGTATGTCATTACCACAGAAAACGAAGATGAAAAAGCCTTTCTCGGTGCTCTCGGAAAGGCAGGGATAGAAACAAAAGCAAAAGACCTCCAAGTATTTTATGATGGGAGCAAAAAAGCAGACTGGGATATCGGCCTTGCAATCGATGCGGTAACGATGGCCCCAAAACTTGACGCTATTGTTATCGTCTCAGGAGATGGAGACTTTGTACCACTGTGTCATTTCTTGCGATACCACCACGGAGTACAAGTAGAAGTAATAACTTTTGGAAAAAGCGCATCCGCATCGCTCAAAGAAGTTGCAGATGAGTTTATTGATCTTTCAACAAACGCAAAAAAATATCTGATCGGCTACCATCACTAACACTAATTTTATGGAAGAAGAAAAGGGACCACAAAATCCTATAGCAGAACCGGCAAAACATACTACCCACACTTATGAGGATGACTTAGCAAAAGCGCTGGATGCAACTGACGCAAAAGTAGTCCAAGAAATAATAACGGAAGGAAAAGCAAAAGAGGCGTATCGGGTAGAAGAACAAAAAAGAGAGCGTCAAAAAAAATGGTACCGACTCGGCGCATGTATTCTTTTTCTCTTTGCGGGGAGCGCAAGCATCTATACTTTTTATTATTACAAAGGGTTAACTGTTCCAGCAGAAAGACCAGTAAGTGTTGGTGTCTTTCCAAGCACAACACCAATAACAGTTGCTACAACTGATATTAGAAAAGTTGTTGAAACCCTAAAAGGGGATGCAACGATTTCAGAAAAACCAGCACTTGTTCCTCTTATTAAAGACGAGGCTTCCCGGGTACAACTCTCTGTTCCTGAGCTTTTTTCTTTTTTTGAATCAAAACCAAGCGAACCGTTCCTTGCTTCATTTACTATTGCAAGACTTGGTGTCGTCAGAGTCGGCACTGACAATGTGCCCTTTGTGATTGCATCAGTAGCAAACCCTGAAATCTCATCAAAAGAACTTCTTATCGCAGAGCCTGATCTTTTGAAAATTTTTTACAAAGCCCTCGGTATTGACCTCGCAGGAAGAGAAGAGGTTATCGGGAAAAGTTTCTCTGGTGAATATATTTACAACATACCGATCAGGGCGCTCCGGTACGATACGCTTGAAGAGCGAGGAAAGTTGATCTTTTTCTATGCTCGGGCAAGTGATCAAATCGTAGTCTTTACAACAAGACCAGAAGCACTAAAGGCGGTCTACGATAGTATTATTCGACAGCAAAGTTAGCACTCCTGTATTACCAAGAAAGAGGGCTTGCTCTTTGGCCTTGGCGTGCTACTATTGTGCGCATGGATACCAATAGTTTCAAAGAAAAGCTTTCAGCCGAGCAAGTACTTCTCGAAGACGAGCTCAAAAACATTGCTCGCTTCAACGACGAGACAGGACAGTGGGAGGCAATGCCAAATACTGACATGATAAACGAATCTGATGACAATGATGCAGCAGACCGTTTTGAAGACTTTGAAGAGCGAACCAGTATGGTACGAACACTCCAAGACAGATTGAGCGATATCAAAAATGCGCTTTCAAAAATCGATGCTGGAAACTTTGGTATGTGTGAAAC
>CAYOYW010000001.1:11409-62280 GCA_964408305.1 uncultured Candidatus Saccharibacteria bacterium
TTTATTGAAACCATCTTCCTGGATATCATCTTCTTCAAAATAATCTAAACCAAATGCATAATCTCCTCGGCAAAACAGAAATCCGTTACTTGCTAAAAAGTTAGTAACACCTGTATGCACTGAGGAGTCTATGCCTACAACAAATGCAACATCTTCTTTTGTCGGCCAACCTAAGAGGCTAATGTTATCGCTGTGGCGATGACTCCTCGTTAAGATTTTTGCATTTTCTTCCCATTTACTGAGATCGAAGTTTGTATCAAATGAAGTCATTACTCTGATGCGTGGCGACAATTCCTTAAAGTAAGAAATCCATTTCTCTACATTACCTGCCGCTTCTTCAGTGACCATCTCTGGTTCTGGTGGTGGAGGAACTGAAAGGTCCATAGAAGTTTTTTGTAACCTTATCGCCCCTGGTGTGCATTGTCAACAACAAAAGATTTTGTTTTTTATGTGAAGCGTTATACTTTCTGTATGGCTTTTTCAAAAGTACAAAGCGCACAAGCAACAGGCCTTGGTGCAGCCGGTGTCACCGTGGAAGTTGATATTGCACGAGGACTATATCTTTTTCAAATAGTTGGACTCCCTGACAAATCAGTTGAAGAATCTCGTGAGCGAGTTATTTCTGCACTTCGAAACTCACTCGACATAAATCCAAAATCTCAAAATGAGAAAGTAACCGTTTCACTTTCTCCTGCAGAACTTCGCAAAGAAGGAGCGTACTTTGATGTCGCAATTGCTCTTGGATACCTTTTGGCAACTGGTTTCATAAAACAAAACCTCGAGAGAAAACTTTTTATTGGGGAACTCTCTTTGGATGGAGTAGTACGACCAGTACGCGGACTTCTCTCAATTGCAAAATGGGCAAAAGAGAACGGTTTCACAGAGCTCTTTATCCCAAAAGAAAACGAGACTGAGGCTGCTTTTATTGAAGGAGTGTCTTTCTATCTCGTCCCCACACTTGCTGAGCTTGTTTCATTTTTAAACGGCACTGGAGAGCTTACGCAAAGTACTTTTTCTCTGTTTCATCACACAGCACAAAAACCAACTATTGATTTTGGTGATATTAGAGGACAGGCTGCAGCAAAACGAGCGCTCACTATTGCTGCAGCTGGTGGACACAATATTGTACTGTATGGACCACCGGGAACCGGTAAGACAATGCTTGCAAGAGCTTTTCATGGGATACTCCCACCACTTTCAACTGAGGCCTTTCTTGATGTTGCCACAATTTATTCATCGATTGGACTTATTGATGACATTTTAAAAAATCCTATTCCGCTACGGAACCCTCACCATAGCGCTTCTCATGTTGCCATCATTGGTGGCGGACAACAATATATTCGCCCCGGTGATATTACACTCTCACATAATGGTGTTCTATATATGGACGAGTTCCCTGAATTTGATAGAAGAGTTATAGAAGCACTTCGCGAACCATTGGAAGAAGGGCATATCACCGTTGCTCGTGCAAAAGGAAGTGTACGGTATCCAGCAAATTTTATTTTGCTTGCTGCAATGAATCCCTGCCCCTGTGGGTACCGAGGCAGCGGTATTAAGCCTTGTTCTTGTAGCGGTATAGAACTTGCTCGCTATACAAAAAAACTTTCTGGCCCTATCATTGACCGAATTGATCTTTGGGTACCAGTGCAGCACATAGACTATGACAGCCTTCATGATATTGAAAGTCAAAAAGAAAGTGAAACAATCAGAGAAAAAGTTTCTGAAACAAGAAAACTCCAACACAAAAGAAGTAAAAAATTAAATAGTGAACTTTCAACAAACGAAGTCCAGCGGGCACAAGATATCACCCCAAAGGCACGAGCAACACTAAAAAGTTTTGCCGAACGAGCAAGGCTTTCTCCACGAGCATATTTGCGAACAATAAAAGTTGCACGAACAATTGCAGATCTTGAAGGTTCGTCTTTGATAGAAGAATCGCATATTCTCGAAGCGCTTCAATATCGCCCAAAGTTTGATTAAAAAAAAACCTTCTCACACTGAGAAGGTTTTTACTTTTATGATGAGGTACCTGTTCCTGGGTTTGAATCAAAACTTCCATCGGAGTCCATCTCAACACAATCTTCTCCAACATAGTACTCGCACTGACCACCACTTGAGTATGAACCAAGGAGATAGGTACCGTAAATATTATTATTTGAAAAAAGACGAGCGCTACCGTCATAAATGAGTGCGAGCATACCACCACTACCGGTTGCATAATTCTGTATGTAGATGAGTTGATTTCCTGTGCAGGTACATGAGAAGGTCATAATTTTCATACCGCCAAAGTAATTTGCTGCATCAACACGACTTGGGCGAAAACCAAAAGCAGTAGAAATAAATGCAAAAAGAGCAATAAGAAGAGAGAGGGTTGTATTTTTTATCGTTGTCTTCATGTTAGTGTAAGAGAGTTTTAATATCTATACTGATAGAGACTGTATTACTTGTGCCATTACCATTCTTAACCAAAAGTATAGCACGCACAAATGTCTTTCCATTTTCAACATAAATATTTCCTCCACTAAGGTTCGCGACAAATGCCGTAAGTATTGCATCATAGGAAGCTGTATTTTTATAAGGGGCAAGTTGTGCTCGTACTTTTTCTACCGCCGAAGAACTGAAAGGGAATGAGAGTGTTTTGCCATCAACAGAGCTATAAGAACCGATTGGTTTATCACTATCACTGACAATAATAATGCTATTTCCTGTTGGTAAAAAGTTAGCACCTGAGAGGGTAAGCATCTCGGGGCTCTTGGTTATAACTGTAGGACTGACACTTTCAATATTTGGAGAAAGAGTCGTCTGTGTGTTGCCAGAAGTAACTGTTGTGTTTGTTGAAGCAGTACTTGGATAGAGCTTACGAAGCTTTACTCTCGTCATAGCACCAACGACACCGGTTGGAAAAGAGACTCCTGCGGGATAAAGTATTTCGCTTGCATATTTTGTCTGAAACCGTATAACCGCTGCTTTAGTGAGCGAACCAAAATAAAGGGTTTCTTTTCCAGGGCTTCCTATCCCCGTATCAGCAATTCTTGTTTCAGGGTCTTTATTTAAAAGTATTTGCAACTCCTTTACTTCAGCACCAGTTGAACCAAGCTTTAATGTCCTTGTAATCTCTGCATGAGAAGTATTTGAAGCTATAAAGAAAAGGAGGATGCTAAAGGAGATTATTTTCTTCATCCAGAAAGTGTATCACGAAAGTAACTAGAACTGCGTTCCTTTTTTGGTACCAACCCACGGGTTTATACCACCACGAACTTCAAAATGAAGATGGGGTCCAGTCGAACGGCCAGTATTTCCTGAGAGTGCTATTTTTTCTAGTTGCTTTGCGGTATCACCAACTTCAACATAAACAGCAGAGAGGTGGCCATAGAGCGTCTGTGTTCCATTTGAGTGTTCAAGAACAATGTATTTACCATATCCACCGTTATAACCTGATGATTTTGCAACAATAACAGTACCTTCTGCAGCAGCAAGAACAGGTGTCCCGACTGGGGCTCCAAAATCAACAGCATTATATCCATGGGCACCTTGTGTCAAAACTGCACCTGGAATAGGGAATGAGAAATAACTATCTTTTATTTCGTCAGTTTTATTTTCTTCCTTGTCTTCCCCAGTAAGTTCTTGTTTTGTAGTCGCAGTAACAGTTTTTACCTCCACTTCATCTTTCTTTAGAGAAACGCTATTTGTTTTTAAGGCTACTTTTTCGTTTTGAGAAAGAACCGGGAGCTCTGCGTTTGGAATGATGAGCTTCATACCAACCTTAATTGGTTTTCCGTCTTCAAGATCATTAAAGGAAACAATTTCATCAGCATCTGCATCAAGTTTTGCTGCAATACCACTCAAAGTATCCCCCTTTTTTACTGTGTATTGAATTCCGCTCACCGGAAGAATAGTGAGTTTTTGACCAACCTTAATAATTGACTTTTTATTCAGATCGTTTGCCCAGAGAATAGTGTTTGTTGAAATAGAGAACTTCTCAGCAATTGTTGAAAGATTGTCGCCAGCCTGAACAATATAGGTAGTAATAACAGGCTTGTCATTAGTAGTATTTGTTATAGGCTCTTGGGGTACTGTTATATCAGGCTCAAGTACTGCATCTGGTGCAACAATACTACTGTCTTTAACTGCAGTAGAATCAGCCAATGAAATGGTAGTGAGCTGTTTTGCAAACAGC
This sequence comes from uncultured Candidatus Saccharibacteria bacterium, assembly GCA_964408305.1. GTDB lineage: Bacteria > Patescibacteriota > Minisyncoccia > Phycocordibacterales > UBA9973 > UBA4124. The sequence continues at coordinate 15,587 of CAYOYW010000001.1, forward strand.
ATGAGAACACCGCCATTGACGAGAAAAAGGCCAAAAACTATGAGAAACATGTGTTTAGGACGCATGTTTTTTGTTTTTAGAGAAACCATAGGGTTACAAAGAACTATGATAGCAGATGTTTAGACCTATCTTTCATTTGGCTATAGCTTTCATAATTCGTCAATTTTTACTACTCTGGGGTACACTTGGTGCACAATGACGCTTGAAGGGCTAAACAATGCACAAAAAAAAGCAGTTTCTTGTACAGAAGGACCACTCCTTATTGTTGCAGGAGCTGGTGCAGGAAAAACAAAAACACTTGTTCATCGAATAGCACACCTTATTTCTCTTGGAGTAAGACCTGGGAGTATCCTTGCGGTTACTTTTACAAATAAAGCTGCAAAAGAGATGCGTGAACGGGTAGAGCATATGGTGCAAAAGGTCTCCCTCCCAAAAGAAAGCACCCCATTTGTCAGTACTTTTCACAGCTTTTGTGTATACCTCCTTCGAAAATTTGGTATCCATCAAAGGAAAGTGCTTCGTTTCACCATACTGGACGACGCAGATACTATGAGTCTTATAAAAGAATCCCTTATGGATATGGGACTCGATCCCAAAATGCATGATCCGAGGAGGATTCGAGGGCTTATAAGTAGGTGTGCAAACGCACTCCAAAAGCCAGAGGATCTCGCTTCAGAGAGCAATCCAACATATCGTCTTACTGGAAGGGTATGGGCTTTATACGAAAAGAAAAAAAGGCAACAACGGGCTGTTGATTTTGACGATCTCCTTATTGAGTGTGTAACACTTCTTGAAAACGATACAGAAGTGCGGCAGTGGTGTCAGAATACTTGGCATTATATTCATATTGACGAATATCAAGATACAAACGAAGTACAATATCGAATAGCGAAAGCACTTGCCGGTGAGAGAAAAAATATTTGCGTCGTAGGAGATGCTGACCAAAGTATTTATTCATGGCGCGGTGCAAATATAAAAAATATTTTAGATTTTGAAAGAGACTATCCAGAAGCAACAACTGTGCTTCTCGAAGAGAATTATCGTTCAACAAAAAAAGTACTTTCTGCTGCAAACGAAGTGATTGCAAAAAACACCCACCGCACACCAAAAAATCTCTTTACCAGCAAAGAAGACGGAGAGCATATCTCACTCTATGGCGCTTATGATGAAACAGACGAAGCTCGGTTTATTGTAGAGCGGTGTATTGAAAGACTTGATAGAGGAGTGCCAGCAAGTGACATAGCAGTACTTTTTCGAGCAAACTTTCAATCAAGAATCCTTGAAGAAGCATTCCTTGCGCATAGCATCCCATATCAAGTACTTGGTGTTCGTTTTTTTGAAAGAAAAGAAATAAAAGATGTCCTCTCTTATATTAGAGCAGCACTTATTCCTGAAAACACGCTCGATATTAAGCGAGTTATAAACACTCCCGTTCGGGGTATCGGAAAGACAACAGTCACCAAGCTTTTTACAGAGGGTAAAGCAGCACTTTCTGGAAAAGCACTTGTTTCGGTAACTAATTTTTTTGATCTTTTAGAAAAAATTCGTGACTATGCACAGACACATGTTCCCAGCGAACTCCTAAAATTTGTTATTAACGAGAGCGGACTTGCTGCTTCTTTTACTGATGAGCCAAGTGGGGATGAAAGACTTGAAAATCTCAAAGAGCTCGTAACACTTGGACTTCGCTATGATCACTTTGGAAATACTGTTGGCGTAGAAAAGCTTATTGAAGAAGCAACACTTGCCTCTGACCAAGACGGGCTCGACGAGCACACAAAAGGAGTAAAACTGATGACTATTCATGCCGCAAAAGGTCTTGAATTCAACACGGTCTTTATTACAGGACTTGAACATGGACTTTTCCCGCACGAACGAGGCGAACGGCTTACTGGTGCCGACGCAGAAGAAGAACGGAGGCTTATGTATGTCGCACTCACCAGAGCGCGAGAAAAGCTTTATCTTACTTATGCAAGTATCCGTACCATCTATGGGGCTCGTGACATTCGTTTACCTTCGGAGTTTCTTTCTGATATTCCTGATGAACTTCTTACTCGTGAAAGCAGAGCAGGTGAATCTGGGTTTACGGTTTATCTCTAAATCGTTATAGTGTTTCTATGAAAGCTAAAAAATCTCTCGGGCAACATTTTCTTACTTCACAAAAAGCACTTGCTGATATTGTTGGCGCAGGAGATATTCATACAGATGATGTTGTCCTTGAAATCGGACCAGGGAAAGGGGTACTTACTGAGAAACTGATGTATCTCGCAGACAAAGTAATTGCGGTAGAAAAAGATACCGAACTTATTCCGCTCTTGCAAGAAAAATTTCATGAAGCAATAGAAAAAGAGCGGCTTGAAATTCTTCCGAGAGATATTTTGAAATTTAACCCTGAAATACTTCGTTTTTATAAAAAGCCTTATAAGCTCATCGCAAATATTCCTTACTATATAACAGGGGCAATCATTGAACAGTTTCTCTCAACCTCCTATCAACCTTCTCTTATGGTGCTTTTGATACAAAAAGAAGTCGCCGATCGAATCATCGCGCGCGATGGAAAACAAAGCGTGCTTTCGATCGCTGTTTCTGTCTATGGAGTGCCAAAAATTATTTCAAAAGTTCCGGCTGGAGCATTTACTCCTCCGCCCAAAGTTGATTCAGCTATTATTTTGATTGAAACTATCTCAAGAAGTTTTTTCAAAGACACAGACGAAAGATTATTTTTTAATGTTCTGAAAGCTTGTTTTGGTAAAAAGCGAAAACAGATTGTAGGAAGTCTCACTGATTTCACAGGAGAGAGAATAAAAGCAAGGACCGCACTGCAAATTGCACAAATAGCAGAATCAGAGCGACCAGAGAATCTTTCAAAAGAAGATTGGAAAAGATTAGTAAAGGCACTGTCATAAGTAGTGTATACTTTCTTTTATAATGGAAACGGAAGAAAATCGTACTTCGTATAAGCCAAGTAGACAGTTCCTGCTACGAGGAAGTATTGCTACAGGAACAATCATTCTCATTCTTATTTTTCAAACGCAGTGGTTTGCGCATCTCTTCGTAAAAAAAGAGAAAGCTTCTCTTACTCAAACACCTGAAACTGTTGGCGGGCTCATTTCAAAAGATACAAACGGAAATGGTATTCCTGATTGGGAAGAAAAACTTTGGGGGCTTAACCCGGCAGTGCTCTATACAAATGGCATTTCAAATAAACAAATTATAGAAGAACGAAAAAAGACGCTCGGTATCAGTGAGACAAAAAATGCGCCACTTAACGAAACTGATCTTCTTGCACAGCAGCTCTTTAGTATCACTGGAGCGCTCGATGCCTCAGGACAGAGCGCTGAGACACTAAATACAATTGGTGCAGATCTTGGAAACTCAATAAAGGTAAAGCCTGTATCAAATACCTACACAAGCAGTAATATAAAAACTGTTCAAACAACCACAGCCTCACTCAAGACATACTATGATGCTGTTACAAAAGTTGTTTCAACCTATAAAACAGAAGTAAGCAGTATTGACATACTCGTGTCTTCCCTTGAAACAGGGGACTTTAGCCGTATCGACGACATTAAAAAGACCGCAGCACTCTACTTAGACTTTAGTAAGAAGCTCCAGAAAATACCGGTACCTATAGGTATTGCTGAGTACCACCTCTCCCTTATGAATGGTTTTGCAGGTATGGCTAAGTCATTTGACTACCTTCTTGATATTGAAGACAACGGGGTGAACGCACTTGCTGGTATTAGTATTTACAAAAACTATGCGAGTCGTGTTGAAGAGTCTCTCACGAAGCTCAATGATTATTTTGTAGAGTACGGTATACTACGATAGTACTATGTATAAGGTAAAATTCTTTATTCTTTTCTCTCTCATCATCTCTCTTGGGACTACTCCTCTTATTTCTTTCGCCCAAACAACAGGTGGTGGTTCATACGATCCAAATGCTTCATCAACAACAGGAAAAAGTTTTTCTGGAAGTAGTTTCAGTGGTGTCGGTGGAGCAGTTGCAGGATGTGCAAATGTTGGCGGCATGCTTGTAGGAGCAGTGAGCGGTCTTTTTAGTAAGTCAGATAGCAGTAGCGGGAGTGGGGGAAGTAGTGTTACTGGAAATCAACCTCATAGCTGGGGGGATGGTTCCGAAGAAAATGGTGGCGGTCAAGATGTCCCAACAAATGATACCTCTACCCAAGGAGAAGTAAGCCAAGTTAAAAAAGAGGAAAAAAAAGCAAACAGAACAACAGAGTGTTTGAATGGTGTTGCGTATGCGGTTGCAAAAACACTCCTGCAACAAGTTTCAAATAAAACGCTCAACTGGGTAAACAAAGGGCTCGGGGGAAACCCGCTTTATGTGCAAGACCTCTCTTCAAATCTTCGAACAATTAGAGATGAGAAGCTACAAACATACCTCAACACAGTCAATGACGAAAACCCTATCTTTGGAAACGCAATCCGTTCTGCAGTAACACAGCAAGTGACAGGCATTAGCGATGGTTACTTAAACAAACCTATGAACACCCCTGAAGCAAAGCAGTACCAAGCATTTCAGCAAAACTTCTCAAGTGGTGGATGGGGTGCGCTCCTTAATATGAACAACAACCCTGTCGGAGCCCTCTTTAATAGTTCTGATAAGATTGCGGGCTCCATTGGAATAGAACAAAAAAATAGAACTGATGAGGTACAGAGAAACAATGGCTTCCTTGATATGCGACAATGTGTGGAATATAAAGAAAAGCCAACAAATGAAGAGGTGACCTGTAACGGAGGTATTCCAAAAAGTGATCTCCCTGCAGGAACAGCATGTTATCCAGATATTACAACGACAACAGATAGTGTCAGTACAAGAGAGTGTCTTCGGTATAAAACAGTAACTCCAGGTTCAGTGATTTCAGATCAGGTCAAAAATGTCCTTGGCTCAAACACAAGACAGCTTGAACTAGCAGATAGTATCAACGAAGTTCTCGGGGCATTTTTTGACCAGCTTATTAACAACCTTTTCCAAAGAGGGCTTGCATCCTTGCAGGGTGGTGGAAGTAAAAATGGCGGTGTTGGAAATGGCTTTGGTTCGTTTGGAAGCAATGTTGTGATTGCAACGAACGGCTCTGTTATAGGAAACGGTGCAAGTAGTAATGTGTTTGGCTATCGAAACCCAGGAAGTGGATACGATGTACAAGACTTTGATATTTCTCGACCACAAATGCTTCGTAGTGTCCTCCAAGCTCAGTACAACTTCTTAAATGCAAGTAAAGATTCCCAAATAGCAATGCGGTCAGTTGTTCCAACACTTGGTGCGCTTGATTACTGTATTCCAGGACCAAACCCTACCTGGGCAGACGGGCTAGATACTAATTTCCAAAACTTTATAGGATCATTTACCACACCGTCACGAGATAGAACATTTGCTGGAAAGTTCCTTTCTGCCGCAACAAGTAGCACTATTCAGGCAATTGTGAAGCTTTTTGGTGGTGGAGGAAATACAAAAGAGCTCAACTATGTTCTTGTTGGAGAGCCAGAGCTTTTCAATAAAGTTAGTGGTGGTACCCGAAGTATGGGCGTATGGGAGTATGACTACTATACAAAAGACTATGCTCGAGGAGTAAAAAATGTTGATGGTGATTGGATTCGTAACTGGCTTGCTGATGGATACAACCGTATTGTTGCCAAGTATCAAACAAACTTTACTCAACCAAAGATAACCGCACTCTTTACTGCTGTTGACCCAGATACTGCTCGAGCAAAGAACTTTGTTAAAGAGTCCCTCAAAGAAACAGCAAATCTCATTTCATATGCAAACAATACAACAGAGCTTGATATAAACTACGACCAAGCAATTAGTGAAAAAGAAGATCAAATAGCAGAACTTGAGGAAATTAGAAGAGAGGCGCTCCAAATAGTAAAAGCGGCAAAAGCGCGACATATTGCCGAACAAGCAGCAGCAGGAACACCGGTAAATCTTGCTTGTATCAATAAAGCATATGTTATTGATGAAAGCCCTATTACTGGACAGGCGAGAAAAGAATCAGACATACCAAATCCTATTATTCAAAAAGCTCGAGACGCAAATAGGTATTTCTATGATCACCTAAATTAAATTTTATGAGAAAAAAAATCACCACAATTTTCTTCATTATCCTATTCATTGCACTCTTTGCTGTTGGTTTTTGGTATATTGCCAGAAATAAAGCAACAAAGAGTGGGCAGGTACCACCAACATTTAAAGAGTTTCTTGGTATCGGACCTTCACAAAAACCAGGAAGCTCCTCTCAGGGGGGAGAGCTCTCTTCTGATTTTACAGGTGGTGAGAGCGGAAATGAAGAAAGTACAGGATCACAAGGCGGAACAGTGCCAACACCTACTATTGGAACAAGTGTCTTTACAAATATTGGTTACACACCAACAACCTTTCCTCCTGTTGACTACACCCCGGGTGGTGGTGGACAAACAGGTGGAGGATCTACTGGTGGCGGGGGGACTGTCGTCGTTGGTAGCGGAGGAGGTATTATCACACCCCCTCCTGCCGATCCAAATCTCCCAGAGTGTGGGCCTGCAGATCTCAATATAAACTTCACGCAAGATGAAATAGATAGATTGAATGCTCTTAAGAGCCGCTTCATGAAAGTTGCCGAAACACTCAATACTGATGCAGATGTTGCGACTGAGCTTGCAAACTACGATACTTTTAAAATTAAAACTCAGAAACTCACCGAGTTAAACACCTATTGCATTAATAGTCCTGTGTATACAGGTGCACAAGCAACGGTGGTTGCTTCACAACCTTATGGAGCAGTTGTTCCTGGAGGAAATGGAGAAATCAATTATCGAGTACCAACACCGTTTTGGCATGACAGCAACAAAGACAATCAGGCGCTCGTCCATCAAGGTTCAAACTTTCGAGGTATTTTCTCTGATCCTGACACCATTTTCCCAGAGAGGAGTATGGAGCACGCACTTCGCTTGAACTTGTGGTAAGAGTAAAGCATATAGTGATATACTAGCTATTAGTGAATCTAATTTCTTTTTTAAGAAAGAAGTATACAAAACCTTTTGTAGGAGCACTTTTTGCTTTCGTTTTTTTATTTTCTTTTTTCAGTACTACAGGAAAAGCAGAGGCGCAGCTCTACGACAGTTATAAAAATCTATTTAAAGGGAACGATCCTGCTCCTTCGCTCAATTTTGTTTCTCTTGTTAAAAAGGATCCTACTGATGCCACAAAGCTTGTTTTTGATTTCAAATTCAATCTTCAAGCGAGTTTTGACCTAAACGTTGGCGGAAGTGCTCCAAAAGATTGGCACTGGAACCATATTAGAGATTTTGATAATCCAAATGTGTTTATTCTTCGAGTCTGTAATGCGGATGCAACAGGGGAAGGCGCTTGTCTATTTTCTGTTATTCCATATGCAAGTAAAGCATCAACAGACCAAGACCTGAAAAACTTAGTCTGTAAGAACGGTACCTGTACACTACCGACAGAGGGAGGTGTTTGGCCAAAGATCTATCACTACAAGGCAAAAGCATCGGGTCCTAACTTAATATATGTTGACGAACAGTTTCATAGATTCAATGTCACTTTTGATGTAAAAGATTTAGCATTTCTAAAAGACGGAAAGTTAGACACTCCAGAGACTTTAGCTAGCCTCTTCAAGATTGGTTCGAAAGATACCTGGAAAGCTGATGCTTGGTATTGTTCAGGAATAGTAAGTGGAGAGCCGCTTCCAACAGAAGATGGATCAGATCCGGATATTCGACAGTTTAAAAAGATCTGCGGTGATGGGCACCCTTATTTTAAAATCGCAACTTCTGGTACTTTCAAAATGCCTCAAACCGTTGATGAAGGGTTGGGTCAAACACCTGCTACAGATCCAAATATTGGAACAGCCATGGAAACGGATACACTTCCTGTCTGTGGTGTTACTTATTTCAGTGATGGGTCTTTGATGGGTTGTGTCGCCCGAGTCGTGTATTACGTTTTCTATTGGCCGATTGCCTGGGTTGCTGGAATACTTGGAAAGGTATTTGATTTCTTCCTGGGATATTCCTTGAGTGACGAGTCATATCGAGCAGCTATTATTGTGACCGGGTGGAAACTTGTCCGAGATATATCAAACATCTTCTTTATCATCATCCTTATTTGGACCGGGCTTGCAACTGTGTTCAACATAAGCAGTATATCGATGAAAAAGATTGTCCCTGCAGTTATCATCAATGCGCTGCTTATCAATTTCAGTCTATTTGGAACGCAAGTGGTGATCGATATTTCAAATATTACCGCTAGACTTTTCTACAACACTATGGCTGTTTGTGACGGAGAGTGTCGATATATTGAAACCTCAAAAGGAAAGATTATAGAGAACCCTAGTACTGATACTGTCGGTGGGTACAAATCACTTTCCTCAAAAATAGTTTCATCGTTCAACCCACAACGTGTATTCTCGACAACTTCACTTGATGATGGAGCTGCGCTGAAAAAAGAAAAACCTGCAGAAGGTAGCCAGAGTGCAACAGTAGGAGGACTTAACTCTCAAGCAGCTGATGAGAACCTTTCAAATGCATCTACAAAATCTCGTTACTCTAGCGACTATGCCGGCTACTTTATCGTTATCACATTGATTGCAGCGTTCATCATGTTCGCCATTGCAAAGATGTTCTTCGGGGTCATGTTTATGTTCGTAGGGCGAGTAGTAGGACTCTACCTTACAATGATCTTTTCTCCATTTGCAGTCCTCACTCGAGGGAATATGCCAATTGTCGGCGGCATCAAGGATCTTGCATGGGAAAACTGGAAGAAGGAGCTCTTTGAATACGCACTCCTTGCTCCGATATTTGTATTCTTCCTTTACATCATTTATGCATTTATAAACTCCGACATGACAAAGGTGTTTCTCTCAAGCAACAACAGCGCAGGCTTCATGGAAACAGTACTCACAATTGCAATACCGATGATTATTATTTATACGCTTATCGGGTACGGTGTTGGTCTTGCAAAGAAATACGCCGGAAAAGCAGGTGAAATGCTCCAAAGTCTTGGATCTAAAGCGGTTGGTATGGCAACCGGTGCTGCTGTTGGTGTTGCAACAGGCGGAGCAGCTCTAGCTGGAAGAGGAGCGACAAGCCTCCTTAACAAAGGGGTTGGTACATGGGCAGCAGCAAACAAAGATAGCAACGTTTTGGCTGGCGGTGTTAACAAATTCCTCCAATGGGGACAAAAATCGAGTTTTGATATTAGAAACACCAAGCTTGGCGAAGGGTTTAATAAAGGCGTTGCAGGACTTGGTATCAAGCAAGAAGATAAAGTCTCTTCCTTTGTGGGGCTCGGACAGAAAGACTATCTAGGTGGAAATGTGAAGATTAGAAAGGATCGAGAAAAAGAAAAGGAGGAGCGAGCAACAAAGAAAAATGACATGAGTCATTTGACTGACAAACAAGCACAGGATGTGTGGGATCGTCGAACAAAGAAACAAACTGAAAAAGAAGCAGACGAGGTATGGGCAAAGGGAGAGCTTGATAAGCGAAAGAATGCAGACCCTACTTTCAAAGCTCTTGAAAAAGTTGCAGAGCGACTGGAGGCAGATCTCAAGACAGCAGTTGAATCGAAGAATACGACAAACGAAAAAATCATTCGAGAGCAGTTGGCAACAAATAAGAAGGAGCGAGATCAGATCGTCGCAATGACGATGACACCAAGTATTGAGGCTGCTATCAAAGACAAGTCACACCAAGAGACAAAAGAGTACAAAGACGCACTCAAGAGCGCACAAGATGATTCAAAGAAAAAATATGGCGAAGTTAAAAGTGCAGAAGATCTTTCGAAAGCAATGCGATACGAATACGCTCAGAGAATGCTACAAGACTCGCTCACTCTCTCAGAAAAGGAGAAGCGAAAGGGTCTCTCACAGACGGGCGGCATCGTGGCAACAGCTCTATCACAACTTATACCTGGAGTTGGACTTTCAGCAGCAGTTGTCGGCGGACTCGTTGGTAACTACATAGACTCACAGCAAGAGGCAGACAAGCGAGTGTTTGAAAAGATTGTTAAAGACTTTGAAAAGAGTAAGAATAAGGATACGAAGCTTGGTAGATTAAAGACAAAACTTAAAGAAGTTGATGATCTGATAGACGGCCATATTCGAACTGTCCTTGGAAGAGCTGTTGATGCAAGTCTTAGTGATTTAACGGATGACCAAAAGACAGAACACTTCAATAAAGCACGGTCAGACGCCCAAACAGCAGCAGATATAGCGGAAGACGAATACAAAGAAGCAAGAGAGAAATACAAGAGAACAAAACTACAAAGCGATCTGGACGAGATGAATAGAAGAAGCACTGAACGACAGAGAACAAAGGATGAACTAAACGATCTAAACAATGCTCAGAAGAACAAGGATTCTATCAAAGACAACATTGAGGAGGAAGAAAGAAAAGCAAAAGAACAAGACGACAAAAAAGATAAAAAGAAGGACGATGGTAAGAAGTCAGGTGAAGAAAAATAACTATGGAAAACGATAATCTTAAAACAACTCAAAACGTAAATGTATCGGATGACTTCGTAGATGAATATAGCGAGGCACTTAGTGCCGTTCCAGAAGAAGTCCGTCGCTTCATGTGGAGTGATGCTTTTAAGATCATCATCAAGGCAATTGCTAAGACATATAATCTCTCCGAAGAACAAAGCAAAGTAGTCGAGCAGATCGCAGTGGAAACACTCCTAGAAATCATTACTCCGATTGCTCGTCAAGCGAGACTTTCGAGTGCAAATATCACTGGGGATTTGCAGGATGCTGTTTTACAAGCGATAAATGAAGAAATTGTCTCACGGGCACTCACACAAATAGAGATACAGAATGACCTTGATACAGAAGAGGCTACAGCAGAAGAAACAACCTCTCAGGCAGTAATATCTGCCCCTTCGCCACTTGAAGCACTGGCAAGCATTCAGGAAAAGCTTGCAAAGCCTGCAGCAATTGCCCCAATAAAACGAGACTATTCTCTGGAAAAACCAGCCGCTAATAGCACACCAGCACAAAAACCCACATTTGATATCTACAGAGAAGTTCCAGAGAAATAAGTTCACCCGCCAAAATTTTATGCATTATGTATATGTGCTAAAAAGTAAAAAAGATGCGAAAATATACATAGGGTGCACAGGTGACCTCAAAAGGAGGTTCGAAAAACATAATGCGGGGCAAGTTGCTTCAACAAAAAATAGAAGACCTCTTCAAATTATATTTTATGAAGCATTTCTTAATAAATCTGATGCATTTCAAAGAGAACAGTGGTTAAAAACAGGATGGGGTCGAAATCATCTTATGAAAATTCTTAGTAATTATTTTAAAATTTAGGCGGGTAAATGCAATTTAAAGTACCACAATTTATTGACATGGAAGATAAGGTTTTTGGAAATCTTTCTTTCAAGCAGTTCGCCTATCTTGCAGGTGGAGGAGGACTTGCATATCTTTCGCTTCGCCTTACGCCAGCATTTATTGCAATATTACTCGTTCCAGCCTTTGTTGGCCTTGCACTCGCGCTTGCGTTTGTAAAAGTAAATGAGAAACCTTTTTCACATGCACTTGAGTCTTTTGTACGCTTTTATATGCGTTCACGACTCTACCTCTGGAAAAAACAAGAGCAAAAACTAAAGAAGCAAGAGGAGTTACCAGCAAATCAAAAGTCAATCCATGCTACACTCTCTGAGAGTAAACTAAAGACGCTTTCATGGAGTCTTGATGTTATCGATTCTCAAAAGAAATAATCTATGGCAATAAAAAGTAGTCCAACACAAGAATTTGTTCCTGTAAAAGAGATACGGGACGGTGTTATTGTCCTTAAGGACGACACGCTCGCTTCTATTGTGCTTGTCTCTTCTATAAACCTCTCCCTTAAATCTTATGACGAACAACGAGCAGTCATTGGCCAGTTTCAAAACTTCCTTAATACACTCGACTTCCCAATGCAAATAGTGATCCAGTCACGAAGGTACGATGTACGGCCTTATATTCTCACACTTGAAAATCGCCTCAAACAACAAACCGAGCCGCTGTTGCGGGTTCAAACACAGGAGTATATTGAATTCATTCAAACCTTCACTGAACAAGTGAACATTATGAGGAAAAATTTCTTTGTCGTCGTACCATACAACCCCTCAATTATTAGTCAGACAAGTGGGCTTGGAAAAATCTTTTCTTTCTTTGGAAAAAAACAAACAGCAGCAGATCTTACCGCAAGTTTTGAAGAACAACGAACACAATTAGAGCAGCGGATGAGTGTTGTTGAGCAGGGGCTTTCTCGACTCGGGCTTCGGGTTGCACAACTTGGCACACAAGAGGTGATTGAACTACTCTATAAAACATTCAATCCCGGAGAAACAACGGTCCATGCAGAGGGGTAAAGAAGCTTTTTTCTTTCTTTGTATAGTATACTCATAGTATTATGGCGCTTTTTGGGTCAAGCCAAAAAAACAAACAAGCAACTGGGGCAAAAAGTCTTCCTGTGTTACCTGAAGAGGCATATTCATGGGCAACGAGTGAGCTTGCTGACAATATCGCTCCCTCTGCTATAGAGATCACCTCAAAGTCAATGCGCATAGGGGACAAGATTGTCAGAACATTTTTTGTTATCTCTTACCCGCGATACCTCAATGACAATTGGCTGACACCAATCATCAACCTCGATAAGGTCTTTGATATAGCTATTTTTATTAATCCAATAGAAACCGCAGAACTTCTCAAAAAGTTCCAAAAGAAAATTGCGGAGGTAGAAAGCCAAATCATGGTACGACAACAAAAAGGTCTTGTGCGAGATCCTATGCTTGATACTGCATACCAAGACCTCGAAGAGCTTCGAGACAGTCTCACGCAAGCACAAGAAAAAATGTTCACTGTTGGTTTTTACATTAGTGTTTATGCGGATAATGAAAAAGATCTCTTCCGAACAGAAAGTGAAATTCGCTCGATGCTTGAATCAAAACTCATTTATATAAAGCCAACACTTTTTCAAGAAGAGGATGGTTTTAGAACAATCACACCACTTGGAATTGATCGTTTGAATGTTACTCAAAAACTCAACTCAGAGCCTATTTCAAGCATGTTTCCTTTTGTGTCCTTTGATTTAACCTCAGACGAAGGAATTCTTTATGGGGTAAATAGACACAATTCGAGCCTTGTTATTTTTGATCGTTTTTCTCTTGAAAATTACAACTCTATTATTTTTGCAAAGTCTGGTGCAGGAAAATCTTTTGCAACAAAACTTGAAATCATTAGAACACTCATGTTCGATACTGATGTTATTGTGATTGACCCTGAACGAGAGTATGAATATCTTGCTGAGTCTATTGGTGGTCGGTACTTCAATATTTCACTCTCTTCTGATAACCATATTAATCCTTTTGACTTACCAATCCCTCGAGAAGACGAAGCTCCTGCTGATGTTCTTCGAAGCAATATTATTAACCTTGTAGGACTCTTTCGTATTATGCTTGGAGGGCTCACTCCAGAAGAGGACTCTATTATCGATAGGGCGATCACAGAAACTTACGCACTCAAGGATATTGATGCAAACTCTGATTTTGCAAGTATTGAGCCGCCACTGCTCTCTGATTTTGAAATGGTGCTCTCTGGGATGGAAGGGAGCGAATCTATTCTCCAAAGACTCACAAAGTACACAAAAGGTTCTTGGGCAAGCTTTATTAATCAACCAACAAATGTAGATATTAATAAAAAGTTTGTGGTGTTCTCAGTACGAGACATGGAGGATGATCTCAAGCCCGCGGCCATGTATATCGTGACACACTTTATCTGGAATGCGGTTCGAAAAGAACTCAAAAAGAGGCTCTTAGTGGTGGATGAGGCGTGGTGGATGATGAAAAGCGATGATACTGCATCCTTCCTTTACTCAATTGCAAAACGAGGGAGAAAGTATTACCTTGGACTCTGTACAATCACACAGGATGTGGGGGATTTTATGAAAAGCCCATACGGAGTGCCTATTGTCACAAACTCTTCTATTCAGCTCCTCCTCAAACAGTCCCCGAGTACTATGGAAGTGCTCCAAAAAACATTTAACCTCACCGATGAAGAAAAGTACCTTCTCCTCGAATCTGGTGTTGGAGAGGGGATCTTCTTTGCGGGACTGAAACATGTTGCTATTAAAATTATAGCTTCCTATACAGAGGAGCAAATTGTCACTTCGGACCCATCGCAAATCCTCGCTATAAAGCGAGCAAAACAAGAGTTTAGGGAACAACAAGGTCAGCTCTAAGAGTTTTGATGGTATACTTTTCTTATGTACAAGAAACTCTGTATCGGAATTTCACTTATATTTTTCTTCATCACTCCTAGTTTTGCGCAGTTTGAAAACGCGAGCCTTGCGCCCGATATCTCCATTGTTGCTATACCAGAGAACCCAAAACCGGGGGAGACTGTAACGCTTGAAGCAATAAGCTACGGTGCTGATTTAAATCAGGCAAGTCTCATATGGAAATATAATGATAAAACCATTGCTTCGGGTATCGGTCGAACCAAAATAACACTCACTGCTCCTCGTACGAACTCTTCAGGATTTATTTCTCTTTCTGTTGGTGGTGCAGGTTTCCAGCAGACACAAATTGGATATACGCTTCGTTCTGCAAGTGTTGACCTCCTCTGGGAAGCAATAGACTCATATACCCCTCCCTTCTACAAAGGAAAAGCGCTTCTTTCAAAAAATGCATTGGTACGGGTAACTGCTATCCAGACAAGAAGTGCACCAAAGAACCTTTCTTTTGAGTGGTCACGAAACGACAGCGCTGTTCCAGCGTACTCTGGATATAACAAAAACGCATTGATTTTCAAGAATGAAACACTAAAAAACGAGGAGCGGATTTCAGTAACAGCAAGTGGTGGACTCTTTAGTGGCAGTAAAAATCTTTCTTTGCTACCAGGAAAACCAACAATACTCATGTATCAAAAAAAAGAGGGGTTTATTAACTATGCGAGAGGATATACGGATGATTTTGAAACAACTGATCCTGGTATTACACTTCGATTTGAGCCATATTTCTTTTCGATACCAAGAGGGAGTATCTCAAAAGATCTCAGTTTCGACATAGAAAACAACAGTACTCCACTGTATGGGGAAAAAGAACAGAACGAAATTAGTCTCTCGAACCCAGGAAGCAGACAAAAGAGTGTGCTTCGTGTCTCGGTAAGTACAATCCTGTACTCACTGCAGAATGCTGCTCGATCTTTTTCGGTATCTTTCAACTAAGTGCATGTAGTATACTGAGAGCATCCTCTCACTATGAAGACATTTAAAAAAATATTCTGTCTTTTTTACCTCTTTCTTTTCACGCTCTCTTCTATTCCAAAAGAGTCTCTTGCTCAACAAATATATCCTTATGCCTTTGACGCAAAAGCACAGGGGACACAAATAACTGTCACACTCTCTGGTGTTCCAGCTGCAGATAGGGGGAAAGCAAATATATTCATAGAGCCCCTAAACACATTTCCTATAGGCCTTGTCTGCCCAATAGGGAGCTCTGATATTAAATGCGCAGCCTCTGTCCAACCAACAAAAACGATATCACAGAACGGCACTATTACTTGGACTCGTTCTGCCTCTGTCTCTGGGGGATCTATTTACTATATTCGAGCAGAGATAGATTTTGGTGGCACAAAAGCGCCTTATATTTCAGCAGTAAAATGGGTTGTAACTGGTGCTGAAACAGTTGATGCCCAGTGGCCACTTACCTATGGTAAGGAATGTAACCCATCAACAATTATTGGGAAGCTAAACAACACCAACAAAGCAGATTTCACTATTACAATTCAGTACGCAGGAACAGCAATGCCTGCTGATGAGTCAACTCCAGCGGGCGCTTCCGGCCCTATACAGTCAGTAAATGGTATCAACGAAGATGGCACCTATAGCTTTATCCTGCAGAACCTTGAGAAAAATACACAATATTTTGTAAAACAAATTATCAGATCAAAAAATGGTGCACTTGATATAAAGACTGATAAATTTAAAACCTGTCAGGGATATATACCAGCAGGCTCAAACGATGAAGCAAACGATTTCAATAAAAGAAGCTATCGACTCCTTGCACCAATATCTGAAAAACTCCAAATCGTGCTCGATCAGGATCTTTGCCAAGAGTATGTAAATGAAGGAAAGCTTCAGCCGGGATCTTGTGATAACCAAATTAGCGACTTCCTTAATATTATCCTCCAAATACTTATCGGGCTTGCAGTTGTCATGCTTGTCGTACAAATAATTCTGAAGGGGTATGAGTACATGGTAACTGACACTCCTTTTAAAAAGACAGCTGCAAAAAGTAGAATTATGGAAGCTGCTGCTGGGCTTCTCCTTGCACTCTCTGCATATGTTATTTTGAACACAATAAACCCAAGACTAGTATCTCCTGATGTAAATATTCAAAAGCTGGACATTGGAGTGGAAGACCTTAATATCTCGGGAGCTGCAACATTTGATGGAAAACCTATAAAGGTTGATTTGAAAAAAGAGGCTTACCCAGCAGCAAAAATAGCATCCCAAAAAACCGGGGTTGATATAGCTTTTATTTTGGCAATGTTCCAGCAAGAATCAGGGAGTGGTAGTAATAGTGGTAAATGTCTTTCGACTCAATCAAATATGAGGGTTGCTGACTATCAGTATTTAAACAATGAACTAATTCCTTTAATAAACAGTGAGTACCCAAACAAAACTAAACTTGTAAAGGATTCTGTAAATGTATCATGTACAAGCAAAACAAGCACTGGTGGTGCTGGAGATGGTGGGGCTATAGGTTATACGCAGTTTATGCCAACAACATGGAAGGAGTATCGAGAGAGCGCCAAATCATTACTTGGCCATGAGCCATATCCATGGGACACAGGAGATGCTCTAATGATGACAGCGCTATTTTTAAAGAATAAGGGTGGTGCTATAAATAATGAAGCATCTCAAGAACAAGCTGCTTGTAAATACTTTGGAACCTGCACTAGATCAAATGGTAAACCGTGGCTCATTTCTTGTAGTGGTGAACAAAAAACTTATGGGCAATGTGTTATAGGAAAAAAGAAGTACTATCAACAAGTAATAGATGATGCTATCAAAAAAGGCGAGGCCTGGGTTAAATAGCTTTATATAGTACAATTATCTTATGCGTAAGGGAATTCTAATTTTAATACTAATACTATTTGTTGTAGTGGTTGGTTGGTCTTTTTACAAAAAATCAAAATCTACCACTGGGGCAGACCAAACGAGTGGCTTCAAGTCATTTTTTCCATTTGGAAACAGTAATAGTGCCACAGAACCAGACGGAACACTATCTCAAAACGAGCCAAGAACAATAAATACTGACGGGTCAACCACTAATTCTCCATTCAAAAAAATTACCTCTCACAGCGTTTCTGGTTTTACTTTCTTCCTCTCAAAAACAACCCTTACGACACCTACACAAAATACAAAAGAGAAAAGTAAGGTAGAAACGGTTATTGATAAAAATATCCGCTATGTCTCAAGAACGAGTGGCTATGTATACGAAATAAAAAATGGAGGTACCCCAATACAGGTAAGTAATATCTATATCCCAAATATTTATGAAGCGCTCTTTAGTCCAAATGGAGGAAGTGTAATACTCCGCTTTTTGAGAGACGACCAGAGGACAATTGCAAGCTATGTTGTGCCTGTACCGGACAAAAACCCAGATGGAACAAGAACACAAAAAGATGGTATATATCTCCCTGATAGTACACTCGCACTTGATATAGCTCCGGATAGTACAAGCATCGCTCGAGTAGTTCCTGATGGGGAGCTTACAACTCTTTCAAGCACAACACTTGCAAATACGGGGAGAAAAGAGCTTTACCGGGGGCCGTTTCGCGAATGGCTCGTTTCTTGGCCAACTCAAAAGAGTGTTTTTCTACAGACAAAAGCAAGTGGAACAACAGTCGGTTTTTTATATGAAGTAGATTCTGTAAACAAGAGGCTCTCTCGTATCCTTGGAGATGTGCAAGGGCTTACCACCTCTGTGAGTCCTGATGGGGCATATATTCTTTATTCAGAGAGCAACAAAGACTCTTTTACTACAAAACTTCTTTCCACAAAAACCGGTTCAGTAAAAACACTCGGCCTTTCTGTACTTCCTGAAAAATGTGTCTGGACAAAAAGTAACGATCTTATTTGTGCAGGAGGAAATACACCTCCAGGTACTTACCCTGACGACTGGTATGCTGGTATTATCTCCTTCTCTGATAGGATATTTCGCATTTACTCTGGAGCTGGAGCATTCGATGTCCTCTATAGTGGGGATGAAGAGTTTGATATGACAAACCTACGACTCGATGAAGAAACAAGTACGCTGTACTTTATCAACAAGAAAGATGCCTCTCTCTGGCAGTTTATTTTTTAGCAAGACCGAGCTTTTTTCTAAAGTAGAGCTCTTGAAGAATTGAAAAGATGTTTGTAATAACCCAATAAAGCGCAACCGCTGCAGCAAGTTTTGCTGAGATAAAGATAATGATAAGTGGGAGTACATACTTAGTCTGCATAGAAAGGCTTTTTGTAAATTGCCCTTGGAAACTACTATCTGATGAAGTTGATGGTTTTGGAGCAAGAAATGCTTGTAGCGCCTGTGTAATACCGGCAAGAATAGCAAGCGGGAGGAACGGTTTTGTAATATCTATAAGGCCGAGGAGTGAGTTCTTGAGGTGGTCTGTGTTAAGAAACCCATAGAGGTGTTCTGGTTGGCTGATGCCTTTAATAAATGAAAAATAGAGAGCAAAGAGAATGGGGAGTTGTATAAGGAGATAGAGGCAGCCAGAGAAGGGGTTAATTCCCTCTGTCTTATAGAGTGCAAATTGTTGCCTTGACTCTTCTTCTTTCGAAAGCCCTTGTGCTTTTATTGCATCAAGCTTTGGCTGGAGTTCTCGCATTTTATATTGACTAACAATACTCTTTTTACTAAGTGGGAGGAGGAGAAATCGTATAATAACAGTAAGAAGAATGACGGCGAGTCCTACATCTTTAAGTGTTAAATAGTTTGCAATAAAAACAAGAAGGTTATAAACGGGTTCGTAAATAAATGTATTCCAAAGTGTGTGCATGGGTTTTATTGTACCTATAAGAGTAAAAATAGCAATTAGGGAAGATCAACGCTTGGTGTAGTACCACTATGACAACGACTTACTCTATAAACAACCTTTTTAAAGGCAGAGAAAAAAGAATATTTTTGAAAACAGGTAGCGGCGTACTCAGAACATGTTGGATAAAAGACACAGCTTGGTTTTGGATAAAAGGGAAGTAGACGAAGAATACCAAGTGACGGTGAAAAGACTTTTTGGTAAATCTTAATAAAAAAGAGAAATAAGTTATTAGGTAATTTTTTTAAAAAGTTCATTGCATTTTGCTTTTAGCTCTACAAAACTGAGCTCTTTTACCGCCCTTGAAGCATATAAGATAAAAGAGTGTTCTTCTTTGTCGATATAGTCCTTAAAGATATTATAGAGTCTTCTCTTGAGAAGATTTCTTTTAACTGCACTTTTTTCCACCTTTTTTGAAATAACAATAGATGCTTTTTGTGATGTGGTTTTTCTATATTTTAGTGTGCCAATCTCGCTAAAAACCCTCTTAAGGGTGGGATCTTTTGAAAAACTAGCAAACGCTACCCGGGAAAATCGCTTCCTTGACGGTAACATAAGGTGTTGTATTTAAACCGTTAGTTTTGCTCGTCCTTTTCGTCGGCGAGCAGTAATAACCTTTCGGCCTTTTGCTGAGGCGCTTCTAACGAGAAAACCGTGCGCCTTCGCTCTTTTTCTCTTTTTTGGTTGGTATGTTTGAGACATATAGTGAGAGCATTATACACAAAAAAAGCTGCTTTATCAAGCCTTACAGAGACTGCTATAATCAACACTATTCACAGGTTATCAACACTTTTGTTTTAGAACCCGTGCATCGTATTATTAACCTATTCATGGATATGGACACTAAACAACTCTGGAGTGATTGTCTCGAAGAAATAAAAAAAGAGGTAAGTGCTGGACATTTTAACACCTGGTTTAAAAACACCTCTTTAGTGAAAGAAGAGGATGGTATTGTTTTTATTGGTGTACCAAATGACTTTATAAAAGAGTGGATGGTAACAAAGTACCAGAAGTTAATTTTAAAAAGCCTTGTTTCTTTTATCGATACAATTCGTGGTGTCGAGTTCATTATTTCTCGAGTTGTAAAGGAAGAAGAAAAGAGAGAGTTACGAAGCGATCTTATAAAGAACGAACTTCCAATGCAAGATCTTTATGTAAATAGGGACGACAATCTTAACCCTCGATACACTTTTGATAAGTTTATTGTTGGTTCTTTTAATGAGCTTGCCTATGCTGCTGCACAGGCTGTTGTAAAACGACCCGGGCAAGCATATAACCCTCTTTTTATTTATGGAGCAAGCGGACTTGGTAAAACACACCTTATTCAAGCAATAGGGAATGAGATAAAAAAGCTTTATCCTGAAAAGAAGGTGCTTTATACAACACTGGAACGATTTATGAACGAATATGTTTCTTCTGTGCAGAACAGTCGATCAGTACCTTTTCGTGAAAAATATAGAAAATTTGATGTTCTTATTATTGATGATATTCAGTTTATTTCAGGTAAGGATGGTACCCAAAACGAACTCTTTCACCTCTTTAATACACTCTACGAACAAGGAAAAAATATTATTTTTTCTTCTGACAAACACCCAAATCATATTATTGGTCTTGAAGATCGGTTAAAAACCAGGTTTAACGCTGGGATGACAATAGATATACAAGAACCGGATTTAGAGTCTCGTATGGCGATTATCAAAGAGAAAACATCTCTCCAACAAATAGATCTTGATGCTGAGGTGCTTGCTTTTATTGCTTCTTCAGTCACAGGGAGTATTCGAGAGATAGAAGGCATTATTAATATAATTTCTATGCACGCCGAACTGAAACAAAAACCAATTTCTCTTCTTGAAGTAAAACAATTAGTAAAAAATAATATAAAGCCAAGAAAAAATATCTCTATTGAAAGTGTTGTTAAACAGATATCTGATTATTATAACCTTGATGAGCGAATTATTTATGAAAAAACAAGAAGGAAAGAGATTGTAAAAGCACGCCAGATGATTATGTTTATTCTGAGAGAAGACTTTAATGAATCATACCCTTCAATAGGATCAAAACTTGGTGGAAAAGACCATACAACAGTTATTCATTCTTATGAAAAAATAAAAAATGAACTCGAAGAAAACCCACTGCTTATGAAAGAACTTGAAGATATTCGTATTTTGTTTAAATAGTGTGGATGACCTGTGGATGAGATATGAAAAAAATGAAATAAAAAACATACAATGAAAATACTTTTTAAAAAAAATAAAATAATTCACAGCTTCATTATTAAAAATAATTTTGATAGTTAAGGTTTTTTAGAACATTTTCCACAATTCACACCTCTTTATAGATATTGTTAAAAACTTTTTTAAAATATGAAATTACAATGTAAAACAGAACAACTAAAAAACGCTGTCGGAATTGCCGACAAAATGACAGGGAAAAATTTAACACTCCCAACACTTCATGCAATCCTTCTTGTTGCATCAGGAAAAAGTCTTAAGATTCGTTCAACAAATCTTGCAGTAGGTATAGAAATAGAAGTACCAGCTGTGATAGAAGAAGAGGGGATAATTCTTATAAAGGGAGATATTTTATCAAATGTTATTTCTAATATAGGTTCTAAAAACGATGTCACCCTTTTTCTTCAAGGAGAAAACCTTCTTGTAAAGAGTGAGGGTGTAAAATCTCTTATAAAATGTCTCCCACAAGATGAATTCCCAACACTTCCAATTGTTGAGGGAGAGACTTTTGAAATAAAAAGCAGTCTTTTACAAGAAGGTATACGAGGGGTTTATTTTTCAGCGGCCACAACAGAAATTAAACCAGAGATTGCAAGTATTTTTCTTTATACAGAAAACGAAAACCTTTGTTTTGTTGCGACAGACTCTTTTAGATTGTCAGAGAAAAAAATAAAAGTAAAACACATACCAGAGATATCAAAAATACTTATTCCTTATAAAAGTGTTTCAGATATACTACGAGTCCTTGAGCTTTATAGTGATGAGGTAAAGGTTACTTTTACAAGAAATCAACTCTCTCTTTCAGGGAAAGGGATCTATTTTACAACACGGCTTATTGATGGAGCATTTCCTGACTACAGAATTATTATTCCAAAAGAGGAAAAAACAAAAGTTGTCCTTATGAAGCAAGAACTTCTAAATACACTCAGACTCTCAACTGTTTTTGCTGATAAATTCTTTCAAATAATATTTTCTGTTAATCCAGATACAAAAAAGGTTACTGTACATTCAAACAACACCGATATCGGATCATCAGAATCTCTCATTGATGCGGTTATTACTGGTGAGGGAATAGAAGTTTCATTCAATCTGAAATATTTTCTTGATGTATTTCAAACGATCTCTGGAGACAGTATTTCTATTTCGTTTACAGAGCCAAACAAACCAATTGTTATAAAAGGTGTTCACGATCACTCTTTCCTTTATCTCCTTATGCCAACGAACAGGTAAGGTATGTCTCTTTTTAATAAAGTCTTACAAGAAATAACAAATAAACTCTTCGAGGGAGAAGAAAAAAGACAAACTATAATAAATGAAATAAAAAAAGAGACAGGAATACCACTTTCTCCAGGAGAGATAAAAACTTCAAAGAAAGGTTTGTTTTTTTCTGTTTCTCCAACAAAAAAAGCTGCTTTACTAATGAAAAAAGAATCTATAGAAGAAATTTTTAAAAGAAATAAAACTATTATTAATTGGTAATAGAAAAGAGTTGTTCTTTTTGCCCGGAGCTATACATTGTATTTGTTCCGATAATCTTAAAGGTATAGACACCCGGAAGAAGACCATAATCTTTAGGTGTAAAAACAAGGCGAAACGGGCTAGAGAGTGTTGTTATATAGGTATTATTTATAAAAACATCAGCAGTTGTGAGCCCATAACTGTTTTTATTACTTAGATTTACCGTTGCTTTTCCTGATAAAGGAAGCTCCTTTGGAAGTCCGCTTATCTCTATGTCTGGTTTATTCTCTTCGGAATGTACAGTCTCATAATCTGTAGGCAGGTCGTTTGTTGTTGTTATTGTATATTTATACTTATTTTGTTCCCACCAGGTTTGTACAGCACTGTTCCACAGAGAAAATTGTGGATCTGAAGCAGGGTTTTGAGGAGTAGGACCTCGTGGGTTCGATTTATCAACCCAGTAAAGTATATCTTGCACATTTGTAATTATGCGCTCCTCTCTTGATTCTGGTGGGGTATTTTCAGTTGCAAGCTTTCCGGTCACTTTATCTATAAATACAGTTTGGTTTCCCATCCAGATACCTCGAAGGACTGGTTTAAGGGTGTTGAAATCAGGATCAGGTGTTGGTTTCTCGAAGTTCTTTGTTGGATATTTTTTAAATACTTCTTGAATAAAAGATTTCCATGCTGGCCCAGAAACCGCAGAACCACCTTTTCTCATAGGTTTATTGTCGTTGTTTCCTGACCACACCCCAACAACAACAGTAGGGGTGTAGCCAATAATCCATGCGTCTTTATTGTCATTTGTTGTTCCTGTTTTAAATGCAACACCAGGAATGGTAAGCCCACTTCCGAATGTTGGAGCTCTTGCAGCTGGATCAGAAAGAATATCGTTTATTTGCAGTGCGATGTTTTTAGTAAGCACCTCGACTGGATTTGGTTCAAATTCTTCAATTGTGTTTCCGCTCCGGTCTTTTATGGAGAGTATTCCTGTTGGTGTATTCTTGATACCACTGTTCGCAAAAACCCCATATGCACCAGTCATATCAAGGAGTGATACTTCACCGCCACCAAGAACAAGGGAAAGGCCGTAATGTGACTTGTCCTGAAGCCCTGTGATACCAAGCGACTTTGCCATGGAGAGTGCATCATCAAGACCAACAAGGTAGAGCATTTTCACCGCAGGAACATTTCTTGATTCAGCAAGCGCGCTCCGTACAGAAATAGGGCCCTTAAAAAGACCGTCAAAGTCATCTGGGCTATAACAAGTTTTTGGATCACTCGCACAAGTTGTTGAAAACTGTGTTTGCACATCAAAGAGGACTGTTTCAGGTGTGTATCCTTTTTGAAGCCCAGCAGCATAGACAAAAGGTTTAAAAGATGATCCCGGCTGTCTTTTTGCTGTCACAATGTTATATGCGCCATCTATTTTTTTATCAAAATAGTCTCGAGATCCAACCATAGCAAGAATTTGTCCGTTTGTTGGATCAAGCGCAAGAAGACCGCTGTTTGAAGCGTTATTTGCTTTCTCATTCTCAAAGCTTTTCTCTTTTATAATTTCTTCGGCTTTTTGTTGTAACTCATAGTCTATTGTTGTTGTGATTGTATAGCCCCCATTTTCCATTACATCTTCACCGTATTTTTGTTCGAGATAGTCGAGTATGTAGAACACAAAATGTGGTGCTTTAATACTGTTTTGTGCCTGCGTGTTAAAAGTGACAACTGCTGTTTTTGCTGTTTCATACTGATCTTTTGTGATATAGCCAAGGTCAAGCATTTTCTTAAGTACAGTGTTTTTTCTTTCCTCAAGCTTATCTTTATTTTTACCAAACGGAGAGTAGTAGCTTGGGGCTTTTGGTATTGCTGCAAGATACGCTGCTTCAGCAAGAGTAAGCTCAGAGGACTTTTTGTTGAGGTATGCACGAGAAGCTTCTTCAACGCCATAAATAGTTCCACCATACGGATTGTCGTTGAGATAAATTTCAAGTATTTGGTCTTTTGTAAAATGCCGTTCTAGTTTTACTGCGAGCACCCACTCCTTTACCTTTCTCGTTATTGTTTTACGAGTGTTTAGTAGTGTGTTTTTTATAATCTGTTGCGTAATTGTAGAGCCTCCTTGAGAAAGACTTCCGCTAAAGATATTTGCGAGCACTGCCCTTAGTATTGAGGTCGGTCGGATACCGTTGTGTGAGTAAAAATGTTCGTCTTCAATTGCGATTGTTGCGAGGCGAATATTTTCTCCCATTTGTGAAAGGGGAATCTCACTCCGCCTTACTGACTGATGAATATCATAGAGAACAACCTCACCCGTCCTATCTACTATTTTTGAAGAGTTTGCTATTTTCCGGGCCTCAAAGTTTGAAAGGTCGGGGAGCTTTATGAGTGATGCCCATACCATTACACCACCAAGAAAGAGAAAGAGAAGGGCACAAAGCCCTAACACAATGTTTTTATTTGATATTTGTCTCATAGGTTCATCATATATAATTATGCCTTAAAAAACCACTATAAAAGTGTTAGTATGACTATATATATGACAAAAGACGAGCAAATAGAAACACTTCTTACAAAAGGGGTACAACAGGTTTTACCGAACAACGACTTCCTTTTGCAAAAGCTTTCTTCAGGCAAAAAGCTTACTATCTATGCTGGTTTTGACCCGACAGCCCCAACCCTTCACATTGGGCACACTATACAGCTGAGGAAGTTGAGACAGTTTCAAGATCTCGGGCACAAGATAATATTTCTTGTTGGGGATTTTACTGCACGCATCGGTGATCCTACAGATAAAGCGGCTACTCGTAAACAGCTATCTGAAAAAGAAGTAAAGACAAACCTCAGGTTATACAAGAAGCAGGCCGCAAAATTCATACGGTTTTCTGGACCAAATAGCGCTTCTATTAAATTCAATTCAACATGGCTTAAAAAACTCCGTTTTGCGGAAGTGGTAGAACTTGCGTCTCATATGACCGTTGACTATATGCTCAAGCGAGACATGTTTGCTAAAAGAATGGAAGAAGAAAAACCAATATACCTTCATGAATTTTTTTACCCACTTATGCAAGGATATGACTCTGTTGCGCTTAATGTAGACGGAGAAGTTGGTGGTAACGACCAGCTCTTTAATATGCTTTCAGGACGCATCCTCCTTAAACAAATAAAACAAAAAGAAAAATTTGTTGTCACTGTAAAACTGCTTGAAGACGGCACAGGAAAAAAGATGGGTAAAAGCGAAGGAAATATGATAAGTCTCTTAGACTCAGCGATAGATATGTATGGCAAAATAATGAGCTGGCCAGATGGACTTATTGTTCCAGGGTTTGAACTCTGCACAGACTATAGTATGGAAGATCTTGAGGTTGTAAAAAGGGAGCTCGCTACCGGAGAAAACCCAAGAAATATAAAAATGAGACTTGCGAGAGAGGTTACCAAACTTTGCACGAGTGAAAAAGAAGCTACACAAGCAGAAGAATATTTTGTCACCACTTTTCAAAAAAAAGAGATACCGGAAGTGGTACCTGTTCTAAAGATAGAGCCAGGTAGCACTCTCGGTGATACACTTATTTCACATAGTATTGTCTCTTCAAAATCAGAACTTCGTCGTCTTTGTGAGGGAGGCGCGCTTTCACATCTTGAGTCAGGAAAAACAGTATCTTTTGAAGATACAAAAAAAGTTCCAGAAAAGGGAACTTATAAAATAGGGAAAAATCGTTTTTGCAAAATTATCTAGACCTTGAAGAGTTCCCCAAAAAGCTTTGCCCAGGTTGTCTGGAGGTAGGTAACAACGAGAAAAGAAGGGAGAAAAATAACCGAAAGCACAACAAAAAATGCAAATCGGAGTATAAGCAAAAGTGCTTTTTCTACCTGTTCCATAGGGTTGATACTACCGCAAAATAGTAGTTTTGCAATAAAACCCGTGACAATGTTTTATAAATATTGTCTTTCAGTGAGACAGTTTTATCACTGTGTTACTATAGAGGTATATGACTATTGTAGTTGCTGGTGGTAGTGGATTTATCGGAACACAGCTCTCAGAAAAACTCTTAAAGCTTGGGCATACGGTGGTTATTGTTGATATTGCCGCACCTTCTTTTACTCACGAAGCACTCTTTTTCATAAACTGTAATATTGCACTTCAGCCACTCCCTTACGGAGTGCTTGAAAAAGCAGACGCTGTTATTAATCTTGTTGGAAAGCCCATCAACACTCGTTGGACAAAAAAAGAGCAGGAAGAAATAAGAAACAGTCGAATATATAGTACACGGCATATTGTTGAGACGATTGCAGCAAGTGCTAATAAGCCAAGCTGTTTCATCTGTGCTTCAGCGGCAGGGTTTTATGGAGACACCGGTGAGGAGCTTGCTTCTGAAAAAAGCCCAAAAGGAGAAGGGTTTCTTGCTGATGTTGTAAGAGCTTGGGAAGACGAAGCAATGAAAGCCGAATCACTTGGTGTTCGTGTTATTTGTGTTCGTACTGGGCTTGTTCTTGGTCACGGAGGTTTCCTCTCAAAAATCCGAAAAACAGCGAAGCTTGGTTTTCTATTGAAGCTTAGAAAAAAAGACTTTTGGATGTCGTGGATCCACGAAGAAGACATTGTTGCAACATATATTTTTGCACTTGAAACCAACACACTCCAAGGCGTCTTTAATGCAACCGCTCCAGAACAGGTGTTGCACAGTGTTTTTATGAAAACACTCGCGAAAAAAATGAAAAAGAAACTTCTTGGAACACTCCCTGAGTTTATCGCGAAACACCTCTTTGGAGCATTTTTCTTTGAGGTAACAAAGAGTCAAAGAGTAGAGCCAAAGCGATTACTCGATAAGGGGTTTTCTTTTTCACACCCAACACTTGATAGTGCACTTAGTGCTATTTTAAAAAAATAAAATGAATAGAAAAGATATTGTCGTTTCATCACTACCTGAATACACACTCCTTGATTCTGGAGAAGGAAGAAAGCTTGAAAAGTTTTCCGCGACCATACTTGATAGACCAGAACCACAAGCGCTCTGGAGTAAGAAAAACAAAACGCTTTGGCTTGATGCACAAGCTCAATTTCTCTGGGCGGATAAAGGGGAACGCTGGAAACAAGCCGTAGATATGCCAGATAAATGGTCATGGAGTTATGAAGGTATAGTACTTGAGCTTTCCTGTGGTGGTTTTAAGCATGTTGGTGTTTTCCCTGAACATGCACCCCAGTGGGGGATGCTCTCTCTCCTTGGGAAAACAAATCCAGGACTTAGTATGCTCAATCTTTTTGGCTATACAGGCGCTGCAAGTATTGCTGGGGCAAAGAGTGGTATGAAGGTTACCCATGTTGATGCGTCAAAGACTACGATAGGGACAGTTAAAAGAAATGCCGAAGCCTCAGGTCTTTCAGTTGACGCACTCAGACTTGTTTGTGAAGATGCACAAAAATATGCGAGGCGACTCATTGCTCGAGGAGAGACTTTTGATGTTATTGTGCTTGACCCTCCAGCCTTTGGGAGAGGTCCAAAAGGGGAGGTTTGGAAAATAGAAGAGTCTCTTCATGAACTTCTCTTGCTCCTCCCGAAGCTTTTGAGTACTACACCAAAACTAGTGCTTCTCAACGGCTATGCTGCAGGATACTCAGCAACTACTTTCGGCGAACTGCTCCGCGAACTGCTCCCGCTTGGTGCTATTGAATATGGTGAGGTTGGTATTAAAGAGCAATCTTCAGATCGAATATTGACGACGAGTATTTATGCGAAGTGGGAACCCGTCGGTGTGCTACAATAGTCTCCTCATATGGTAAAACTAAAGACAGTACCAGTGTTTTCATATCCAAAAGATCTTGCAATAAAAAGGGGGGTTAATGGTCTTGGTCTTTTTGCGAAGGTGCCAATTAAGAAAGGAGACTGCATTATTGAGTATGTTGGTGAGATTATTTCTGACGCAGAAGCAAATCGTCGCGGAGGGAAATACCTTTTCCAGACATCAAAAAACCGCCATATTGACGGTACGAGTAGAAAAAATATCGCCAGGTATATCAACCACTCATGTCGCCCAAACTGTGAAGCAGACACTATCAGAGGAAGAGTTTTTATCTCAGCTATTAAAAATATAGCAGCAGGAGAAGAGCTTAACTACGACTATGGAAAAGAGTATTTTGACGAGCATATCAAGCCAAAAGGTTGTTTATGTGTTAAATGTGTAGAAAAAAGAAATAAGAGATAGAGAGTATACTTTATTTATGAACAAAGAAGAGAAACTAAAAACACTCTCTGAAGAAGAGATACAGGTTACACAACACGGAGGCACTGAGAAGCCGTTTGAAAATAAATATTGGAACAACGATGTAAAGGGGGGTTATCGTTGCAAGGTATGCAGCGCATTGTTATTCAATTCGGATACCAAACTTGATTCGAGTAAGGGGCCCCTTGGGCTTCGAGGTTGGCCTGCGTTTGAGAATGCTATCCCCGGCTCTGTGGTGTATGAAAAAGACTTCAAGCTTGGATATCCTCGAACAGAAGTACTCTGTGCAAACTGTAGGGCACATCTCGGACACCTTTTTGATGACGAGGAAACACAAACAGGAAAACACTACTGTATCAACTCTTGTTCACTAGATTTTGAAGAAGGAAAATAGTTTTTTATTATCTTCAATTTGTTTTGCTACGATATCTTTTTGTGCTTTCAACGAAGCTTTTTCAGGTGGCATAGAGGTATATATAACCGCGTCTGTTGCAAAAGAAATTTTTCCCACCCTTTGGAGTGCGAGGGAGAGATAGAGATCTTCAGCTGGATAGTTGAGCTCTAGTTCTTTGTGTATTTTTAAAAAGGGAGTAAGTCCACTAACTTTTTCATAGTCTTTTTTTCGAAATGCGAGGTTTGAACCCCAAGCGAAAGCATGGTGCTTCTTGTGCCACAGTTTTCTATTCCATACAAATTGCCACCAACAAGAAAACTTCCAAAATAGACTATTTTGTATTTTTGTATATCCACCAACAATTGAAACAGCAGCATCCTCTCTGAGTGGGGTCGTTATGTTTTTTATCCAATCTCGATCTGCCCACGCATCCCCATCACTACAACAGATAATATCTCCCGTACAAGCTTCAATACTGCGTGCTCTTGCTACAATAATGCCACCTTCTTCAAAACACTCAACAGTTCTGACAGGGAACTTCTGCACAATAGTCTTTGTGTTATCAGTGCAATTATGCAAGAGCACGATAATCTCCGTAGGTTTCATACTTTGAGCAAGGAGGGCTTCTATACAGGCACTTATCGAGAACTCCTCATTGTGTGCAATTACTGCAATAGAGATTTTCATAAGTCGAGTATAGCAAAAGAAGAAAAGCCCCTTTCGGGGCTCTTCTTAATAATCAGTTCTATCTCCGTACGGGTTGAGTATTGCTTCCTCAAACTCTTTATCATTACCAAAGTATCCGTGTTCACTATCTTCTTCAGAATCTTCTTCTGATTCTTCACCAACAACTTCGTCGGTGTGCTCTTCTGCCTCATCGTCTCCATGGATGAGGTCTGCATCAGCTTTCTTTTTTATACCGAGAGCATCAATCTCTCCTTCATCAACATGTTCTTCTTGATCAAATTCACTCATTGCGCAAAATTTTTACTATTTTGTAATGCAATAAGTTGTATCAAAAAGTATTTTATTTTGCAAGAGCTTTTTTTCTCTTTTCAACACGCAAGAGCTCGAGCGCTGTTACACCGAGTGCTATTGCGTCAATCTCATCATCGAGCCGTTTTGTTTTTAGTAGCGCGACGGTGAGTGTCACCATTTTTTCTACCTGTACTTTACTAGCATTTCCAGAACCAGTGAGTGCGAGTTTTATGGC
Organism: uncultured Candidatus Saccharibacteria bacterium; assembly: GCA_964408305.1. GTDB lineage: Bacteria > Patescibacteriota > Minisyncoccia > Phycocordibacterales > UBA9973 > UBA4124. The sequence goes on from CAYOYW010000001.1 coordinate 46,208, forward strand.
TTGGGGAGAGACTTCTAGTACAGGAAGGTCGCATATACCTGCAAGTGCAAAGAGTGCACCACGAACTTCGGCAACACGCATGGCGGTACTTTTATTCACAGAGAAAAAGAGTGTTTCAAGTGCGAGAACATTCGGTTGATATGTTTGTATAAGATTCTCGACCGCATCAAAAATACTCTGTACCCGTTTTGGGTGCTCATCTTTTTTTTGGCTTGTGACACAGGTAGAGAAGAGTACTGTTGGTTTTTCTCCTCGCTTTGTCATAAAAGCAACACCACAGCGATCATACCCAGGATCTATTGCAAGAACCACCTCTTTTTCTTCACTACTCATCTTTTTTTGTTTAAATACTCTTTTCCTTTTTCGGTGAGCGTTCTCCCTCTTGGTGTCCGCTCAACAAAACCAAGTTGGATAAGATAGGGTTCGACCACATCCTCGATCGTTCCCTCATCTTCTCCAAGGGCTGCAGCAAGATTTTTTACTCCAACCGGACCTCCACCAAACTTGTCTTTTATTGTTTCCATGAGAAGCCTATCGTGCACACCAAGTCCGTGCTCATCAAGACCGAGGAGTTCAAATGCTGTTTGTACAGTAGCAGCATCAATAGTGCTTTTATTCATTTGTGCGTAGTCTCGTACCCTTCTAAGAAGGTAGTTTGCTATTCTTGGTGTTTGTCTGCTTCGCTTTGCAATTTCAGTAATCTCCTGCTCCTCGAGTGTAATATTTAAAATACCAGCACTTCTTGCAATGATCGTTTCTATCTCTTCTGGTGTATAAAAATCAAGACGGAATGTTCCTCCTGAAAAACGACTTCGGAGGGGTGAGGAGAGCATACCAAAGCGAGTTGTTGCAGCAAGTAATGTGAATGGAGGAAGCTCAAGTTGCACTGTGCGAGCAGAGGGCCCTTTCCCAATCATAATGTCGAGTTTTCCAGTCTCCATAACAGGGTAGAGCACTTCTTCTATTGTTTTATTGAGTCTGTGTATCTCATCTATAAAGAGCATGTCACCCGGAGAGAGGTTGGTAAGCAGTGCTGCAAGATCACCAACGCGTTCTATCGATGGACCAGAAGTAATTTTAATATTTGCCCCTGCTTCTTTTGCAATAACATGTGCAAGTGTTGTCTTTCCAAGACCTGCTGGGCCATAAAAGAGTATATGTTCAGGGTTGTGGCCACGCTCTTTCGCTGCTCCTATAAGAATAGAGAGATTTTTTTTGATATTGTTTTGACCAATGTATTCAGTGAAGGAGAGTGGACGCAGTACATTGTCGCTAAATTGTTCTTCTTGGGGTGTGCTTGACATATTTTTGTGACTGTGCTATATTGATAGCAGATCGGTAACAACACTATTTTACAGCAAGAAGCTATAAATCTCTAAGCAGTCAGCCTCGGTTCTAAGTATAGGCGCAGGACGCCTTGGTTTCGACTGGAGCTATCCTACAATCATGCTTTACGTATGTTGCCTTGTCCTCATACGGACTGTTTAGAGATTTATAGTTTTTTGTATTTTAGGGCACCTAGCGCTTTACTAGTCCTCCTGTAGATCAACAACACTTTTCACTTCTTCAAAATCAGTAATACCTTGGAGTATTTTTACAAGACCGTCCTCTTTCATATCGAGGTAACCCTGTTTTTCTGATATTTTTTTGATCTCTCTTTCGCTTAGGTTTTGGGTAATAACTTTTTCAATAGCTTCATCAGTCTTGATCACTTCAAATATACCAAGCCGTCCTTTATAGCCGGTGTTGTTACACTTTTCACACCCTTTTGCCCTCCAGAGTTTTTGGATATCTTTCGTTACCCCAAAAGAAGTCATGTCTTTACCTTCTGAAACTGCTTGATCCCAAATGGCGTCAATAATCTTTCGCTCTTCTTCAGTGACCGGTTGTTCTTCTCTACAAGCGGTACAAAGTTTTCGTACAAGTCGTTGCGCAATAGAGAGCGTAAGTGCGGAGACTAAAATCTTTGGGTTCACTTCAAGGTCAATGAGTCGAGGAATCACACCTTGTGCATTGTTCGTGTGCAGTGTCGAGAACACCATATGTCCAGTGAGTGCAGATTCTACGGCTATTTTTGCTGTTTCGGGATCTCGGATTTCTCCCACCATAATGACATCAGGGTCTTGTCGTAGCGCACTACGGAGTCCTTCGAGGAAGGTGTACCCTTTTTTGTGGTCGGTCTGTGTTTGTGTAATACCAGCGAGGTGGTATTCGATAGGGTCTTCAATGGTGATAATCTTTTTTTCTGGAGAATAAATTTTTTGCAGGAAAGCATAGAGTGTTGTCGTTTTACCAGATCCGGTCGGACCAGTAAGAAGGATCATCCCGTTTGGTTTTTTAATTTCTTCAGTAAAGAGAGCAAAGAGTGGGGGAGAAATACCAAGCTCTTCGAGTTTTACATGAATAGACTTTGGATTAAGGATACGGAGCACAATACTCTCGCCGTATGCGCCTGGTATCATTGAAGTACGAAAACTAATCTCGTCTTCACCAAGAAATGCACTAAAGCGACCATCTTGAGGGTTGCTTGAAATAGTAAGTTTCATTCCTGAAAGAAGCTTGATACGAGTATTTATTTGTTTATAGGTTTCAAAATCAAAGTAGGTAATTATTTGAAGCACACCATCGAGACGAAAGCGAAGCTCCACTTTGTCTTCCATTGGCTCAACATGTACATCAGAAGCACCAATACCAATACCAGCACCAAGGACGATTTCTAGTATTCTTGAAATATGTTGCTTTGCATCTTTTTCACCGATCGCAGTCTCTATCTCCAGAACCGCATCAGCCGTCGTTTTTATTTTTTTACTAAGTTCTGCCAAGATATCCTGGGAAATATCGAGTCCTCCTTTTCGAGAGGTTGTTGCAAATGAAAGATCTTGATACCTTCCCCACACTTTTTCAATACTTTTGTGTGATGCCATTACCATGGTTACAACAAAACCTTTCGCTTCAAGCACCTCTTTTGCTTTTACCGCTCCTTCTGCAAGAGGAGAGAGGACTGCGAGAAAAAGCTTCTTCCCGATAAGTTTATAGGGGCCAACACCAAAGGTGCGGGCTTCGTTTTCAGAGAGAAGTCTGATGGCGTCATTATCAATAGGCTGTGAAGATAAGTCGATATAATCGAGGTCATACTTATCTTGCGCGAGCATTGCAACGAGGTTCTCTTCCTCGCCATCGCGCAGCTCATGGAGGCGCTTTTGTTGTTCATCTTCATTGAAACGGACCATTGCTTCTAAAGTATAGCCTAAAATAAGAGTTTTTTCTCGGTTTTTCTATCTTAAAAAGGTAGCAATAAAGGACATTGACAAAAGCTTCTGTTTGTGCTATCATTTACTCAGAAAAAAAATTGTTAAACCAAATCATTTTCTCATGAAAAAGATTAAAGTTCTTTTACTCGCCGTGTGCCTGTTTGGCGCAACGGCTCATATGAAAGCGCAAAAACAACAGTATGTGAAGTTTACCTCCATTCCCGAAGATGCAACCGCAAGCCAGAAGGGTTCAATGCTGAAAAAAGCCATGAAAGGAGAACAGATACCGGGCGCTAGCGTTCGTGCATCTGCTGATTCCTACACTGCAGTTTTCGGCCAGGATACCTACGACAAGGTGATGAAGGCAAAAAACCTGATCATCGGTCCGGCAAAAGGTGGTGAAAAAAACTTCGCTATCGGACCTAACGGCCCGGAACAATCAGGAACACTGAAAGAAGGCACAGAAATCATCTCTCTGCCCGATGGAACTCCTGTTGCAAAGGTTGGTACGAATTTCTGTTTCAATGCACTGTTACCGGCTGACGCCATTGCCGCAGATGATGGAGAAGATGAAGACAACCAGATCGTTGTTAAAAAGGATAAAACCAAGACAGCGAATACTGGAGCTCCAACCATCATTAATGTGGGAACACAAGGTAATCAGCAGGAATTGACCTGGTCGGCAGGATATGCCGTGTATTCAACAGGTCGCAATGACCGCCAAAACGATTTTGTGGTGGACGCTGCGCTGTACAAAATGATCCAGGATTCCAAGCAATGCTGCACGGGGGGTACAACGAATGTTGCTACTACACCAACACCGTATGCTATTACTACACCGGCAGCTACTGGAGCACAACAGGTAGTGTATGTACAGAAACAAAGTGTTCCGTTCGGGCAGACCTTTATAGGGCAGACCCTTGCTAATGGAACCGGATATGTTCTGGGGACATATACCGTCCGGGGTATCGACGCCCTTGCCGGCAGAATTGCCAGCAACAACGGGTATCGCTATCTGTACACACCGACAACAAACCAATCTGGCGATTTCGAACCATCTAACCAGCAGGGAAACTATGACAACACCTGGCGACTCGGTAATGGTAACTAAAGCGCTTTTCGTATGATGGAGATGGCCAAGCCATCTCCTCATTCTTTAGAGTCTTATCAAAGATAGGGCTCTGTAGAGTGATAATCGTTATAAGAATAATTAAAAAAATTATCCATTATAATATAAAGAGTAAAACATATATGAAAAAATTTATTATTTCGACAATCTTCGCATTCTTTGGGCTAGCAACACTAGCTTCTTCAGCACATGCGCAGGCTGTCTTTAACAATCCGGGTCCAATGCCGACCCTTACTATTTCGAATTCAACACGAACAGTCTGTAACTACGGACCTATTACTGGTTGTTGGCAACCTACAACAACAGCACAGCCAGGTGATGTTGTTGCTGTCCAGGTGCATTACAAAAATACCAGTACTACCGCAGCACAAGGAACAACACTCTCAATATCACCTCGAACTTCTAGTGCAGTAAGTGCACTCAATTTTTATGGGGGCGTTGCCTCTCTCTCAGGTCCTCGAGCAACAGGAAATGCATCAGTAAGTATTTCAAGTTCGCAAACAGTGACTTATATTGCTGGCTCAGCAAAGTGGTACCCAAGTGCAACAAGTGGTTCACGACCAGTTGATGACGCTGCGCTTTTTGGCACAAGTGGTTTCAATGTTGGTACTGTAAACCCAGGAGAACAAGGGGCACTCGTTGCTTTCTTTAAGATCGGAAACACAACAACGCAAACTTATCAATGTAACGATGGTATTGATAACGATAGTGATGGTCTCATCGACTATCCAGCTGATCCTGGCTGTTCATCTTCAACAGATAATGATGAATATAACAGTGGGCAGTCACAGCAGTGTGTGATTGATAGCTTCTATGCTTCTCCAACACAAGTAAGTCCTGGTGGAAATACAACACTGTATTGGAATACAACAGGTTGTACCAGCCTTACTATCGATGGTATTTCTTACCCGATTGATGGATCAGGTGTCTTTGGACCACTCTACCAGAGTCGCTCATACCAACTTCAAGCTTCTGGCTATGGATACAGCCCAACAAGTTCTGTTGTGGTTACCGTAAACCAAATCAACCAAACAACATATCAATGTAATGATGGATATGATAACGATGGTGATGGAAGAATTGATTATCCGAACGACCCTGGCTGTTCATCTTATTATGATAATGATGAATATAATCCCGTTATAAACCCAACAACATATCAATGTAATGATGGATATGATAACGACAGTGACGGAAAGGTAGACTACCCAAATGATCCTGGTTGTTCATCTTACTATGATAATGATGAATACAACCAAGTAGTAAGCACTCAACTTCAAGCGATTACTACAACACCAAGTGCTATTGGGCAGACAACAGCACGCCTCAATGGTATTGCCGTTTCAAACTACGGGTATGCAACAACTGCATGGTTTGAATGGGGCACCAGTGCTTCGTTTGGAAATAGAACAGGAAGCCAGTCTGTAGCAAGTGCAACAAGTGGTACTTACTACACTGACACAATTTCAGGACTTGTTCCAGGTGGTGTGTACTACTACCGAGCAGTTGTTCAAAATCAAACAGGAATTTCATATGGAGAACCTGTTCGATTTCAAACAGATAAAGGTGCGGTTGTACTTCCTCCAAAAGTAGTAACACAGGTAGTGAAGAACAATGTTGTTGTTGCAAAGAGCGCAGCATCACTCCTTGAGCTCCGAGTTGATAACTCATACGACCGAATGTGTGTTGGGGGAGATATGAACTACAGTGTTTCTTATCGAAACATAAGTGGTCAAACACTCCAAAACGCAGTGCTTCGAATTACTCATCCAAAAGAGCTCACCTTTATCAATAGCTCTAAAGGGGATTATGAGGTTGTTGACCGAACAGTAACTATTGCACTTGGCGATATTCGACCAGGAGAGCAAGGTGTGGTTCAGGTACGAGCTCGAGTGAACAACCAAGCTATTTCTGGAAATCTTGCAGTAACAACAGCAACAGTGGTTTACACAAATACTGTTTCGAAGGCACAAGAAGATGCAATTGCATACTCGCTTATCACTGTTTCAGACGACTGTCCTAGTGGTCTCGGTGCAAGCGCCTTCGGTGCAGGATCGTTCCTCCCATCAACACTGCTTGGATGGCTCCTTCTTATCCTTATTATCCTTGCGCTTATCGTGATTGCACGACAGCTCTACAAGAAAAAGGCATAATAAAGATACAAAAAAAGAATGCATAAAACCCTGCCAGAGAGGCAGGGTTTTATGCTACTATGGCTTTATATGAAGCGATCATACTCACAAAAAGAGCTTTCTGAGGTAGCAAGAGAAGTGCTCTCTTCTATTAAACCGCTTGATGATAAGGCAACTGTTATCGCTCTGTATGGGGAGCTTGGTGCAGGAAAAACAACACTCGTGCAGGCTATTGCATCAGAGCTTGGTGTTGAAGAGCTTGTGGTGAGCCCTACTTTTGTGATCGCAAAGTGGTATAAAACTAATGCCAACACCTTCTACACACTAGTGCACATTGATGCTTACCGTATTGACTCAGAAGAAGAAATGAAAATACTTGGCTTTACTGAGCTTTTAAAACAACCTCGGGCACTCGTGATAGTAGAATGGCCAGAAAAAATACCAGAAACACTTTCAACGCTTCATGTAGAAATGTTTACGCTTCACCATGATGGAGAAGTTAGAGTGATTGAAGGACCGTTACCGTATGAAGGAAAGTAACAAAAAAGAAAAGCACAAAAAACAAACACTGGTGATACTTGATGCACACGCAATTATTCACCGTGCATACCACGCACTTCCTTCTTTCACTAAATCTGATGGGGAACCAACGGGAGCACTCTACGGTGTTGCAACAATGACACTGAAACTCATCGAATCTTTTAAGCCCGACTATATTGTTGCGGCATTTGATCTTCCTAAGCCAACATTTCGTCATGAATCATATAAGGCATATAAAGCGGGGCGAGCAAAGGCAGAAGATGCTCTCGTTGCGCAACTACAAACTGCAAGAGAGCTTTTTGCAGGATTTAATATTCCTGTTCTCGATGCAGAAGGGTTTGAGGCTGACGATGTTATTGGTACGCTCGTAGAGCAGTACAAAAAAGAAAAAGATCTCGACATTATCATTGCTTCTGGAGATATGGACACCATGCAACTCATTGAAGGTACAAAGGTCCGAGTTTTTACCTTACGAAAAGGGCTTAATGACACAGTTATTTATGATGAATCAGAGGTGTTGAAGCGGTTTGGCTTTAAACCAGCACAACTTGTTGACTACAAAGGACTCCGCGGAGACCCATCGGATAACATTATTGGTGTTCCTAGTATTGGGGAAAAAACAGCAACAACAATTATTACCACCTGTGGTTCTATTGAGAAACTCTATGAAATGCTTCATAAAAAAAGAGAAACACTCCTTAATGCAGGCATCACCGAGCGAATACTAAAGCTTTTAGAGGAACATAAAGACGATGCGCTTTTTTCAAAAACACTTGCAACAATCAGACGAGATGCGCCTCTTTCATATACACTCCCACAAGAAACATATCTTGCATCTGTTGATACAAAACAGCTTCTTGAGGTTTTTGGAAAATATGAATTTAGAAGCTTAAACCATAGAGTCAAAAAGATTTTTTCAATTGAAGAGGATATCTCTCCAGAGGAGACAAACCTCGACGAAGCACTACTCCAAAGAGTAAGTGTTGCACTCTGGGTACTCTATTCAGAAAATACAACCCCTTCCTACGACACTATTCTTCAAAAAACAAAAGCAAAAAATCTTGCCGAAGCATGGCAAATTATTCAGGAAGAACTCTCAAAGAGAAACCTGTCAGCAGTTTTCTCAAAAATAGAAGAGCCACTTATTCCAATTATTTCAGAGATGGAAAAGACCGGGATTCTTGTTAACAAGGTGTTGCTTGAACAGACAAAAAAAGAAATACAAAAAAGGTTGGCAGAAATAGAAAAAGCGGTCACTGAGCATGTTGGGAAGAGTATCAACCTTAATTCACCCAAGCAACTTTCGGAACTTCTCTTTGGGTCTCTTGGATTAAAACCAAAAGGAAAGAAAAAGGAAAGCGGTGCTTTTACGACAAATGCTGAAGCACTCGAAACACTGAAAGATGAGCACCCAGTTATACCGCTTATTCTTGAACACCGAGAACTGCAAAAGATTCTTTCAAGCTATCTTGAAAGCCTCCTTGAACATATTGGGCAAGATGGAAGAATTCATGCAAAGTTTTTTCAGCACGGTACAACAACAGGCAGGTTTTCTTCTGCGGATCCAAACCTCCAAACGATTCCTGCAAGTGGAACATGGGGCCGCTTAGTACGAAGAGCTTTTATTGCAAAACCAGGGTCTGTTTTTATTAGTTGTGATTATTCTCAGATTGAACTGAGGGTCTTGGCAATGCTCTCGGGTGATGAAAAACTCGTTGCTTCTTTTGAGAGAGGGGACGATATTCATAATGCTGTTGCTTCTATTGTGTTTGGTGTTTCTTCAAAAGAAGTCACGCCTGATATGAGACGAAGCGCAAAGGTAATTAACTTTGGCATTATTTATGGTATGGGAGTTTCTGCGCTCCAAAAGAATCTTGGAACAACAAGGGAAAAAGCACAGCAATTCTACGATGAATACTTTGCTGCATTTCCAACAATTAAGAACTACCTCGAAAGTACCAAGGAATATGCACGAGTACATGGGTATACTGAAACAGCATTTGGTCGGAGAAGATACTTTCCAACGATCACTTCAAAACTTCCATTTCTCCGTTCCTTTGCAGAGCGAATGGCATCAAATGCGCCACTCCAGGGCACAGCGGCTGATATTATTAAGCTTGCAATTATTGCCATTGATAATGCACTAAGAGTGAGAGGTTTTGTAGGGAAGGCAGATCTTGTGCTCCAAGTACACGATGAGCTGGTTTATGAAGTAGAAGAGGCCTGTGCCCGAGAGGTTAATGCAATTATCATTCAGTCTATGATTGGGGTCATTGATCATTCACCGGTTCCACTAACGCTTACAAATGTCCCTCTTACTGTTTCGAGCTCGACAGGGGCAAACCTCGACGAAACAAAGTAGGTGATACAATAGAGCTATATGGAACCAAAACAGCAACCATCGGTACACCAAGTGCTTGCGCAATCATACCTTGTGTACTTTTTGCTCTGTAGCATAGGCCTTTTTGTTGATCTTATTATTCCTTTTACTATCAGTATGCCGTATAGTCTTCCGCTTGCGATTATCTTTTTTGCGCTTGGTCCGGCACTTATTTTTTGGGCACAGTACACCTCTTGGCGTTTTGAAAAAATAAAACAGCAAACAGGCAGACCAGACTTTAGCCGTGGACCGTATCGCTTTTTAAGAAACCCAACACAGTTTGGCCTTGTACTACTTGTCGCAGGCTACGCTTTTGCGAGCCGAGCAGCAATGCTTTTTGTTGCAACAGGAGTTGCATACCTCATCTCAAATATCTTCTTTCGAAAACACGAAACAATTCTTGAATCAAAATATGGAGAAGACTACCAGTCTTACAAAAGCTCGGTTCCTAAAATAATGTAACATGCTCTATCTTATTGTCAGTGCTGATCCCTCAAATCGAATACAAAAGAGAAATGAGATTCTCAAAAAAAATAAAGGAACAGTCATCACCCTTGATGATTCACTCACTGATCTTTTTGAACTTCGCGCATATCTTTTTCCTTCACTTTTCTCTTTTGAAGCGCCTATTATTCACGGGAAGTTTTTGATCGAAAAAAATAAAGAACTTCTTACCACAGCTCTTTTGAAAGAACTTATTGCAAGCCCAAGCATCTTTCTTCTTGAAGAGAGTGAGCTTCCTACGACACTTGTTAGTCTTTTTGAAAAAGAAAAAGCTTTCGTTTTTCATGAGAAAAAAATTTCTAAAAAAGGTGATTCAAACAACATTTTTGGTGTCACTGTTGCTCTTACTGGTAAAACAAAAAAAGATCGATGGATCGCTTTTCGAAAAGCACTTGAAAACCACAGTGCTGAGGCGCTTGTTGGTATCTTGTATTGGAAACTTCGATCACTTATTGAAAATGCTCCAAAAGATGAACAGCTAAAAAAAACATATACTTGCTTTATGAAAGCACATAAGGAAGCGTGGCAGAAAGGAATACCACTTGAAGTTGCTCTTGAAAAAATTATTTTAAAAAACTAGAAAAAAAAGAACCCACCTGTAAAAGGTGGGCTTATAAGTTGTGCGCCGAAGCGCTATAGAGAGAGATGATGCGTTGTTTTAATTTTGTAAAGGTACTTCTTTTTAAGAACAATCTTTTTGCCTGACGAGGCGAGGAACGATTCTGCTCTTATTGTACTACAATGACAACTACTCTTCTAGAGAAGCCTGTGTAAAACTACGAATAAAGCTTGAAAATACAACACCAAAAAGAAGTACGGTGAACGACATCATTGGGATGGTGATATAGCCAAACTCGTGCACATATCGTTTAAGGCAGCTAACACCAGTACCACAGACATCAGCGCTGCCTGGTACGAGGTCTATATAGTTATGGAAAATTGCAACAAGGAGGCCGATGATAGAAAATGCAAGGATTTGTTTCTGCAGTGTTTTATTTTTGCGAATGTCACCTGTAAGAGAAAGTATTGCAATACCAAAGATAGCAATTCTTTGGTACCAACACAAAAGGCATGGCTCATAGCCAAAACTATACTCAAAGATAAGACTACCAAGAACAGAGGTAATAAATATACCTGAAAGTATAAGATGACTTTTTTGGTAAATCTTTTTTAAAAAAGAAACTTTTTTGTACCACGCTATGAGTAACACAACTGTCAGTAATTGAATCGCAATAGTGCCGAGTGCAAGAAGTGAAATAAACATACGCTAGTTGAGTGGACAGTTAGTTTTTTCTGCGAGCGTCCCTAGTGTTTGTTCACCAGAGAGACGAGAGCCATCAGGGAAGATCCAGGTAGGGTATCCTTTGATTTCTTTTTCTGTACAAACAGGAAGTTGATTTTTTCCATCTGCTGTTGAGCATTCAATGTAGGGAAGAAGTTTCGCACTCTTTCCGAACATTGCTTTTGTTGCTTGGCAGTGTGGACACCAAAATGCTCCATAAAATTTTGCTCCACTATTGTTAATACACTGCGCTAGAGTATCATACTTGCCTGGCTTTTTTGCTTGTACTACTAACAAGGAAATAAGTCCACCAATAATAACAAGTCCGATAATCCAAGGAATTATTTTTTTCATCATATGTATATAAAGTACCGTGAGAGAGATTTTTACGCAAGAAGCGATTTGTGCGCTTAGCAGGATTCGAACCTGCGACCGTCTCCTTAAAAGGGAGCTGCTCTACCAGCTGAGCTATAAGCGCATTGCAAAAAAGCAAAAAAACTATACCATGACTCCCATATGCAAGCAATACTTATCCTTCACGATATCCGAAGTGCACATAATGTAGGGTCACTGTTTCGAACAGCTGATGCGGCTGGTATTTCAAAGATATATCTTAGTAGTACCACACCAGCACCACTCGATAGGTTTGGTAGAAGTCGTACCGATATCGCAAAGACCGCACTCGGTGCTGAGAAAAACACTCCCTGGGAACAGTATGAAGTTATTTTTGAGCTTTTGGAAAAATATAAAAAAGAAGGGTACGAAGTTGTTGCTATCGAACAATCCGAAAATTCAGTTGACTACAAAACAATTAACCCCGGAGAAAAGACGATATTCATTCTAGGAAATGAAGTAAACGGTCTTTCAAAAGAAGTTCTCCAGGCAGTAGACAGTATCGCTGAAATACCAATGGTAGGGGAAAAGGAGTCTCTTAATGTTTCTGTTGCAGGAGGGATTGCACTTTTCCGGATGATGGGGAGGTAACTAACGACCTCTGAGCTCTTGTATTTTATAAGGCCTTCCGCCTTCTATTGGCGCAGGTTGCTCAAGAAGCTGGCGCGTTCTACTCTCATAGTGTGTTGGTCCTCCAGTGAGAAGCCAGAGTATCCATAGTCCCACAAACGCATATATAAACCACTTAAGTTCTCCCATATGGTAATAGTATAGCTTTTGTTCTATACTCATACCAGATCCTTTTTATTTACTAACCAATTAAATTGAAAAAATGGTTGCAAAGAAAAAAGCTGTAAAAGAGTGCTGAGCATTCCAATATCCACCAAACCCCGCAGTGCGGGGTTTGATTATTTTTGCATCTTTTGCAGCGCTTCAGTTATTTGCTTTTCTATTGGAAGTTTTTTGTCTATTGTGTGTGCAACAGCTCTGATCTGACTGTCTTTGTAGCCGAGAGAAAGGAGCGCCTCAACAAGGTCGGTATTTCCAATATGCTCGCCACCAAGAAATCCCTCAACTTTATCTTTTAGATCAATCACTATTTTTTCTGCAGTCTTTTTCCCAATACCAGGAACGAGCGCAATAGCCTTTGCGTCTTTGTCCTTGATAAGCGCAGCGAGCACAGAGAGTGGGTAAAGCGTGAGCATGTGGAGTGCGGTCTTTGGCCCAACACCTGATACTCCAATAAGGATCTTAAAAAAATCTCGCTCCCTTCTCTCAGTAAATCCATAGAGCTCATGTGCATCGTCTTTGACTACCATATGGGTATAGAGGGAAATGGTTTGTCCTATTTCAAAAGGTTGGGGTATTGTTGCAATACTGTATCCGATACCACCAGCTGTTATAACCAACTCTTTCTCACTTTTTTCGAGTATCGTCCCGGAAATATGGGCAATCATTCTCTTATCATAGCAGTTCTTTTCTCCCTCAAAAAGACTATTGCCGCAAAAGACTTTTCCTGCTATAGTTTCGCTTACATATGCCAATTACAAGAAATGCAAAGAAAGCGCTCAGAACATCCCTCCGAAAGAAGGCGATGAATGATCGAGTAAAGAAAACCCTTAAAGAAAAGGTAAAAGAGACTCAAAAGCTTGCAGTAAACAAAGCTTGGAAAGATGCAAAAGCGTCTCTTTCAGCAGGGTATAGCGCTATCGATAAAGCGGTAAAGAAAGGTGTTATCAAAAAGAACACCGCTGCACGAAAGAAGGCACTTCTTTCACGAATCGCAAAAGAAAAATAGAGTCATCGCACTGAGGTAGTGTTTTCGAAAAGCCAAACCCTTTTCTCAAAAACTACTTCAATACCCGTTCAAGGAAGGAAACACAAAAACACTCTAGAGGAGTGTTTTTGTTATACTAAGGCTATGCTATATGAATTCTATGGAGAAGAATGTCCGCATTGTCAAAAAATGTTGAAACTGACTGATAAACTCATGCAAGAATTTCCCCAGATAAAAATCATTCGCAAAGAGGTGTGGCATAACAAAGAGAATATGGCGCTCGTCAAAAAACTCGATGCAAATGATGCTTGTGGAGGGCTTCCGTTTTATTACAACGAACAAAATAAGAAATGGCTTTGCGGAGAGGTAAAATATACTGAACTCAAAGACTGGGCAGGGGTGTAGTTTTGTTGTCCTCTCGGTAGGATGCTTTGCTATCTCACTTCTGGGAAACCCACGGTTTTCCCAATCCTTCCTCCACGGGAAAACAGAGTGTTTTCCCGACCCCTTTCCTGTTCGATTCCTACCTTCCAAGAGATACACATAATAAAAATGCTTAGCAATAAAGCTAAACATTTTTATTATTGTCCTCTCGGTAGGAATCGAACCTACATCACAACTTCCGCAAAGTTGCGTCCTATCCATTGAACGACGAGAGGGTATTAATTTTTAGAATCCAAGGCGGTCAAAGAGTGCAATACTGCGACTCTCTCGCATCTCTGTTTCTTTTGCAAACTTACTAAGTACTGCTCGAACAGATTCAGCTGAGACTCCCTCTAAGGGAACAGAGAGCTGGGGTACAAAAGAACCAGTCACGAGCAGTAACAGCTTATCTCCATTTCCGCTTTCGTCAAGCCAAAAACCGCGAACATTTTTGTAAGGAATAGTAAGTTCGTTTATTTTTATACCATTCTCATCGATTAGTACTGAGAGTTCTTTTGGGTCACGAAGTGCATAGAGGATAACCACAGCACCGGCAATGATGAGTAAGATACCAAAGAATATGTTTCCATAAAAAAAAGAAAGGGTTGCACTTAGGACAGCAACAAGCCCGACTGTCCAAAGCCAATCAGGATGTCTGTTTTCTTTTTTTTCAAATTCAAGCGTTTTCCAAGTGATGCTTTCCATGTACAAAGTGTAACATGGAATAAGTACTACTCAGATTTTTTGTCGAGCTTGTCGAGACCAAGGCTTTTTACACCAAAGTACACAACCGCAGCTACGATGACGAAATCTACAACTGTACCAATAAATGCACCGTACTTAAGAGAAACACTCCCTATGGTGAGTGCTTTATCAGCAAGATCTACTTTTCCAAGGAGTGCTCCAACAAGTGGATTGATAATGTTATCAACCAAAGAGGTTACTGTTTTTGAAACCGCTCCGCCGAGAATAAATCCAACAGCGAGCCCGACTACTCCTTGGTTCCTTATAAAGTCCATAAAGCCTTGTAATTTTTGGTTCATAATATGTTTATTTATTGCTTACCTTATTGTGCATCGAGAGTATCAAGTGCTGTTGCGTTAATGTCGGCCTCAATAGACGAAGGATCATTTGCTGTTCCTTGTTGTTTGAGTGCTTGTGTCTGCATATCTGAAGCTGCAATATCCGCTTGTTTCTGTTCTAATTGTGCATCGAGCGCTGCTTCTTGTTTATCTCGTCTCATACCGAAAATAATGATAGCTGCAACAACTAAAAGAGCAATAAGGGCAAAGACGGTAAGAGTAGTGTGTTTTTTTGGAGCAGGGGAAAGAGTGCTCATATTTTCCACTGGTTGGTTCTGTGTGTTAATTGGATCCATAGAATTTTAGAATAAAGTGAATAATTATTTTACATTTGCCTTAAGATCATAGGTTGCTTTAAGGAGAGCATCTCTTGCTGCCTTTGCAAGTGTCTTTATCTCGTCCATTGCTGCTTTGTTAGCATCCATACTTGCTTGGTCGGTTGGTTGCACAATAACGAGAGTGCTTACCTTTGCTGCAAGAGCGTCAATTGCAGTATTTGCTTGGTCGAGGAGTGTCTGTGTACTACTCATATCTTTCCCATCGGCTATCTTTTCATCTATTTTTGATTGAATACGATCAGAGAGTTTTTGGAGTCTTTCAACAAGTGCATCAAGACGAACAACAAATCGTTGTTTGAGTTCGTTTTTGAGCTCTTCTCGTTTCTCTTTAAGGTCTCCACGAACTTCTTCTCTTTTATCTTTTAGCTCACCTCTGTTTTCCTGACGCTTTTCCTTGATTGCCTCAAGCGCTTTTTTTCTATCTTCTGGCGAGCCATTGAGCGCATCCTCTCGTAAATCTTTTATTTCACCTCGATTTTCCTGACGAACATCCTTGATCTCCTCAAAATCTTCTCTTCGAGTGTCTCGGAGCTCCTTTCGAGCATCAAGAACAGGGCGAGGTTTCGGCGGAAGCTGTCTTGGTTTTGGCGGAAGCCCTATTGTTACTTCAGTACCCATATCGACTGAGCCAGTTGTACTTGTCGCTTCCTCAGCGAAAACAGTACCTGTTATGAGGAGGGAAGCAATCGCAACTCCTCCAAAGATAAATTGTTTTTTCATAAATTATTTTCTTTATTCTAATTGTGTATTACTACTAATACTAAGAGTAAGTATACCACCAAGCTATCTCTAAAATGCTCCGCAAACACAAAAAGCCCAAAAGGGCTTTTTGTGTTTGCGGG
>CAYOYW010000002.1:0-31913 GCA_964408305.1 uncultured Candidatus Saccharibacteria bacterium
TGCCCGCCCGCCAAAAATCCAAAAAGAATCCGCCCCGCATTCCTCCCCAGACCCCTCCTGCGGGGCGGAAACCAATTCCAAAAATCTTTTTTTAAAAAAATAGTCTCGGAAAAGCGGAATTCTGTCCCCAGAAAAATGCTTCCGCTTTTCCGAGTCCGCATTTGCATTTCGCATATCCATCCTTTTCCTTTGGAAAAGCTCTGTGCTTCGCACAGAGGCGCGAGAGCGCACGGATGTGCGATTAGGTTCGGTTTTGGAAATAGGTTCTAACTTGGTACAATAGAGACACAAGCGAGTAAAGGAGAAAACTTGTTTTTATCTTTTCGAGCACAGTGCTCCATGAAGCACTGCTTTCATGGGGCACAAGCGAGTAAAAGAGGAGGTTTCTTTTCTATAAAATAAAAAAGCCTTATCTAGGAGATAAGGACTTCAGTGTTTATGCAGCAGAGACTTCTACTTTTGCTTCTTCTTCTGTTTCAAAGAGTTGATATCTGTCCAGAAAATGTTTTTCACCTTCTTTTCGGTACAGTTCAGTGAGTGCAGGTTTTTCTCTAAGCATTTGTGCGACCGCATCATCAAATGATGGTGCGTTATAGATGCCGCGAAGTCTTGCCGGAAATCCTGGAGAGGCTTGTTCCCAAACTTTGATTATCATCGTTTATTTTTTTCTATCCTAGCACCTTAGTCGCACTATGGCTATAGTTGTGCCCGGGGCGAGACTCGAACTCGCACGCCGTTTTAGGGCTGAGGATTTTAAGTCCTCTATGTCTACCATTCCATCACCCGGGCATATTTATTTGTTGAGGTCCGAGCGAGAATCGAACTCGCGTATAGAGATTTTGCAGATCTCCGCCTTACCACTTGGCCATCGGACCGGTATTACTCGTCTTGTGCGAGCAATGTTTCTATAGTTTGTCGGGCTTTCTCACCTTTGTCAATTTCAACATCAATAAAAGGTATTGTATGAATGTTAAGCCCTTTCTTTATTGCTTGCTTAAGATCAGCTCTCTTTCTTTTCAAAAAATTAATCGCTGAGAGTTCACCAGTGTTTGGAAGTACCGAGATATAAATTGTTGCTGATCGCCCGCGATCGAGGAGCTCTACTCGAGTTACCGTGATCATACTTGTTTTATTACTTTCTCGTTCAATAAAGAGAGAAGCAATTTCTGCAATATGGTTTTCTATTTTCTCTTTTTTTCCTTCGTCCATATTATTTTGTCACCATCACAAATGCTTCAAGTATGTCTCCTGGAGCAATTTCGTTTTTACATTCGACCATGAGTCCGCATTCTCCTTCAGAAACTTCTTTGAGTTTTTGGCGTGCTTGTTGTACTTCAACAATAGTTCCTTGCGCAATAGGGAAGTCTCGCCTTATCACTGATACTTTTGCACCATGTGCGATAACACCTTCTTCAATACGAGCACCAAGCACTTGCTTTTCTTTTGTTTGAGAGAAGCATTTTAGTACCTTTGCTTTTCCAATAACTTCTCGCGTTTCTACTCGAGGGCGTCTTTCTTCAAGCTTTGCCTCAAGCCATTCAGTGAGCTTATAGATAACAGAAAAGAGTTGTATTTCAGCACCTACTTTTTCATTGATGTCTTTTGCGCTGTTATCAAGCGTTGTATTAAATCCTAAAATAATAGTTTCTTTATCAGCACTTGCGAGTTTTATATCAGATTCACCGATTGAACCAATACTTTTTCCAATAATTTTGATATAGAGTCCTGGCACAGAAAATTTTGCAATTTCTTTTTCTATTGCTTCAAGCGTTCCTTGCACATCTGTTTTAATAATCAGGGGAACTACTTTTTCATTTTCATTCAAAGATACTTGTTCTTTTGTTTGTACTGGCGCTTCTTTTACTTCTTCAATGAAATCTTCAGCATCTCGCTTTTTTTCGAAAACAACAATTTCAGAACCAACCTCAGGCAACTTATCAAAACCGACAAGTGATACTGGTTTTCCTGCTCTTATTTCTGGAACATTTTCTCCAAGAAAATTTTCCATAATGCGAGTTGTGGTAAAAGAAGTTCCAGCAACAACAAAAGTTCCGCGTTTCAGCACTCCGTCTTTTATGATTATTGTTGCTGCGATCCCTCGTTTTGGTTCAAGGTGACTTTCTATTACAATCCCTCGTGGTGAAGCAGTAGTGCTGTATGAAAGTTCAGCAAGATCTGCGACAAGAAGAATTGTTTCAAGAAGCTCTGAAACACCAGTGCCTTTCATTGCAGATATGGCATTCCAAGGAATATCACCACCAAAACCTTCAACAAGCACTTCGTGCTCTGCAAGAGAAAGTTTTGTTTTTTCAATATTGGCCTCTGGGAGATCGATTTTGTTTATAGCAACGATAAACGGTATTTTTGCTGCCTGTATAGTCTTTAACGCTTCGATAGTCTGTGCCTTTACACCATCTCCTGCTGAAACAACAAGTACTGCAATGTCCGCCGCATGTGCTCCTCGCTCTCGCATGCCTGAGAATGCTGCATGCCCTGGCGTATCAAGGAAAGTAATTGAGCGGTCTTTATTTTGATAGGGAATACTGATCTCATATGCAGAGAGGTGTTGGGTGATACCACCAGCTTCGCCTGCGACAACATTACTCTTTCGAATATAGTCGAGAAGAGTGCTTTTTCCATGGTCAATATGGCCCATGATTGCAACTACTGGTTGTCGTGTTTCTTGTTTCATAATCCGATACTCTTTTTTGCTGTCTCAAGTGCAGTTTGTTCTTCTGGGGTGAGGCTTGAAAGTCCTGTCCCTCTACTTACTGGTTTTGCGTAAATGCCAACATGATTTCTGTTTGTGATAACTGAGAGAACAAATCCATCTCCGCTCTCATCGATCAGTCCTGAGGCAAAGCTTTGATTGCCGCCTCCTTCTTCATATGCATTGTACCGCACGAGGGAGTATCCTCTGATAGATTTTTTAATTCTTGCATCGATTACTTCGAGTGCGCTCTTGTGTGCCTTGAGTGTCTCATCAACTTGTGCATTTTTTTGTGTAAGCCATGCAAGTATTGCTTCGAGGGAAGCACCATCTTTGCCACGCATGAAAGCACTGAGTTTTCGATGGAGGAGTACGCAAACAATAAGAAGGACGATGGTGCTTATACAAAGCGCACAGATAATAACCAGCAGCCATAATGGTATACTCCCTAGCATGAGAGCTTATTATACTGATTTTATAAGGTTTTTCAAGTCCTTCTTTTCAGCAGGGAGAGTGTATCTCGACTTTGTATCAGCCACGCCGCTTGATAGAAAAATGCTGAAAACTTTTCCAGTGCTTACTCGTTCAGTGCTTACTGCAAACCCAAGCGCACTTCATGCCGAAGGGGTGCTTGCACGAAGTGCTCTTTCTGATGCCCGAGGGCTTGTTGCACAAACACTTCATGCGCATCCTGACGAGATATTCTTTACGAGCGGGGCAACTGAAAGTGACAACCTTGCAATACTTGGTGTTATCCGTTCGTGGATTAAAGAAGGTGTTCCAGAAAAAGATATTGCTGTTGTCACAAGTGAACTTGAACATGCTGGGGTAGTAGAACCACTTAACTCTTTTTCGGGGCTCTTTAAAATAACACTCCCTCTTGCTGATGGTGTTGTTGACTTAAAAGGGCTCCAATTTGAACCTCATATACAAAAAGTACTTGTCAGTATTATTTTTGTCAGCAATGAGATTGGTACGGTGCAGCCAATCAAAGAGATTGCGAAAACAATCCGTAGAATAAAGAAGCAGTACCCAGCACTTAGTATTATTTTCCACATTGATGCAACCCAGGCGCCGCTTTATCAAAATCTCTGTGTTGATAAGCTCGGTATTGATCTTATGACCCTTGGTGCCACAAAGCTCTATACACATCGCGGTGTCGGAGTGCTCTATAAAAAGCGATCGATACGGCTTGCCCCTCTACTTTTGGGAGGAGGGCAAGAAAAAGGCATTCGTCCCGGGACAGAGTCTGTATTTGTCATTCATCACTTTGCTCATGCACTTGCTTATGCGCAAGCACACCATAGAGAAGAAACAGAAAAGGTAAAAGCACTGCAAACTTATTTTGAAGAGAATCTTTTACAAAAAGTGCCAGGTGTTACTGTTACTGCACAGAACAAAGTTCGTACTCCGCATATCTCTCATGTTGCTGTCCCACACTTTGATTCAGAGCTTCTTGTTTTAGAGCTTGATGCGCGAGGTATTGCCGTCTCAGCAAAAAGTGCCTGTAAGAACGAGGAAGACACAGCTGTCTCAATTACTGAATCTTTGTATGGTACAGATTATGGAGCAGTACGATTTTCTTTTGGGAGAACAACAAAAAAGAGCGACCTTGATAGGGCTATCAAAGCACTTGTTTCTGTGCTTAAAAAGTACAATCGCCTGTAGAAAAAGATCTACTTTTATGTTATAGTCTCGCTATACCGCACTTCCGCAAGACCATTTTTTTCTGTGTATCTGTCTTTCTTTTTATTACCATACAAATAGTAACCATATACCATGCCTCCACTCACACAATTTACGACGAAGGCCAAAGAAGCCATCAAACGGGCGCATGAGTTAGCGATTGAACGAGGCCAAAACAATGTGAATGCTACGCATCTTCTTGCTGCGCTTTTGATACAAGAAGATTCAAATGTCATTGCATTACTCGATCGAATGGATATTGATAGTATCCTCCTTACTGACTCTGTGCTTGAAACAATTGAAAGTGCTGATACCCAATCAACGATTGCGCCGTCATATCAAATGTTTTTGACTGCTGACTTGGCACAAACAATTGAACATTCACTTAAGGTTGCAGCCGAGCTCAAGGACTCGTTTGTTTCAACGGAACATCTTTTTGTTTCTCTCCTTGATATTCGAAATGATGCTTCAGAAATACTCGATAAATTTAAAATCGATAGAGCACTGCTTGTTGGCCATATTGCTGATTTTCGAACAAATAAAGGTATTGATAGTGGAAGCGCAAAAAAGTATAGATTGCTTACGAAATACACACGAAACCTTACAAAGCTTGCAAAAGAGGACAAACTAGACCCTGTGATTGGTCGAGACACAGAAATCATGCGTATCATGCAAATTCTTTCTCGTCGAACAAAGAATAATCCAGTACTGCTTGGTGAGCCAGGAACAGGAAAGACTGCTGTTGTTGAAGGACTTGCTGTTCGTATTGCAAAAGGGGATGTATCTGAATCTCTCAAAGACAAAGAGCTTGTTTCGCTCGACATTGGAAGCCTTATTGCGGGAACAAAATATAGGGGTGAGTTTGAAGAGCGACTCAAAGGTATTTTGAAAGAAGTTGAAAAATCAGAAGGGAAAATTATTCTCTTTATCGACGAGCTCCATACGATTGTTGGTGCTGGAGGAGTTGAAGGTGGTGCAGATATGTCTAATATGCTAAAACCTGCGCTCTCACGAGGTGAGGTTCGAGCAATTGGCGCAACAACACTCAAGGAATATCAAAAGTATATTGAAAAAGATCCAGCACTTGCCCGAAGGTTTCAACCGGTTTCTGTTGATGAACCAACACCAGAAGATACCGTAGCGATACTTCGTGGTCTTAAAGAAAAATATGAGCTCTATCACAGTGTCCACATCACCGACAATGCAATTCTCTCTGCTGTAGAACTTTCAAATAGGTATATTACTAATCGTTACTTGCCTGATAAAGCAGTTGATCTTCTTGATGAGGCATGTTCAGCGCTGCGTATGGAGCTTGAAAACAAGCCGGCACTTCTTGAGGAGGCGCATCGAAAAATTATGCGACTTGAAATTGAAAAAGAAGCAATCAAGAAAGACATTGAAAAGGAGCTTGGTGGTAATGCAAAAGGTGCAAAAGAGCGACTCGGTGACATTGAAAAAGAAATTGCAAACATTCAGGAAAAGACAAAAGAGCTTGAAATGAAATGGAGGCATGAAAAAGGATTGCTTCAAGAAATTGCAAAAATTAGAAAGGACCTTGATACGCTTCGTCTCGAAGCAGAAGGAGCAGAGCAGCGAGCAGATCTTGGAAGGGCTGCAGAAATTCGGTATGGGCATATTCCGCTCCTGCAACGAGACCTCGAAACAAAAATGGCAAAGCTTAAAAAGCTTCAAAAGAATCGCCGAGTGTTAAAAGAAGAAATCACTGAAGAAGATATAGCTGCAGTGGTGGCTCGTTGGACAGGAATTCCAGTGACAAAAATGCTTGAAGAAGAAAGAGAGAAGCTTGCAAACATGGAAACAGAGCTCAAAAAGAGAGTTGTGGGGCAGGATGCTGCTATCGAACGAGTTGCTCATGTTTTACGAAGAGCTCGTGCTGGTATTAGTGACCCGCAGCGACCAATTGGCTCATTTATCTTTCTTGGCCCAACAGGTGTTGGAAAAACAGAGCTCACTAAAGCACTCGCTGAATTTATGTTCAATGACGATAAGGCACTTATCCGTGTTGATATGAGTGAATATATGGAACGACATGCAACAGCGAAACTCATCGGTTCTCCGCCTGGCTATGTAGGATACGAAGAAGCAGGACAGCTCACCGAAGCAGTAAGGCATAGACCATACTCAGTAGTGCTCTTTGATGAAATAGAAAAAGCACATCCTGAAGTCTTCAATGTCCTTTTGCAGGTGCTCGATGATGGTATGCTCACTGACGGAAAGGGAAGAAAGGTGAACTTTAAAAACACTGTCATTATCATGACCAGTAACATAGGCTCACAGTATATACAGAAGATGGAGTCAATCGGTTTCCATAACAATTCTGAAACTGTTGAGTACACACAGATGAAGGGGCGGGTTGAGGAAAGTCTCAAGGATTATTTCAAACCGGAGTTCCTTAATAGAATTGACGAAATCGTAGTATTTGATATTCTCAGCCCTGAGGCAATCAAAGATATTGTTTTGATTCGTACTCACAAAGTGCTTGAACGACTCAAAGAAAAAGATATTAGTATTTCTATTGATGAGGCAGCGCTTTCACTCTTGGCTCGAGTTGGGTATAATCCCCAGTACGGGGCTCGACCCCTCAATCGGCTCATTCAGACGAAAATTCTGAATCCGATTGCGGAGCGTATCATTCGGCAGACAATAGTCTCTGGTGACGCTGTGACCGTTTCTGTATCAGGAGAAGACATTGTCATCTCCACAAATAATAAAAAGAAACGGATTAGTTCATTAAAGAATCAAAAGAAAGAAACCTCGGTTTCTCTCTAAAATGATTTTACGCCGTTTGCCTTTGGCAAATGGCGCCTGCGTCGGTGGTAGAGTGGTCAATTACATCAGACTGTAAATCTGACGCCTTCGGGCTACGGGGGTTCAAATCCCTCCCGGCGCACAATACAAAAACCCCAGAATATTCTGGGGTTTTTGTATTTGTGTTTTTGACTATATTTGATTATTCCATTAGAGTGAAGAAAATTGAGAGATATGCAGTACACATCTTCAAAGTATATTGATACTGGATTGTATAAAACACTTGAGATTATGAAGTTCTTTGTTTCTCGGGCAACGAATGGTAAGCCAATTGTTGCGGTAAACAAAAAAGAAACAATGTTTAGAAGTAGTTGTCCGCTCCATACAGAAAAAACACCTTCTTTCACTATCTATAGTCATGATTCTAAAACAACTATTGAGAGAAGTCGTTGGGAATGGGGGTACAAGTGTTTCGGTTGTGGTAGGTCTGGAGATATTTTTACATTTCTCCTGGATACAGAAGGAATGTACATGTGGGAGTCATTATCCTTATTAAGGAAAAGGTTTCCTAATATTGAAAACAGTTGTTTTGTCAAAGAAAATCAACTAGAGATTCCTTTTCCTCAAAATAGGGATGGTACATTTGTTTATATATCACCCTACATGGATGATGAAGCAATCAGGAATTATACAACCAAAATCTACGCAACAAAGCGGTATCATAAGTGATACCGCTTTTTCTTTTAATCGTCAGAACCTACAGCTAAACAAATCGTATGGTCGTGACCGTGTCGGATTCATCGCAAAAGATCTTCAGATTGTTCCGATACTAGCATACAGAAATACACTATCCAAATGCTATACTTACCTCAATGAAACGAGTTGGTATTCTCCGTGGAGGAGTAAGTCCTGAATATGATATTTCTCTAAAAACAGGAGGAGCAGTAGGGCAGGCCTTGGCTGAGGCTGGTTTTGAAGCTATTGATATGCTCCTTGATAAAGAAGGGGTGCTCCATATAAAAGGGGTACCAGTGACCATGGAAAAAGTAGGACTTCATGTTGATGGAGTATGGAATGCGCTGCATGGAACATTTGGTGAAGATGGGGGAGTACAAAAACTTTTTGATGACTATGGAATACCAATGACTGGTTCCGATACTGCAACAAGTGCTCTTCTTTTTAATAAACAACGAGCAAAAGAGAAGGCAAAGGAGCTTGGTATCTCTACCCCTGCTTCACTACTTGTTATTCCTGAACCCACTGATTCCGTTTCTGAACTCACTGCTCGTATCTATAAAACGATGGCTCCTCCGTGGGTTATAAAGCCGCTTTCTGGCGGCTCTTCAGTCCGAACTTTTTTTGCGTTTACACCGCTTGATCTCTCGCAAATTGTTGACGAATCTCTCTCATACGGAGAACCCTTTCTTGTTGAACAATATATTTCTGGGACAGAGGTGGCAGTTGGGGTCATTGACTCTTTTCGGAATAAGAAAAACTATATTCTTCCGGTTGTTGATGTCGTATCGCCTTCTCGTGGAGTCCTTACTCATGATGCGCGGACAACAGCACATACTGCATTTCCTTCAAAACTTCGACCAGGGGAGCGAGAGCTTGTCAGCACACTTGCACAAAAACTCCATGAGTCTTTTGGGGCTAAAGATTATTCACAGAGTGAGTTTATTGTCGACCGCTTTGGTAAGCCGTGGTTTATTGAGACCGATACCCATCCTGCACTCCATGCTGAAGCTCCGTTTTACAAGGCACTCGAAGCAGTCGGCGCAACGCTTACTGAATTTGTAAAAAGTGTTTTAAGAAATAAAGATTGACAATTAATATTTTTTTGATTTAATCATTTAAATTAAAATAAACATTATGTGGATAATACTTACATTTTCAGCTGTGTTTTTATGGTCGCTTGTAAATATCAGCGACTCGTACCTTGTGGGGCGGAATAAGCACATTGGGCATCCGATTGGCTCACTTGTTATTTTCTCGGCACTCTTTGGTTTTGTTGCTGCACTGCTCATCTTTATTTTTGCAGCGGGACCATTTTCTTTGTCACTCTTAAATACAATTCTTCTTATTATTGCAGGATTTTGCAACCTCCTTTGGATTGTCTTTTATCTCAATGCTCTCAGTGATGAAACTGTTTCTTCAGTTATTCCTTGGTTTTTGACAGCTCCACTTTTTGCGTATGTTCTCGGATATTTTGTTCTCGGAGAACAGTTGTCAAAGGTACAACTTATCGGCGGGGCAATTATCTTGCTCGGCGGTGTTGTGCTGTCTGTTAAGAGTAAAGAAGAAGCATCAGAACGGAAGTACGCAGTTCGTTGGAAGCCAATCATTCTTATGACAGCCGCATCGTTTTTGATCGCAGTGTGGGGAATACTGTTTAAGCTTGTTGGAGAAGAAACTGGTTTTTGGGTAGCATCTTTTTGGGAACATCTCGGGCTTGGGATAGCAGGTATAGGTGTTATCACCTTTATGAAATCTTACCGAGAAGGTTTTAGTGCGATGCTTGCTCGAAGCGGAAGAGGTATTTTAGCTCTCAACATCTTTTCTGAAACAGCGACAATTGTTGGAAACTTGATGGCAAACTACGCATTACTCCTCACTCCCGTTACTATGGTATTTCTCCTTGAGGTTGGGCAACCGGTAGTTGTTTTCTTGCTTGGTATTGTGTGTACAATTTTCTTTCCAAATATCCTCAAGGAAGATATTGGTTGGAGAAATGTTCTTCATAAAACAATATCAATTATCATTATGACAATTGGAGCAATGCTTCTTGTTATTTAAAACCGCTCCACACAGGAACGGTTTTTTTTATTCTATATACCCCCATTTTTTTAATTGGCTGTAATCTTTTGTGATAAATCGTTCGCCTATATCATTGCGATAAATAAGTTTAGGTATGATTATTTTTTTTATAAGGGTATACACAGAACTTTTTGCTTTTTGAAGTGTTTTTGATACAGCAGTTACATACATGACATACCCTCGACCATCTGATATGTAGTACTGGTTTGGGTTTTCAAGTGATCGAGACATCTCTTCGAAATGAAAATGAGAATAATCTGAAGCTTTGATTTTATTAAAAAATATGTTTACTCCAAAAAGGTTTTGATTCTTATCTTTTTTGCTATAAGGGAAAGGGGGGACTGCAAGTACAACAACTATACCAAACCCTTTTTTCCATTTTAGATTATATGGTTTTCCATCAGCAACTGCTGATAAAAACTCGCCCCATGGAGATTTGTGCAGTTCTGAGTGTAGATGAATAATAGGAGAACCAAATCGTGGAGTTGCTTCGAGTGGAAAAGCCCCTGCTTTATTAACAATACAGTTGATTTCAAAATCTCCTCGATAGTCTATTTTTTGGAGCGTTTCTTTTAGTGGGGCCAGTACTTCTCGAAAAAGTTTGTTCTTTTCATTGCTTGTATACCAAGCGACAGTACCCATCTCGCTTGTTGTTGGGCCGATATCACCGGGGAAGAATTTTTTATGTTCAACATTTAGTTCAATTGGGCCGACCCAGTCTGTTCCGTTGAAGTATCGTCCAACGCCAATTTCAATTCCTTCGATTTTTTCTTGCAGTGTTATTTTTTGCTTGTTTATCTTTTCGTTTGTCGCATATGTTCTAAGAACAGAAAGAACATCCCTGCCATCCTTAAAGTGTCCTACATAGTTGATATCTTTTGCTCCATGACCGTTTTGTTTGATAACCCATACTTTTGGATTCTCTTTAACATATTCTATAGCGTCAAAAATAGTTTCAAAATCTTTTGTTTCTTTTGTTTTGAGCCCGCATTGAGCAAATATTTCTTGAGAGTACTCTCTATCATTCTCAAGCCTATCACCACCTTTTGACCCTCCAAAGACCTTATATCCTTGAGCGCGAAGTTTTGACTGTATTGCTCCATATCCAGTGTCGTCAAAAACAATAAGGCCATCTTTGCCAACCCAACTGAGCTCATTTTTCCAATTTTCTACTTTCGGGACAATGTGATTGAAATTTTCTCTGCGAGCCTTTTCGTCTATATATAGCCTTACTTCATGCCCCTCTTCGACGAGTATTTTTGCGAGATTCCCAGCAACCAGATCGTTTGATATGAACAGTATTCTCATGTACAATTAGGATTATAATGGAAAATAGGAAGAATTCAATCTTGCTCATTGCACTTTTTCTTATTGCTGCTAGCAGTATCTTTATTACTGGTAAGAGAACACTCGTTGATACTCGTTACACAGTTGTTGAATCCGAGTAGTTTTTATCTATGCAATCTCTCTTAACAAACCTTTGTTCTGATTCAATACCGTCTTTCTTGGGCTTGTTTGATCTCTCAATTGCTCCCGTTCTCTTGTATTACGCGTATATTCCTGTTGTGGTGATTTCTATTGCGCTTGGGCTTTTTATTTTTATAAAAGATAAAAGATCTCTTGTTGGTAAACTTTTTCTTGGTATCAGTGTTTTTTTCTCACTTTGGGTTATTGCGATTCTTATTGCCTGGATTGCTGCCCCAAATCCTTTAATTCATTTTTCGTGGCAGCTCCTTGGTATTTTTGAAGCACCTATTTTTTTACTTTCAGTTTATTTTGTTGATGTTTTTGTTAATCAAAAAGATATTTCCTTTAGAAAAAAAATAATACTTTCTCTTCTTTATATACCAGTTCTAGTTCTTACTCCTACAGTCTTTAACGTAAAAGCTTATGATATTGGTAATTGTCAGGGTGTTGTTGGGCCTCTTTGGTATTACATATACGGCCTTGAGCTTTTGTGCATTGTTTGGATTGGGTATCTTGGAAAGACTGTCTACAAAAAAGTAATTCAAGACTCTGATCTTCAAAAAAGAGTTACCCTTATTACTTCAGGAATGATACTTTTTCTCTTTATTTTTTCGGCATCAAATGTGTATGGTGAGTTGTTTAAGAACTACGAAATAAACCTTATCGGCCCACTTGGGATGCTTCTTTTTGTTGGTTTCGTTGGTTATATGATTGCAACATATAAAACATTTAGCGCCCATGTTGTCTCGGGGCAGCTCCTCGTCTGCGCACTTTGGTCTCTTATTTTCTCACTTCTATTTATTAACAACCTAACAGTCATTCACTATGTTGTCATCGTGACATTTCTAATTGCAATAGCCTTTGGTGTTTTGCTTATAAAAAGTATTGGAAGAGAAGTTTCTCAAAGAGAACATCTTCAAGAACTTAGTCTCCAGCTTGAACGATCAAACCTTGGCCTTGCAGAAGCAAATGACAAACTCAAAGGGCTTGATAAGCTAAAAACAGAGTTTCTCTCACTTGCTTCTCATCAGCTCCGTAGTCCACTCACTGCTATCAAGGGGTATGCCTCAATGCTTTTTGAAGGATCGTTTGGTCAACTTGAACAAAAACAGGACGAAGCAGTAAAGCGTATCTACACTTCTGCGCAAGGGTTGGTGAATGTCGTAGAAGATCTCCTCAATGTTTCAAAGATAGAGCAGGGTGGTATGAAATACGAGTTTATGCCGACAGAGCTTTCAAAACTTGTTGAGACGCTCTATGGAGAAATGAAAATTCCTGCAGAAAACAAAAAGCTCAATTTTACGCTTGAGATGGATAAACATGATACTTTTACAGTTAATGCTGATCCAACAAAACTCAAACAAGTATTTCTCAATCTTACCGATAATAGTATTAAGTACACAGAGAAGGGTTTTGTAAAACTTGCTCTCAAGAGGATGGGAGACAAGATCGTTTTTTCTGTTACTGACAGTGGTATGGGTATTTCTCCTGAAACAAAAGCAAAGTTGTTTGAAAAATTTAGTCGTGGTGAAGGCGGAAAAACGAATACCGGAGGGAGTGGACTTGGACTATATCTTGCTCGAGAAATTGCTCGAGCTCACAAAGGTGAGATAACTATCGAGTCCCCAGGGCTTGGCAAGGGGTCTAGCTTCATTGTAGAGATTCCTGCAAGAGGTTCTTATCCTAACTAAGCATTGTTCCGTTTGGTGTATCACTCACTTCGTATCCAAGTGTTTCAAGTTCTTTTCGAAGTGAATCGGAAAGGGTAAAATCTTTTGCCGCTCGGGCAGCGTCTCGTTTCTCCACAAGAACTTTTGCTTCATCAGATATAACTTTCTTTTGTACTTTTTCCAGCCCAAGTCCCAAGACTTTGTCAAAATCTAAAAGCGTTGCCCAGAGATCTTCAGAAGGAGAAGCTTTGTCATCAAGAAGTTCCCAAACAACAGAAAGTGCTACTGCCGTGTTTAGGTCAGAAGAAAGTGCTTCTTTAAACTTAGCTCCATAGAAGGGTAGTACTGCCCCTACCTTTGTTTGGAGGCGAGCAAATTTTCGGATTTTTTTCAATTGTGTCTCTGCATTTTCTAATGCTTCCCAGGTAAAGTTTAGCGGTTTTCTATAACTTGTCTGCATGCACAGCAGTCTCACAGCGAGCGGGTCTATTCCTCGGGCAATAATATCTTCGAGTGTATAAAAATTATTTTTGCTCTTAGACATTTTTTCTCCGTCAACAGTGAGAAATGCGTGATGAACCCAACATCTTACAAACTCATGTCCTGTTGCGCATTCGCTTTGTGCAATCTCATTTTCGTGGTGTACAGGAATATGATCAATGCCGCCAGTATGAATATCGATAGTTTCTCCCAAGTACTTCATACTCATTGCAGAGCATTCTATATGCCACCCAGGAAAACCATCTCCCCAAGGGGAAGGCCAATGCATGGTGTGGTCTTTAAATTTCCCAACTCGCTTAAACCAGAGTGCAAAATCAGCAGGATTTCTTTTTTCACTATCTTCAACCACTTCATCTCGAACGCCAACCTCTTTTTCCGAAAGCTTTTGACCTGAGAGGGAACCATACGCTTTGTCTTTTGATACTTCAAAGTAGACGGCTTGTGCCGTCTCATAGGCAAAGCCTTTTTCAAAAAGTTTCTGAATAAGGATTATCATGTCGGGAACATGGTCTGTTGCTTTTGGCTCTATTGATGGAGGGAGAACACCGACTGCTTTCATTGTTTCTTCAAATTGTGTGGTATAGCTTTTCGCAATGTCCCAGACACTTTTTCCTTCTTTTTGTGCACCTTTTTCAAGTTTATCTTCACCACTATCACCATCATCGGAGAGATGACCAACATCAGTAATGTTCATAACATGGGTGACTTTGTATCCAAAAGCAGTGAGCGTTCTCCTTAAGAGATCATCCCCAATATACTTTCGCATATGGCCGATATGTGTTTTGTCATACACAGTAGGGCCGCACGCGTAGAGTGAAATAACACCTTCTTTGAGTGGGACAAGGTCTTCTATGGCTTTTGATTTTGTGTTATAGAGTTTCATTTTGATTTAGAGCCATTTTCTGAGTTTAAAGAAAAGAAACATAATGAGCCCGGTTGTTGTCATTGCGGCAATGACAAGGAAGAAATCATTTTTTGTTTGGATAAAGGTGAGAGCATCCGAAGTATTCATCCCAAAGACCCCAGTAATAATAGTAAGTGGCATCATAACGAAAGTCATAATGGTAAAAGTGCGCATAATATCGTTTGTTTTTGTTGAAAGGAGAGAGTCGTTTGTTCTCTGGAGTTCAGCGAGAGCATCTCTATTGCTTTCAAGGAGACTCTCGACCTTATTAAATTCAGAAGTAATAATTTCAGCGTAATAGCGGTAATCTTCGCCAAAGAGTTTTATACTTGCGGCTACATAGGAGCGGAGAATATCTTTGTGGAAACGGAGTGCTTGTTTGAAGTCAAGCAGCTTCTTTCCAGTATCTGAAATCTTCTTTACCATCTTGTCCTCATGTCCATTGAAGATATAGTACTCAATCTCTTTGATGACCTTTGTAAGATCATCGAGTTTATGGAGTGAGTGCTGATAAAATTGCTTCATCATTTTGATGAAAAGAAAGCCGCCATTTAATACTTTACTCTCTTGATGGAAACCATTTTGTGATTCAAAAGATTTTGCAAATTGTTCTATGGAATAAATATTTTCATAATGCACAGTAATAAGAAACTTTTCTCCAATAATAAAATCAATCTCTTGTTCAGTATTTCGATCACTCCCTACTCGTGAAGGAGGGAAATGTAAAATCATGTAGATAAGTGCATCGTACAGTTCAACTTTTGCGTGCAATGTACTCGATATTGCTTCCTCTGCGACGAGGGAAGGGATAGAGAACTCCTCCATAATATGGAGTACCTCTTCTCTTGAAGGACTTTCCATGTCAATCCAGGTAATATCGCGGTAGCTATAGCGAGAAATCATGCTTCTATTGTACCAACCCCCGCACAAGTTGCAAAATATAGGTATTTCGGTATAATGCTTTTCGCAACACTATTTCTATGGCAACAGCAAAGAAAACAACCAAAAAAGCAGACTCAAGCACATTTGCAGTCATCAAGACAGGTGGGAAACAGTACCGGGTCTCTGTTGGTGACGCTATTAAAATTGAAAAGCTAAAAGGCGACTTTAAAAAAGGGGACACTGTTTCTTTTGATCAAGTACTTCTTATTGATGATGGAAAGGATACTCAAATCGGAACACCAGTACTCTCAGGGAAAGTAGTAGAAGGAAAGATAGACCTCATTGCTCGAGCACAAAAGGTTGTTGTACTCAAGTATAAACAGAAATCTCGCTACACAAAAAAGAATGGTCATCGACAGCCATACTTTAAAGTAGTAATCACCGCAATCAAATAAAAAAACTCTGCTCAGATAGCAGAGTTTTTTTATTCTCTCTTTTTAAGCGAAGCTGAGAGAGAAGCAGGGTCTGCATATTCAAGTTCTGTACCTATGGAGAGTCCACGACCGAGACTGCTTATTTGTGATGCATGAGGTGCCAAAAGTTCACGAACAACAGCATCAGTATGGTCTCCGTTTGGGGTGAGCGGAAATGCTAAAATAATTTCTGTGTTACGCTCTTTTTTTATTCTCTCAACGAGCGCTTTTGCATTGGTCCCTTCTACGATATGTTTCTGCACAATAGGAATGAGACTGCCGAGCACAAAAAAGAGCCCGTGATAGTCAGTCTTCATAAACGCTTCGATGTCGGTACTTTTCTCCACAACAACCAACGTTTCTTGGTTCCTTGTTGTATCACCACAGAGGTGGCACAACCCTTCATGTCCTTCGTAAATACGAAAACATCGAGTGCAGGTATGTGCTTGTGCTCTTGCATCAAGAAGTGCTCCTGCAAGGCTTTTTACATAGCTTTCTTGTTGAGAGAGGATAAAGTAAGCAAAGCGTCTTGCTTGTCGAGCGCCAATACCAGGAAACTTGAGAAAGAGGCGAGTTAGTTGTTCTATATGATCGTTCACACTTCTATTGTAGCTAAAACTTTATAAACTTGGTAATTGTCTTAGAAATCATCGAGCGACTTTGCTTTTTGTGGCATGTGCTGCTTATCTATACTGATAAGTGTTGTTGTTTTTGCATCAAAGAGGAGGTCTGCTTTTCCAATAGCACCGTTTCGGTGCTTTTCAATCAAAACCTCTACAATGTTATCTTTTTCTGCTTGTTCTTTGTAACGGTCTTCTCGGTGCAGGAACATCACGACATCAGCATCTTGTTCAATAGATCCAGAATCTCGAAGATCAGAAAGGCGAGGGCGGCCACCACGAGTCTCAACTGCACGAGAGAGTTGTGAGAGTGCAAGTACTGGAACATCGAGTTCTCGAGCAAGCTGTTTCAATGATCGAGATATTTCAGTAATTTGGTTTACCATGTTGTCATAGTTTTTGCTTGCGTGGATGAGCTGGAGATAGTCAACCACAATAAGGGCAAGTCCATGCTCACTCTTTAAGCGCCGAGCAACTGCACGCATTTTAACAATAGAGTTTCCAGCTTGGTCATCAATATAGATAGGCGCTTTTTGGAGACGACTCGCTGCTTCTTGGAGTGTATCAAAGTGCGCAGGGGAAAGGCCGTGTCCAGTGCGAATACTCCACGCATCAACACGACTCTCAGCAGAGAGCATTCTTTGAACGAGTTGTCCGGCACTCATTTCAAGAGAGAAAATACCAACCGCTCTTCCTGAAAGTGCAACATTACGAGCAATATCAAGCGCAAAAGTAGTCTTACCAATAGAAGGTCGTGCAGCGAGGATAATAAGGTCGGACTTTTGGAGGCCTGCAAGAAGGTTGTCGATATCAGGAAAACCAGTTGGAACGCCACGAACCTCATCTTTGTGCTCTCGGAGGTATTCTATTTGTTCGACCGTATCAATGAGTCCTTGTTTTATAGATACAAAACCGTTCTTTACACTCATATTTGAAGAGACTCGAAAGATAAGTTTTTCTGCAGCATCGAGTATGTCACCGACTTCTTGGTCAGATTCAGCGTATGCTTGACTCGCAATTGCTTCTGATGCGTCAATGAGACTTCGGAGGATATGCTTTTTGTACACAATATCCGCATAGTGTCTGATATTTACTGTTGAAGGTACTGCTGTCATTAGCTCGTTAAGATAAGTGTTTGCGCCTATTTCTTGGAGCTGTTTTTTCTCCTTGAGCTTTGCTGAGACAGAGAGTACATCGATAGGCTCGCTTTTTGCCGAAAGATCAAGCATTGCTTGGTAAATGGTTGCGTGCTTTTTTGCGTAAAACATTTCTGGGGCAATGAGATCGCTGATTTCGTGAAGTGCTGCAGGGCGCAGCATCAGTGCACCAAGGACAGCCTGCTCGCTTTCGAGAGAGTGAGGTGGAATACGGAGTTCTGAGAGACTGTTTTGTTTTGCCATGTGACTAGATTGTAGCACCTTGCCAACCTGTGAAAAATCCACCATTTTTGGTACTATATGCACATGAATTCCACATCTACCGGAACAAAAAAACGCCTCTTTTCAGGCATGCAGTCTACTGGCCGTATTCACATAGGAAACTATTTTGGAGCATTAAAACAGTTTGTTGATCTTCAAGATGATTATGAGTGCTTTATTTTTATTGCAAATATACATTCTCTGACTGGTCTTCCCGAAAAAGAAAAACTTATTGCTGACACAAAAAACCTTGTACTCGATTACCTCTCTGCTGGGCTTGATCCTAAAAAAGTTACCATCTTCAAACAATCAGATGTTCCAGCGCATACTAGTCTTGCTTGGATATTTTCTAATTTTGTTACTAATGCATACCTCGAGAGAGCTCACGCTTTTAAAGATGCAGAAAATAAAAAGAAAGAGGTTACAACCGGTACATTTATTTATCCAGTACTTATGGCTTCAGATATTTTGCTTTATGACACCGATGTTGTTCCTGTCGGAAAAGATCAAAAGCAACATGTAGAATACACTCGAGATATTGCTCAGAAGTTTAACAACCACTATGGAGAGGTTTTTAAACTTCCAAAAGAATTAATACTTGAAACTGTTGAGACTGTTCCTGGTACAGATGGTCAAAAGATGAGTAAGAGTTATGGTAACACAATACCACTCTCTGCAACCGACGAAGAAATCACCAAAGCTGTCATGAGTATTGCGACAGATTCAAGAGGAAAAGATGAAGAAAAAAATCCAGACGACTTGGTGCTATACCAAATACACAAACTTTTTAACCCTTCGGCAGAGCTCAGAGCAAGTTACTCAAAAGGGCTTGGGTATGGAGACGCAAAGAAAATGCTTATTAAAGATATTATTGATTTCCTTGCTCCGATGCGTGAGCGACGCAAAGTATACGAAGACGACCCAAAACTTGTAGAAGAAATACTTCTTCAGGGAGCAGTGAAAGCAAATGAAGTAGCAATGCAAAAACTTCAAGCGGTGTACGAAGCAACAGGATTAACCAACTAATATATGGAGGAAAAAATAGAAAAAGACTCTTATAAAGTGCTATTAAAAACAGCCTGGAGAACAATGGTTTTTGCTTGGAAAAGAGAACCCTGGTCCTTTAGTCTGGTTTTAATACTTAATATCATAAGTGCTGTTTTTGTCTTCCTTCAATTGGTTTCCTTTTCTACTATCATTAATGAAATTATTAGAATAAAACAATTTAATCTTGGAGTAACAAATATATTGATTAAGCAGTCTATATTCTTGAGTGTATCGTTTTTTGTCCCAGCTATAATTAATAATCTCAATGCACTTGCGAGTACTATTTTGAGGACTCGTTTGGGCACAAAGGTTAACCTCCATCTTGTTGATGTCTACTCTACATTTGATATTGGAACAATTGAAAGCGCTGAATTCCAAAAGAAGAAAGATCGTGCAAGTAAGTGGGGGACTGGATCAATCAATAATGTTACGTACTGGGCACCTCGAGTAATTAGAGGTATTGCTGCAATTATAACTGCAGGTATCGTGTTATTTCATATTCACCCATATTTAGTTCTTATTGCTCTTGCGGGAGCACTGCCATATTACTTTATCGAAGAAACGTATGGAAAAAGACTTTTCAATTTAACATGGATTAACACAGATGAATCAAGAATAGAACTCGATAGATTACATCATTTTCGTGATTCGAAAAAAATTATTGAGGTATTTTTATTCAAATTAAAGAATCTTTTTAAAAAACAAATTATTTCTATTACGACTAAGTATGATAATCAGGTCATAAAACTTTCAAAACATGAGTCCATCGCAACAGTTTTTGCTGATATCTTTGAAACAATTTGTTTAATTTCTGTAGTTGCTTTTGTGACGTATCAAACAATAAATGGTAGTTTCCTTATAGGATCTCTCTTTCTCGCTTTTACTTCTTATCAGAGATTTCTATCTACAACACAAGGCTTTTTTAGTGACTATGCAAAATTTATTGAACAATCTCGGTACGTAAAATATTGGTTTGATATTTTTGATATTAAACCAAAACTAATGAATAAGGAAAACGCATTAAAACCACTATGGAGGACTCCTCCTACTATCGAATTTGTTAATGTTTCTTTTGCTTACCCTGATACAGAAACATATGTACTTAAAAATATTTCCTTCACGGTTCCAGCATCACAGAAGTTAGCAATTGTAGGTGAAAATGGAGCAGGAAAAACAACGATCGTAAAGCTTATATGTCGTGTCTATGATCCGTCAGAAGGTGAGGTGTTAGTAGACGGTGTCAATTTAAAAGATATTGATTTGGATTATTGGCGTGACTACCTTGGTGTACTTTTCCAAGATTATTCAAACTATAGTTTAACAGTGAGAGAGTCCATAGCCATTTCAAAACCGGATGATCCGATTAATGATGAGAAAGTTATGCAGGCAGCGAAAATAGTTGGCGCAGATAGTTTTATTGAGGAGCTACCTAAAAAGTATGACCAATTGCTGTGGAAAGGTTTCCAAGATGGTGTTGAGCTTTCAAAAGGTCAACACCAAAGAATTGCGGTTGCTCGAATTTTTTATCGCGACTCTTTGATCTCAATCCTCGACGAACCAACTTCTGCTATTGATGCTGTTGCTGAAGAAAAAATATTTGAAGTACTTGAAACGAAAATGGAAGGGAAGACGGTTGTACTTATTTCTCACCGTTTTAGTACCGTGAAGAACGCAGATAAGATTGCAGTTATTGAACATGGAGAATTGAAAGAACTTGGAAATCACAAAGAACTCATGTCTCAAAAAGGTCGCTATGCTGAGCTCTATACTATGCAAGCTAATCGATATTTGGAGAGTGAATAATATGGAAAAAATACCAGAAGAAAATAATAAAAATAAACCTTGGGATTGGAAAGAGTACTATGATCTTATTGGAGAAAAAGGGCATACAAAAAATCTTGAAGAAGCGATAAGTTATTGTGAGAAAAAAGATTTCGCTCTTGATATTGGGGCAGGAAATTTGAGAGATACGAAATTCCTTCTTTCGAATGGTTTTGAGGTAACTGCTGTAGATATTTCTTCTGAATCAGAGCGATTGGCTAAAGATTTAAATGACCCTAAGTTGACAATGTTTAACGGAAGAATAGGAGAGTTTGAATTTCCAGGAGAACACTTTTCTTTAGTGAATGCTCAGGGAATACTATTTCATATCCACAAAGATAGATTTGATTTTGTTATGAAAAAAATTAAAAAATCACTTAAGTCTGGTGGTGTATTGTGTGCAGATTTTATCGGCGAACATGACGACTGGAACTATGAGACTGAAACTAAATATATTTTGACCAAAGAAAACTTAGATTTGTTGAAAGAAGATTTTGATATAAAGTCTTTGCACGATTATGAAGCAGATGAATCAGAGGAGACTAGAGAGATGAAAGCTGTATATAAAAACAATCCTAATTACAAGGCGAAACACTGGCATCATATGGACATAATTGCTGTAAAGAAATAATATGTAGATTCTGTTATGAAAAAGAACAACTATTCATTGTCAGACTTTGGGGTGACTCGTTACGAAGGAATTCTTTCGAATGGCCTTCGAGTTGTTTTTATTGAAAAACCTTTTGCTCCTATCAATGCAAAAATTATGATGCGCGCGGGGGCTATCTTTGATCCCGTTGGAAAAGAGGGGCTTGCACACTTCACCGAACATGTCATTGCTTCTGGTTCAAAAGAACTTTCAAAGGAAGCATTTTCAGGATTACTTGAGTCTATCGGTGGCTACTGGAATGCAACAACAGGAGGTACTTATATGTCTGTTGAATGTGAGGTTGCACTTGTTGATCATCTTGAGAATGTAAAGCAGTATTTTACGCATGCCTTGAAAGAACTACATATTACTGAAGAAGCCCTGATAAAAGAAAAGGGAATTATTATTTCTGAAATAGAAAGAGCTCGCTCTAAACCCGCTTATGATTCTTATTGGTATGTCGCGAGACATTTTGCAAATGGTACTCTTTGGAACAGACAAACACTTGGCACAAAAGAATCAGTTTCAGCCGTTACTTGCGATGATCTCCAAAATTTTTTTGAGACCTATTGTGTTGCTGAAAATATGGTACTCGTTATTTCTGGTGGTTGCTCATGGCAAGATATTGAAAAGACATTTTCGACAGTACCTTTACTTCATGGTAAAAAGCATGAACTTCCTGAAGACCCACTACCAATCACTGACTATACTCCTGTTATTTATGAACAAGATATTCCACAGACAAATATTGGTTTTTTCTTTCTTGCGCCAAAAGATGAAACAAGAGAAACATCATTACTTAATTTTGCACTCCGTTTTGCACATGATGGCATTACCTCTCGTTTTTATAAAAAAATCAGAACTGAAAAAGGCTTGGCATATGGTATAGGAAGGCCAACGATGTCTTTTAATAAAAACACTTCTTATACCGGGACTCAGGTCGGTGTTCCCACTGATAAAGTGGAAGAAGCAATTGAAGCAATAAAAGAGTGTTACGAAGAATTACTTAAGGAGGGGATTAGTCAGAAAGAGATAGATGACAAAATAGACACACTTTGGTTTTCTGCACACCGAAATACACAACAATCTTCTGACTGGGTAGACACCGTAGATTACGATGCCTTATACCCAGCTGAGAACCCTCTCTACGGCCCATATCCAGATATTTATAACTATCGCCGGACCTATAAAAGTGAGGAAATTAAGGAGGTATTGGAGAAGTATATTACTCTTGATAAGTACTATCTTGTACTCAACGGAAAAGAAGCTAATCGTCATTTGACAAAATAGGTTTTTTGTGATAGAATGGTACTAGATTCTTAAAGTTAAAAAAAGTTCTTAAACAATAACAATAAACCCTAACAAGTAGTGAAAAAAAATCTTACTGTAGCTGCTCTTGCAGTGACCATCTTTCTGGCAACAGGTTGCGAGAAAGTGGAGGTTTCAAAAAGAAAAGAGGTAGCGGTGGTGCAAACAACCACTACTTCGGACAGTGGTTTTCATTGTCCCATATTCCAAAATCCCGAGCTGACCAATCAAGGGTTGGTGCTCAGAAAAAACCTCGGAATTACAAATACGCAGGGTACTGAAAAGGTTTTGTACCTGGATTTCGATGGGGAATATGTTGCCGGCACTGTTTGGAACACAAACGGACCATATACTTTTCCCTCCGCAGGTTATACACCTGACAGCATCAATGCAGTTGTTTCAACTTTACAGAAGATGCTGAATCCGTGGAATGTTAAGGTTACAAACAGTAGAGCTATTTATGACGCCGCAAATCCTGCAGAACGGATGATGTGTATTTTAACTCCTACCAGCCAATACTTCGGTACTAACTGGACAGGGATAGCATACATATCCAGTTGGTATTGGGTAACAAATCCCGCGACTCCTTTCTTCGTGTTCACCTCAAACTATACGAAGATGGAAACAGTCGCTCGAGGCGTGGTACATGAGTTTGGTCATACCCTTGGGTGTTATCACCAGGCACAGTATGATCAGAACTGTAACCTTGTTCTGGAATACCTTCCGATGCAGGAAGGGTACGGAGAGCTTTCATGGTGTACCTTCATGGGCAACCCGTTCCAAGGGCAGCTGTGTACTCCGTTTATCGGCACACCCTTTATACCGGGAGGTAACGGATGTGTTCAGGAACAAAATGATTTGAGTATCTTTGATCAAGCCTTAGGCAGAAGGGATGATGACATTCCTGATCAAAACCATGCAGTCCTCCTCAGTGCCGGTGTACAGAAAACTTTTATTACTGAAACATTCCTCGATATCGATTATTTCAAGGTGACCAGTGCGACACCTTGGGTAACGATAGAAACAAATGTAGATTTGCGAGTACAAGTTTTCAAGGGTACAGAGCCAAACAAGTTCTTCCCTTCAACGGGAAAAAAACTTGTTTTCCACATCATGGTGGATAACAACCCGAATACCATCTATTACATAAAGATCTCTCGTGCTGCTGCTCCGAGCAACAACCCGAGGGTCGAATGTAATATTGGTTCAGGAGTTATCAAGGGAACGCTGAACCAACCAGGTTATTAGGTTTTTGTTTTAAGGTATAAAGCCACGGAAGATTCCGGGGCTTTTTTTATTGCTTGCTTTGAAGTAGAATGGGGTGATTATGGAACGAACTTATATAGGAGACCTCGCAAAAAAGTCTGGAGAAACTGTGCTTATCAAAGGTTGGGTAGATGTCCGTCGTGACCAGGGTAAAATGGTCTTTTTTGACTTTCGAGATATGTCAGGGATGGTTCAGGGTGTAGTGCTCCCAAATCGTGCTGAAGTGATAGAGGTGGCAAAGACTGCTCGTCCTGAGAGCGTTGTGGAAGTAAAAGGTGTTGTTAACAAAAGACCTGAACGAAATATTGTTGCTGATAAACAAAATGGTGATATCGAACTTGAGGTAACGAGTATCAAAATTTTAAACAACGCAGAGCCGCTTCCATTTGAGGTAAATGTTGATACGAAAGAGGTGAATGAGGAAGTGCGTCTCGCACATCGCTATCTTGATCTACGAAGCGCTCGCATGCAAAGGAATGTACGAGCTCGTGATGCAGTTATCAACCATATTAGAACTTATTTACACAAAGAAAAGTTTATCGAAGTAGAAACACCACTACTTACCAAGAGTACCCCTGAAGGGGCGCGAGACTATGTTGTTCCATCTCGTATATATCCAGGGAGCTTTTATGCGCTCCCGCAGTCTCCACAGCAGTACAAGCAGCTTCTCATGGCAGGAGGTATTGAGCGGTACTTCCAAATTGCAAAGTGTATGCGAGATGAGGATACTCGGGGTGATCGGCAGCCAGAGTTTACTCAGCTTGATATGGAAATGAGTTTTGTAGAGCGCGATGAAGTGATGGCACTCAACGAAGCGCTTCTTATCGATATCGTAACAAAACTTTTCCCGGAAAAACGGATCCAGCAGATTCCATTTCCAAAAATTTCATACAAAGAAGCAATGGAAAAATATAGGAGTGATAGACCAGATATACGAGAGGATAAGGAAGACCCAAACCTCCTTGCATTTTGTTGGGTTGTTGATTTTCCATTTTTTGAAGCGACTGAAAAAAGTGATAACCCAGACGCGACCGGTGCGTGGACCTATACCCATAATCCTTTTTCAAGACCTATTCCAGAGCATATGGAAAACCTTATGGAAAAGAAAAATATTGGAGATATTCTCACTACCCAGTACGATATTTGTTTGAATGGTTATGAAATAGGCGGTGGTTCAATAAGAAATCATACCTATGAAGCACTTTCAAAAGTCTTTGAAATACTTGGGCACAGTATGGAAAATATCGAGGCAAACTTTGGCCACATGCTCCACGCTTTTAAGACAGGGACACCACCACATGGTGGTATTGCGTGGGGGCTTGATCGTCTACTAATGCTCCTTCTCAATGAACCAAACATTCGTGAGGTGATTGCTTTTCCAAAGACAGGTGAAGGAAAGGATCCGATGATGCACGCACCGAGCGAGGTGTCTCAAAAACAACTTGATGAGCTTCATATTGTCCTTAAGAAAATAGAAAAGAAATAAAAGAACCCCTGGTTCGCAGGGGTTCTTGTTTGTTTAAGATCCGTATTTTTCTCCAAACTTCTTTTTGTACACATCCTCAAAGATTGTTCGTACAACCCTTGGGCTTTCGGGAAGTCTCTCATTGAGTTTTTGCAAAAAAGACGAAGCCTCGTTTTTATTTGCCGGCATTTCCGCGTTAATAATAGAGGTTAAGTTTTCAGCGATTTTTAAAATATCATCGTTCATAGTAATTTTATTTGTGTGAATTTTAACATATATAAATAGCTATGTCAAGTTTTTTATAAAGAGAATAGAATTATAGCTTAATTCAGCTATACTATGTTCATTCATGCAAACAGAAACTGCTCAATTTCAAATAAAACACGAACAGTTTGAGGGGCCGATTGAGGTTTTGCTTGAGCTTGTTGAAAAGAGAAAACTTTTTGTAAACGATGTTTCTCTTGCAGCAGTTACTGATGACTTTATTGCCTATATCCAACAAAAGGGAATGCACCCAGAGCATGTTGCTTCATTTCTCTCTGTTGCTGCAACCTTGCTCCTTATCAAAGCGCGATCCCTTCTCCCAAATCTTGAACTCACCTCAGAGGAGTCAGATTCTATTTCTGATCTTGAACGGCGACTTGCACTCTATCAAATTATTACTGAGGCAGCGAAATGGTTAACACAAAAATATGGAAAGAAAATTGCTTTTGAAGGAGTGCCCCGATCAAAAGGTGTTGTTTTTGCACCTGACCCAACCCTTTCGGCAGCTGATCTTTCTTCGCTTGTTCTTGGTGCGCTGGTGAAAGTTCCTCCACCAAAACCAAAAATAGCTGAAACCAGAGTCTATAAAACAATTTCTCTTAGAGAAGTGCTCGACACACTTCATGAACGAATTCAAACAGCGCTTACTACCACCTTTGATGCCATTGCTGTGCACTCACCAGATGCTGACGAAAAATCAAAAAAAGTCTATGTGATTGTATCGTTTCTTGGTATGCTAGAGTTGGTACGAAGGGGACTTATTGAAGCACAGCAAGAGCAAGGTTTTGGCACAATCAGCCTTTCCTCTCAGACACAAGCTCAGCAGGTGGGCTCTCCTGATACAAGTGAATATGATGAATAATATTGCACAACAAATAGAAGCACTGCTTTTTGCAACAGCAGATCCTTACACAACAAAAGCGCTTTCTGTT
The DNA here is from genome assembly GCA_964408305.1 of uncultured Candidatus Saccharibacteria bacterium. Classification (GTDB taxonomy): domain Bacteria; phylum Patescibacteriota; class Minisyncoccia; order Phycocordibacterales; family UBA9973; genus UBA4124. The sequence continues at coordinate 26,670 of CAYOYW010000002.1, forward strand.
CGCCTTTCTGTTTCAGAGTCTGACATAGAAAAAGCATTAGCAGAGCTTGAACAGTCGCTTGAGGGGCACAGTATAATGCTTGTTCGAGACGGTGCTGTTGTAACACTTGCTACTCGAAATGAACAAAGTGCTTTGATTGAACAAGTTCGAAAAGAAGAACTCTCAAAAGAGCTTTCTAAGGCAAGCGCGGAAACACTTTCTATTGTTGCGTACAGCCCTGGTATCTCAAAAGCTGAAATCGAATTTATTCGAGGGGTCAATGTGTCGTATTCGTTGCGAGCTCTTTCTATGAGAGGCATTATTGAGGCTCGTGGGACAGGCAGGGCGGTTGGGTATTACCCGACACTTACCATGCTCGAGCATTTTGGTGTTTCAAAAGTAGAGGAACTTCCTGAGTACAGAGCAACAGCAGACAAAATAAAAACATTACTTACCCAACAAGGAGTAACGAACGAATAATATGATTTTAAATGTTGTAAAAATTTTCTTGCCCACTGCACTTACTTTTGCGCTCGGGATTTTACTTACCCCGACACTCACAACATATATGTACAAATACAAGCTTTGGAAAAAGAAAGCTCGCAGTGATGATAGTGAGATTACCAACGAAGCATTTAAACAAATCAATAACGCAAAAGAAGAAGTCTCTACGCCACGAGTTGGAGGTATTGTTATCTGGCTTTCCGTACTTCTTTCTATAAGTCTTATGTGGCTTATTTCAAAACTCTTTCCTTCAGAACTTTCTCTCAAGCTGGATTTTTTTAGCAAAAGCCAGACCCTGATTCCGCTCGGTTCGCTTCTTTTTGGAGCATTCCTTGGTCTTATTGATGACGCAAAGCAAATTCGTGGTGCAAAAGATGCCATTTCATATCGATATACAAAGATTGCAACTATCGTTTTAATTGGTGCGCTTATTGCTTCATGGCTTTACTTCAAAGTCGGTATGGTCGGTATTGCGCTTCCATTTACCCACACAACTTTGTTTCTCGGTGCTTTCTTCATTCCTTTTTTTATTCTTGTTCTTGTTGCTGTTTTTTCAACAAGTGTTATTGATGGTATTGATGGACTTGCCGGGGGAGTACTTGCAATTATTTTTGCGGCCTATGCAGCAATAGCATTTGGAAAACAGATGATTGATATTGCTGCACTCTCTGCTGTTATCTCAGGAGGTATTCTCGCATTTCTTTGGTTTAACATTGCTCCTGCTCGATTTTATATGGGAGAAACCGGCATTATGGGACTTATGGTTGTTCTTACGGTATTTGCGTTTTTAACTGATACTGTCTTAGTGCTTCCTGTTATTGCTTTTCCACTTGTTGCTTCAAGTGCATCTTCGCTCATACAAATTGTAAGCTACAAATATTTTGGAAAACGGAGAGTGTTTAAAATAGCCCCACTCCATCATCATTTTCGAGCACTTGGCTGGCCCGCAACAAAAGTAGTCATGCGTTACTGGGTCGTTGCAACGATTTGTGCAATTATTGGTGTGGTTATTGCCCTCATTAGCTAACAATGGAAGGTAATCTTATAACAAAAAAGCAAAAACCGTTTGATAGATACTTTTTTTGGATTGTGCTTCTTATTGCAGGTATTGGACTCTTTTCCTTTATCTCAGCATCACTTGGTATTTTGGCACGGAGCGAAACAAAGTTTTATGGGGTACTCTTCAGTCAAATTGTTTTTGGTTTTATTGGAGGGTTTCTTGTTCTTTGGATCTGTACGCGTATCCCATACACATTTTGGCGTAAGTATTCTTTCTATTTCTTTCTTGGGTCACTACTTCTCACACTTGCTGTTTTTATCCCAGGGCTTGGTTTTGCTCACGGTGGAGCTCGACGATGGATCGATGTTGGACCAGTTTCGTTTCAACCAGCAGAGGTACTCAAAATTGCATTTGTCATTTACTTTTCTGCGTGGCTTGCTTGGACGAGGAAACAGCAAGAAGATATAAAGTTTCGTATTTTGCCACTTTTTGTCATGCTTGCTGTCGTTGCAGGGGCATTGCTTCGTCAGCCTGACACCAAGAGTCTCATTCTTATTATCGCTGCAGCGTGCGGGATGCTTTTTACATCAGGTGTTTCTTGGAAAAAGATAGGAGTTATTATTGCTATCGGTATTACTGCTGTTGGGGTGCTCGCTTTTGTTCGTCCGTATGTCATGGATAGAATCAAAACTTTTTTAGATCCTGCGCACGATCCAAGAGGGGCATCATATCAACTCCAGCAGTCACTCATTGCAATAGGTTCAGGTGGTATTTCCGGGAGAGGGCTTGGGCAAAGTGTTCAAAAGTTTAACTATCTACCAGAGCCGCAAGGAGATTCTATTTTTGCAGTGATCGGCGAAGAATTTGGTTTTATTGGCACACTCACGCTACTTGTACTTTATGTTTTCTTTGCAATTCGTGGGTATAAAATAGCACTTCGTGCCCCAGATACTTTTGCTCGGTATTTGGTTGTAGGGCTTATTACACTCCTTTTTGCGCAGTCATTTTTAAATATCGCCTCCCTTGTTGGACTTTTTCCACTTACTGGTGTACCACTTGTTTTTATTAGCCAGGGAGGGACAGCGCTTATGTTTGCACTTGCTGCGGTTGGCATTATTCTTAATATTTCTCGATACGAAAAGAAATAAGTTATAATGGTTTTACTATGAAAATACTACTGACAGGCGGGGGAACAGGAGGACATGTCTATCCACTTATTGCGATTGCCGAAGAGCTTAATAAGATTGCTGATGAAGAAAAAATTCTAAACCTTTCACTCTACTATGCATCAAATACACCCTATGATGCGGAAGCGCTCGAACGAGAATTTATTTCTTTTGTTCCTATCACCGCAGGGAAACTGCGCGTCTATTTTTCTCTGAGAAATTTTCTAGATCTTTTTAAAATGGTATTTGGTGTTATTCGTGCTCTTTTTACAGTATTTGCTCTGTATCCTGATGTCGTTATTAGTAAGGGTGGTTATGTGAGTTTTCCGGTGCTTTTTGCTGCCCGTCTCCTCCGTATTCCAGTGATTATTCATGAGTCTGATACAGTGCCAGGCCGAGTGAGTCTTTGGTCTGGAAAGTTTGCGCAGAAAGTTGCACTCTCATTTCCTGAGGCAGCAAGTTATTTTGATGCAAAAAAAGTTTCTATTACAGGCCAACCAGTTCGTCGCAGTATTATCATGGCAGCAAAAGAGGGGGCGTATCAATTCTTTGAGCTTGACCAGAGCCTTCCAACTATTGGTATCTTTGCTGGTTCGCAAGGAGCAAAGGTGATTAATGATGCAATACTTGAACTCCTTCCAGAGCTCATTAAAAAATATCAAGTGCTACACCAAACAGGTGAAGCCCATTTTGAAGAAATAAAAAGTGATGTGGGGGTAATTCTTGGAGATGATGTAAAGAGAACTCGATACAAACCATTTCCTTTTTTGAGTGAAGTTGAGACAAAGATGTTTGGCGGTGCAGCAACGGTTATTATAGGGAGGTCTGGATCATCGCTTTTTGAAATAGCAGCGTGGGGAAAACCTTCTATTCTTATCCCATATGCAATTGCACATGGAGACCATCAAAGAAAAAATGCCTACCATTACGCACGAACCGGTGCTTGTGTTGTTATTGAAGAGTCAAACCTTACCCCCTCAATACTCATGAATGAAATAGAAGATATTCTCAGTAACCCTGAGCGATATAAAGCAATGGTGGAGCATGCAAAGCATTTTTTCAAAGAAGACGCTGCACGAGAAATAGCAGTAGAGGCGATTAAAATAGCGCTCGATCACGAAAAGTAAATCGCACTCTCGTTTTTGTCAAAGAACGCTTTTTTTGTTAGTATCAACACCATGAACAAGGTCGTTACTCGATTTGCCCCAAGCCCAACAGGTCACATGCACGCAGGGAGCTATAGAACTGCTTTTTTTGCATACCTCTTTGCAAAAAAGCACGATGGAAAATTTATTCTTCGAATTGAAGATACTGACAAGGAGCGCTCAAAAGATGTATACACAGAAGAAATACTCAGTGTCTTTGAAAAGATCGGTATTGCTTATGATGAAAAATATATTCAGTCAGAACATGTTGCTCGCCACAAAGAAATACTCCAAAAACTTATTGCCGAAGATAAGGCCTATATTTCTCGTGAAGAAGCAAAAGATGGAAGTGGTGTTATAAAGGATATCATTCGCTTTCGTAACCCTAATAAGGCAGTTACCTTTACTGACCTCATTCGCGGGTCTATTACAACTGACACAACAGACCTTGGAGATTTTGTTATTGCGAAAAATATTGAAGAACCGCTTTTTCATCTTGCAGTAGTTGTTGATGATCACGATGAGGGGGTAACTCATGTGATTCGCGCAGAAGAGCATATTGCAAATACGCCACGACAAATATTGATTCATGAGGCACTTGGTTTTGCTATACCAACTTATGCTCATCTCCCGCTCGTCCTTGCTCCTGATAAAAGTAAAATGTCAAAGAGAAAAGGAGCAGTGCCTGTTGTGGAGTACCTTGAGCGAGGGTATCTTCCCGGTGCGCTTTTAAATGCTATCTGTCTTTGCGGATGGAATCCAGGAACAGAGCAGGAGATTTTTTCTCGAGAGGAACTTGAGCAGGTCTTTGATCTTGGAAAAGTACAAAAAGCTGGAGCTGTATTTAATGAAGAAAAGCTTAACTGGTTTAACCGTGAATACATTAAAAAACTTGATCAAAAAGAATTTTGGGGATATGCGCACCATGCGCTCTTTGGCAGCATTGTGCAAGACGAACCAGAACATCACGAACTTTTAAAAAAACTTGAACCACTTATTCGAGAACGGATCAGTGCTTTTGGTGAAGTAAAAGCGCTCTTTGGAAGAAGTGATGGATCCGCTGTCGGTGAATTTGATTATTTTTTTGTAGACCCAACAGTTTCACTTGAGATGCTTCCGTGGAAAGGAGATGGGCTTGCTACTGCAAAGGAATACCTACAGTATGTGCGCGAACTACTGAGTGATCTTTCTGAATCAGCATGGAATAAAGAAACCATAAAAGAAAAAATATGGGCTTTTATTGAAGAAAAAGGGAAAGGCAATGTTCTTTGGCCAATGCGTGTTGCGCTTTCAGGGAGGGAAAAGTCTCCTGATCCATTTGAAATTGCCTCTATTTTAGGAAAAGAAAAAACACTCAAAAGACTTGTCTTGTAGTTGACTTTTTATCAAATTGGTGCTATAATGATAAAAATTTGATAACCAAAAAAATTAAAAGCACATGAACCCGTTT
>CAYOYW010000002.1:32013-50947 GCA_964408305.1 uncultured Candidatus Saccharibacteria bacterium
TATGAATAACCAGAGTGGATATATAGGACTTCTCACAGTACTTCTTGTTGTTGGTGCTATCATTTTCTTTATTCTTCGTAGTGATCTTTTTAGTGGGAGTGGAGGAAAAAGTATTTTGCAGCAAAATACCGATGCGGTACAAAAAGCTCGTGATCTTAAAATACAACTTGAAACTCGTGATGAAGGTGTTTCTTTGGAAGAATAGCACTGTAGTGTACACTTTCCTTTATGAAGCAATCAAAATATATTTTACTTTCAATCGCCGTGGCGCTTGTTATTGTGCTCGGCTTTGTAAAAACTGATAAAAAAGCGCAAACACCAGCAGACGATAATACAAAAGAAATTGCCTCTTGCTATATTTGGAATACAGAAGCAGGAGATAAGGTGCAACTAAAGGTTGTACTCGAAGGCGTTAACACTGACGGAACAGCAAAAGTAAGTGGTTTCTTCAACACTTATTTTGCAGAGAAAGATAGTAAGGTTGGTACTTTTGAGGGCGCACTTTTCTCAGAAGGCCAGCAGACGACTGTCCGTGCTACCTGGAATACACAAAGTGAAGGACTTTCTGCGCAGGAACAACTCTTTATAGATTTTACTGAGAACACTGCAAGGCCTGGTTTTGGCGAAATGAAAAAATCTCCTGAAGGTATCTATGTGTATGCTGATGCAAGTAGTATCTCTTATCCTTTTAATCTCCAAAAAACTGACTGTTCTGACAGCGCGATGCAGTAGGTGATAGAATACGGTTATGTTTTCTCTGACAAAAAAAGAACTTTCGCTTATTCGAAAGTTGAAAACACCTCTTCAGGTGCAAGATTTTTTAAATACGATTCCGATCAATCATGAGAGGGATGGTGTTGATCGCATCAAATCCCCAGTTCGTGTTCTTCGAGAAGGGAGCGCTCATTGTATAGAAGCTGCAATACTTGGAGCCTATATTCTCTCAACCCATGGCTATAAGCCCCTCCTTATGCACCTACAAACAACAAAAGATGATTTCGAGCATGTCATTGCACTCTTTCAGAAGGATGGGTACTGGGGGGCACTCTCGAAAACAAATCATGCAGTGCTTCGATATAGAGATCCTATTTATAAGACGCTCAGAGAGCTCGCACTTTCATATTTTCATGAGTACACCAATAGTAAAGGTCAAAAAACACTCCGAAGTTATTCTGCACCACTTGATCTTAGAGACTTTGAGGACTCATGGCCACTTGAAGAAGAGGATTTATGGGGTATCGATGAGGCACTCAGTCAGGTAGAGCACTACTCGTTGGTACCAAAAGGAGTCCGTCTTAGAAAAGCAGATCCAATAGAGATAAGTATTGGCTCAATTGAAGAATGGCCTAAAAAGAAAGGGTCTTATCAGAAAAAGGTAGCAAATTAAACAAAATGTGGTATAATTAACATATATAAGCAATTAATTAATGTTCTCACAATAAATATGGTAGAAATCAAAGCATTGTGCATGAAGTGTCGTGACGCTAATAACAAGCCAACGATGCAAGTCATGAAAGATATCGTTGTTTCTGAAAAGAACGGCCGATATTCTGCAAAAGGAAAGTGCTCAGTTTGTGGTGGTAATATGTTCAAATTCATGAACAAAGAAACCGCAGACAGTATTAAGGCTTAATTAAAACAAAACCCTATACTTGTATGGGGTTTTGTTTTACACAAATGTACTTTTCTAAAAGTGGTATACTAAAGGAGTGGTATTTATTAGATTAATACAAATACAACAAAAAAATTAGTATGAAAGGTTTACATAAGGTTACTTGGATTTTGGTTATTATCGGAGGCCTTAACTGGCTCGCATTTGGTCTTTTCTCAAAAGATGTAGGAAGTTTTCTTGGAGGAATGGACTCAGGTATTGCAAAGGTAGTATATATTCTCGTTGGTATTTCAGCACTTGTTGAACTCTTCTCACACAAGAAGAACTGCAAGTCTTGCGAAATGGGAAGTGCTCCTTCTATGCCATCAAATAATATGTAAGTAAACAAAAAGCTTCTCCCTTTTTAAGGAGAAGCTTTTTGTTTTAGTAAAATCTTTTGTGCGATATACTACAGTCATGAGAAAGCAGGTTATCTATTTTGTACGGCATGGACAAACAATTCTCAATGCAAAAGGTATTCGTCAGGGACCTGATGGTTCCCTTTCTGAGAAGGGTATAGAGCAAGCAAAACGAATTGCAAAACGGTTTCCTAAAGAAAAAGGAAAGCCAAAAGTTCTTATTGCAAGTCCATTTCAGCGAGCAAAAGAAACAGCAAAAATAATTGCTGATGAGCTTGGTATGGATATAGAGTATAACGATCTTCTTGTTGAACGAAGAAATCCAAAAGAGATCATTGGAAAGTCGGGTGATGATCGAGAGGTACGAGCAATTGTTGATCTTATCGATAAAGGGTACCACGAAGATAATTTTCGTTACTCTGATGAAGAAAATTTTGTTGATCTTAAAGAGCGAGCAAAAAAATTATTGAAATATATTGCAAAGCGACCAGAAAATCAGATTATTATGGTCACACACGGTATTTTTCTCAAAATGATTGCCGCGTATATTTTACAAGGAGAGAAATTGACAGCATCAGAATATAATAAACTTAGCTATCTTAATCCGATGGACAACGCTGCGCTCACTATCTGTGCTCGCACTGCACGGCTCTTTCGAAAAGACCTTTGGGAAATACTCGTTTGGGATGATATTCCTCAAGAAGATTTGAAGCGAGACGCTATACACTAAGGTATATTGCCATATTTTTTATATATAGTATAATACTTTGTGTATACAGAGTATCAGCTGGTACACAAAAGTGCTATGCAACTCTCCACTATTATTCTTAGTGTTTTGAAGTCAAAAAGAGGGAAGATTCATTTGACTGAACTTCTGCTACTTGTTCGTGGATACTATGCTTCATATAGCACAGGGAGAGCACCAGCTGATCAAGAAATAGTTCACGCACTTGATCTTCTTGTTGATGATAGTGCTGTAATAAAAACACATAACGGTGCGTGGGAAGAATTTCAAATTTCAAATAAAGGATACGCAAAACTCAGGGCATGGTATGCGCCAAAGCGGGTAATGTCAGTGATTAGTAATGACTTTGCAAAAATCCTTTCTATCATTGCAACTATTCTCTCTATTTTTGCCACAATTCTCAGCATTAAAGCGCGATACTAGCATAGTTTGACAAAATAAGATTTTTGTTATAAAAGTGTATCAAACTTTTACTTTTAAACCGAAATTTATGCTGACAAAAAATGACAACCTCTTCTTCAAGAGAATGAGGCGCATTTTTACGAAAAATGCTATGTGGGAGGTTACCCCAGAAACCCTTAAAAAAATCTGGGAAGAGTCCGGACTTATACCGCCTGATTCTGAACGAGTCGTCGATGTGAAAGACCGGGTATCGTTTGTTTGCTATGTGAGGAACTACATTGTCTGGGTTCACACAAGCTTTAACAGACGGACAGGTACTTTTACCAAAAAAGCGGCGCTTTCCATGGTTATTTCTAAAATGGTAAACCGTGGTGAGAAGCGTATCATGACACGGTTCATCCAGCGGGATACTGACGGGGTGTTTGTTGAAAGGCTCGATGAATATGTCACCTACATATTGAAGGAGCTTCGGGAAAACTGGCCCCTCGCAAAAGGTGCCTGGGCAAGGGTTAAGGAATTTCCCGATGATCAGTTTTTCTGGGTCTACAAGAACGGAAAAAAGATCAGGAACTTCTTTGGCAATGCTGAAGCCCTGTACTGTATGGTAGAAGAAACAGAGGCCCGCCGTTTGTACTATCATAAGGTTCGCCGAAAAGTTCTTGGTGTAAAAAGGTACCGGCGGGATATACGAAAGCCATACCGTCATCGCCGAAAAAGGAAATAAGCAGAAAAGACATGCCTTCACGAAAAGGCATTTTTTATTTCTATATTCTGGTAGAATAGCTCTATGCAAACAATTTATCTTGCGGGAGGATGCTTTTGGTGTACGGAGGCAATTTTCAAAAATCTCAAAGGTGTCAATACTGCAATACCTGGTTATATTGGCGGAACTGTTCCGCATCCAAGTTATGAAGCAGTCTGTTCTGGTACCACAGGACATGCTGAAGCAATAAAGGTACTCTTTGATGAGCGAACTATCTCACTTGAAGATTTGCTCGATATCTTTTTTTCTACGCACAACCCTACAACACTTAATAGGCAAGGAAATGATATTGGCACACAATACAGAAGCGCTATTTTCTACACAATGCCAGAGCAAGAAAAAATAGCCAAAAGTGTTATCGCTAAAGAATCAGAAAAGTATACCGATCCTATTGTGACAGCAGTGCTTCCTGCCAGCGATTTTTATGAAGCGGAAGCATATCATCGAGATTATTACTACCAACACACAAATCAACCATACTGTGCTATTGTTATTAACCCGAAGCTTGAGAAATTACAAAAAGATTTTTCGGACAAACTAAAGTAACATGCAGCAAGACAAGGAACTCATTTTATATCAAATATTTTTCATTTTCATTTTACCAATTGCGCTCCTTGTCTTTGGTATTGTGCCGCTCTCATGGCGTATGGTCGTCCTCTGTGTTGCGATGCTCTTTATGTATGGAGTCATCCAGAAAGAAAAAATTTCTGATGAAGCTATGGGGCTTTCAAAGAAAACTTTTCGTAAATCTTTGATACCATATCTTCTTTTTACACTTCTTGGCGCTTTTATTTTTGTGAGACTCTCGGATGTGCTTGCAATTGATCCTGATATTGTTTGGTGGAAACACATACACTTTCTCTTTCTCTTCATTCCTGTATCTCTTCTTCAAGAGATAGCGTATCGAGGTTTTCTGTTTCCAAAACTAAGAGGACTTTCTCCAAAGTGGTGGTTTGTTATTGCAGCAAATACTGTTCTTTTTACTTTTCTTCACATTATTTATCCTACCCCTGGTATCATGCTTCCTGTTGCTTTTTTCTCTGGACTTGCACTCTCGCTGATGTATCGATACTATCCAAACCTCCTCCTTATCTCTTTCGCACATGCAGTTTTAAACTTTATTGCAGTGCTTCACGGCTTCTTTTACTTTCATGAATAGCTAGCTCACTGTGTCAGAGCAGGGTATACTTTCTGTATATGAAAAAAATCTTCACCTTTTCACTTGTGCTCGCACTCTTTTTTTCAACACAAGCACTCGCTGTAGAAGAAAAGAAAAGTGAGGCATCAGAAGCTGTGGTAACAACAAGCGCCTCAGCAAATCTTGAAAGGAAAGCAGCAGCTTTTTTCCTGCGAGGGAAAGAGGCGCTTGAGTCCTTTCGAATAGCGCAAGCCGCTCGATATGCAAAACTTCGAGATACAACAAAGATAAAGCTTGGTATACAGGTTGCAGACGATGTTTTTAAAGAGCTCTCTGATGCCTTTTCACAACCTCCAGCTCCTGCCCCTCTTCCAGGAACAGAAGCAGGAGATGGTCTTACTGTGAAGAAACTCGATAATCCTGCTTTGTACGGACTCCTTGTCTTTTATACGAGCCTTGCCTCTTTGTTTGCAAGCCCCCTTATGTTTTATGCAGTCGTTGCTTTTGTTGCTTTTTTTGTCATTCGTTTTCTTATCCGTTCATTCATATAGTGCTCGTGCTAGAATGGCCTTATGGCTAAAACGATAGCTGCGCTTCTCATGCTTATTTTTGCAATACTCTATCTTCCGTTTTGGGTGCAGATTGCGCTCTTTGTTCTTGCCGTTGCTTTTATACCGTTTAAGATAGCGCTTGTTATCCCTGCACTTTTTGCTGACGCTTGGTATGCACCAGAGCGGTCACTTTCTCTTTCTGACAATAGGATGCTGCTTATTGTGCTTGGGCTCTTACTTGTGTATCAGCTGCTTATAAAAACAACTCGTATTGGTTTGTTCTATGGTGTGGAGAAGAAATAGAAAAATAATAACAACAGAGTTTACTCCTGACGATATTCTTCTTGATGTGCACAATTTGCCTTCTTTTGATACGCAACAGTTTGAGGGGAGACTTGAAAAGCCAATAGTAAAAAAATCTCTCACTGTTTTATTTTCGATTGTTATTATAATTGCACTTGTTTTTCTTGTGAGGCTTTTTTATTTACAATTTGTAAAGCATGATTACTACGCACAAAAAAGTGAACAAAATAGTCTTGATACAAAACCCCTCTTTGCGGATAGGGGGGTTATTTATGACAGAAATAAGGAAGAGCTTGTCTGGAATGTAAAGGATGCATCTTCCGATCTTACAAAACGAGCATATATTCATGAAGGAGGTTTTTCTTCACTTCTTGGGTATGTTTCTTATCCTGCAAAAGATGAGAAAGGTATTTTCTGGCAAGATCGAACACTTGGAAAAGATGGTATTGAAAAAGAATTTGATACATTGCTTGCAGGAACAAATGGAAAGCAACTTATTGAGTCTGATGTAAGTGGAGCTGTTGTTTCGCAGGGTTCTATTGAGCCGTCTATTCAGGGGGAAAATATTTATCTTTCCATTGATAAAAGGTTACAACACGCACTCTATAATGGTATTGCATCGCTCGCTGAACAGTCTGGGTATGTTGGGGGTACAGGGCTCATTATGGATGTTCATACAGGAGAGCTCTATGCAATGACAAGCTATCCCGAATATAGCTCTGAGATTATTTCTGAGGGTACGCAAACAGAGATTATTCGAGGTTACTTAAAGAGTACTGGGAAACCTCTCTTAAATAGAGCGCTCGATGGAGTTTACACACCAGGATCAATTGTAAAACCCTTCTTTGCTCTTGCTGCTCTTCAAGAAAATATTATTAGCCCAAACAAAGTGCTCTATACAACGGGATCTCTCACTATACCTAACCCATACAATCCAAAACTAAAAAGTGTCTTTAAAGATAATGCAAACCATGGCGCTGTTGATATGCGTAAAGCACTTGCTGTTTCTTCAAATGTCTATTTTTATGAAATTAGTGGAGGGTTTGGGAGCCAACCTGGTCTTGGCATCATGAACCTTGAAAAGTATGCAAAACTCTTTGGTTTGGGCCAAAAAACAGGGGTCAATCTCTCAGGTGAGCGAGAAGGAAATATTCCAAGTATTGCATGGAAGACAAAGCGGTTTCCAGGAGATCCTTGGCGTATTGGAGATACTTACAACACATCAATTGGACAGTATGGTTTTCAGGTGACACCAATACAAATGGTAAAAGCAATTGCTGCGATTGCTAATAGAGGGACACTGCTCCAGCCAACGATTTTAAAGACAGCCACTCCTACCATAAGCTCAACGCTCTCTATCAATGATGATGCCTATACTGTTGTACAAGAAGGAATGCGAAAGGGTGTCTTGGAGGGGACGACTACTGCGCTTAATATTCCAGAAATTCATGTTGCGGCAAAAAGTGGAACAGCACAAATTAAAAACAATACGAGGGTAAATTCATGGGCGGTTGGATTTTTCCCATTTGAGAATCCTCGCTTTGCATTTACTGTGCTTATGGAAGATGGGCCAAAGGTTTCCTCTGGTGCGTTTCACGCATTTCGTCCAGTGCTTGACCTCTTTGTTGCAAATCCTGAACTTTTGCAGGAGTGATTTTGACTGGTTGAAAGAAAGAAGTTATAGTTTGTACTTATGAAAGAGTTACTAACAAAAGAAAACAAAGAAGCACTTGAAGCAGAGCTCGCTGAACTTGCTGGTCCAAAGCGGAAAGAAATCATTGCTGCTGTAGAATACGCAAAGAGTCTCGGAGATCTTTCAGAAAATGCTGAGTATCACGCTGCACGAGATGCGCAAGGAAAGCTTGAAGATCGTATAAAACAGATTGAGTACATACTGAAACACGCAGAAGTTGTTGAAAGGCCAGCCGATGGCTCTATTGCTGTTGGCTCAAGTGTTGCTGTACAAAAAGAAGGAGAAACAAGTACTCGCTCATTTACACTCGTTGGTTCTGAAGAAACAGACATGCTTTCAGGAAAAATTTCTTATAAATCACCACTTGGGCAGGCGCTTCTCGGCAAAAAAGAAGGAGCTACTATTTCAGTTGAAACACCAAAGGGGACTATCTCATATCGTATCGTTTCTGTTGCTTAAGCTTCGAAGGAGTATTCGATAGAAATACTTGAGTACTGTTATTGAAAGGGCTATACCGATAATAAGGAGGATAATGTTTCGTATGACACCGACATTATCAAGAATTGATTTGATTCTGCTATGGAAGAAAAGTCCAAGAAAAATATAGAGTGGTACATAGATGAGGAGCGCGAGAAGGTTATATTTGATGAAAGTTTTTTGTGCTATTTTTCTCTGTCCTGCGAGGAAGGGTCCAATAAAGCGAAGTTGGACGAGAAATCGCGAAAAGAAGATAATTTTGTTTATATGAAGCGCTATCCACTCATCACCTCTATCTCGAAGTCGTTTTGAAAAGAATCGTTCATATATCCAGGTAATAATCCTGCTTCCTTTATAAGAAAGTTTGTAAATAACCATATCACTTATAAAGAGCCCAGAAATGAAAAGCGGAATGATAATTAAAACATGTACATGACCGGTTCCGGCGAGATATCCAAATGCAAGCAGAATTACTTCTTCTGGTACAGGGATGACGATATTTGAAAGGAGCGCAACAACCCATGTTCCAAGATAGGAGAGGGCGCCAAGCTGGTTTATGATATCTTGATTTTCAACCACAAATGAGAGTATAGCACTTAAAAGCAGCCCTTTTAGCTTTACTAAAAGAGCTGCTTTTGTTTATCCACAAGCTGGCCTATTTGCGCCAATTGGTATAAGTGGAGTAAAATGGTACCAAGTGGGAAGAAGTGGTAAGTTATTAGTAATAGGTTTCAAATATGTTACTCGGCGAATATAGACACACTATAGATGAAAAGAATCGAATGTCTTTTCCAAAAAAGTTTCGAAAAGAAATGGGAAAGACTGTTATCGTAACTCCTGGACTCGATAAGTGTTTGTTTATATTCACCATAAAAGAATGGACAAAAATATCGAGTAAGCTTGCAGAGAGCTCAATGCTTCAGGCAGATACACGAAGTTTCAATCGATATCTTCTTGGCGGTGCTGTTGAAGTAGGTGTAGATCCACAAGGGCGCATCCTTATCCCGGACTTTCTCAAAGACAGGGCAGGGCTCCTTGGTAAGGTCGCCGTTGTGGGTGTACACACACGAGTTGAGCTCTGGGATGAGAAAACATGGGATGCATATAAAAAGTCAGTTGAAGAAAAAGCTGACTCGCTTGCAGAACGGCTCGGTGCTATCGGTGTCCTCTAAATCATTTTTGAAATGCATATTCCAGTACTTTTACATGAATCAATAACTGCACTCAATATACAGAAAGGAGATATTGTCGTTGATGGAACATTTGGTGGCGGTGGGCATACAAAAGCCATACTTGCTCAGTTTGGGGAGGTGCTGCAGAAACTTATCTGTGTTGATCTTGATGAAGCAGCACAGGCTCGCTTTGAAGAACTTTCACTTGGAAAAAAAGCAGTCTTTGTAAATGACAACTACAAGAATGTTTCTGCTATTTTGAAAGAAGCAAAAGAGTTATGTGCACATAAGGTACTTTTGGATCTGGGGACAAGTTCATTTCAACTCGATGAAGACACAAGAGGCTTTTCATTTCAAAGTGATACACCGCTTCGCATGACGCTTTCACAAAAAGGGTCTCATACAGGGTTTTCTGCGTATGACATTGTGAATGCTTGGGAAGAGTCTTCTATAGCCGACATTATCTTTTATTACGGAGGAGAGCGATCTGCAAGAAAAATTGCACACGCGCTCATACAGGCAAGAAAAGAAAAACCAATCACTACTTCTGGGGAACTAGCTGCACTCATTGAGCGAGTTTGCCCTCGAAGAGGCAAAATCCATCCTGCAACAAAAACATTTCAAGCCTTTCGTATCGCAGTTAATGATGAACTGACCGTCCTGAAAGAAGCACTTACCGCTTGGTGGGAAATCCTTCCACAAAACGGACGAATTGCTGTTATTTCATTTCATAGCTTAGAAGATCGAATTGTGAAGCAATGGATGAATGCAAGAGAAGACCAAAAACGCGTTATTACAAAAAAACCAATTACTCCAGGGAAAGAAGAGCTCGCACAGAACCCTCGTGCTCGCAGCGCAAAGCTGAGAATAATAGAAAAACTATGATAGCTAGACTTAAAAACAATATACAATCTTTTAATGAGTACGCGACGCTCCTTCGTCGTGCAAACAAATACCTCTTTGTGCTTGCTGGTATTTCTTTTGCTTGCTATCTCTACTTTGTTGGGGCTATCACTTTTTCTGTTATCGAACGGCAGGGTCTTGAACAGTCAAATAAGACACTTCTTTCAGATATTAGTATGCAAGAGCTTACCTATCTCCAAGAAGAAAAACTTCTGACGAAAGAGGTTGCTTATGCAAGCGGTCTTGTTGATGCACCAGCACTTTCTTTTACTACTAGACAGAGCGCATTTGCTTGGAATGCAGGACGCTAAAATACAGAGACGAAGAATACGGATATTAATGGCTGTTATCACTATTGGTGGTGTGCTTGTTCTTTTTCGACTGTTCTCACTGCAAGTTATCAACCAAAAGACATATAAAGAGAAAGCACAAAGGCAGTATCTGACGCCAACAAACGAGAGTTTTGATAGGGGAACTATTTACTTTACAAAAAAAGACGGAACCACGGTAGCTGCAGCAACAATCGCAACAGGGTTTAAGGTCGCTATCAATCCACAAAAGATAGATAGTCCACAAAGTGTGTATGATGCACTCAGCAGTATTATCCCTATCGATGCAGAAGATTTTTTTACTCGAGTTAGAAAGAAAAATGATCCGTATGAGGAAGTTGCTCAGCGACTCGATGAATCAAAAGCAGAAGCTATCACCAAGAGTGATATTTCTGGAGTAAGTGTCTATCGACAAAAGTGGCGCTTTTATCCTGGCGGAGAGCTTGCTGCGAAAGCAATAGGTTTTGTTTCCTACAAAGATGATGAGCTTCTCGGAAGGTATGGACTTGAAAGTTACTACAATGATGTGCTCTCTCGTGGGCAGAACAGTTTTTATGTAAACTTTTTTGCAGAAATTTTCGCAAATGTGCAGTCTACACTCTTTAAAAATAAATCTGCAACAGGAGATGTTGTCACTACCATAGAGCCTACCGTGGAGTCCCAACTTGAGACGACGATTGCTCGTGTGTCGGAAAAATGGGGCAGTGATGCAGTGGGTGGTATCATCATGGATCCGTATACTGGAGAAATTGTCGCCATGGCACAAGTGCCGACATTTGATCTTAATGAATATGGTAAAGAAAAAAATGTCTCTATTTATGCAAATCCATTTTCACAAAGTGTGTACGAAATGGGATCTATCATCAAGCCACTCGTGATGGCAGGGGCACTTGATGTTGGTGCTGTCACTCCACAAACAACTTACTATGACCAAGGTTTCGTAAAGGTACAGGACAGAACATTTAGTAACTTTGATAAAAAAGGTCGTGGCAAGGCAACAATGCAAGATGTTCTCAGTCAGTCACTCAACACCGGTATGGTATTTGTACAGCAAAAGATGGGGAAAGATAACTTCAAAGAGTACATGCTCAACCGATACAAGATAGGAGAGAAAACAGGGGTTGATCTTCCAAGTGAAATAAATGGTATTACCGGAGGACTTAAGACACCAAACGATGTGAACTATGCTTCTGCTGCCTTTGGGCAGGGTATTGCAACGACACCGCTTAACATTGTCCGAGCCTATGCTTCTCTCGCAAACGGTGGATACCTGGTCACTCCGCACCTTGCAACTGCTATCAATCAAGAAAACGGTATTACAAAAAAACTTGAATATCCAAAGTCAGGCCCGCTCTTGAAGCCAGAAACTATTGCTACCATAACGAACATGCTCGTCACTGTTGTTGATGATGGGTATCACCGAGGGTTGCCGCATTACAAAGTAGCTGCAAAAACAGGTACTGCCCAGATGGCAAAACCAGATGGTTCCGGATACTACACAGATAGAAACTTCCACTCACTGATCGGATTCTTTCCTGCAACAAACCCTCGCTTTGTGCTCTATCTCTTTAATAACTATCCAAAGGGAGCGTCATTCTCCTCACAGACCCTTGCTGATCCCTTTTTCGAGATGGTACAATTCCTCGCAAGCTATTATGAATTAACACCAGACCGATAAAACTGGTATCTGTCAAATTATGGAACTTACATTTTCAATACAAGGAGCACTCAAAGAAGCATGGGCATTGTTCAGAAAGCATGCATGGTTCTTTTTGCTTGCAGCACTCGTAAATTTTGTTATTAGCTTTATTTCAAACGGAAGACGAGTACCGCTTGCTGTTGCTATTGTTGCAACACTCGCATCATTTATCTGGACTGTTGTTTGGATGAAAGTAGCACTTGCTGCAGCTGATGGGAAAGAAGACAAGCTTACTTTTTCTGCAATCAAAGAAATGCTCCCATCTTGGCAGCAGGCAGTAGGACTCATTGGTCTTGCCATCGTTGTTGCCCTCGCAGTCCTTTGTGGGTTTATTCTTCTCATTATCCCAGGGTTTTATATTGCCTTTCGACTCAGCCTTTCAAATTTTGTTTTTATTGATCAAAATCTTGGTATCAAGGGCTCTATCAAGCATTCATGGCACATGACAAAAGGAAAAGTCTTTTGGACAGCAGTGCTTGTAATCCTTACAGCTGCGCTCCTGTATATTGTTGGACTTATTGCTTTTGGTGTTGGAATCCTTGTGACCTATCCACTCGGTATGATCCTTATGGCAAAGTTTTATCGAGCACTTTCAAGGCACTACGAAGCTCACGCAGGTGTTATTGTACAGCCAGTTGAAATTAGAGCAGAGACTCCTCCTCTGAGTAGAGAAGTACAAAGCGAAGAAGGTAAATAAGCACAAATAAAAAGACCTCCCTAACAGGAGGTTTTTTGCTAAAGATGCTTGTCTCTGATTTCCATCAGAATTTTCCCAAGTTCATCTCTTCCAACTCCTTTGTATATACCCCAAAAGGGGTCGTTGTAGAGCAGGCTGTTTTGTAGCTTTGCCGGCTTTGTTTCTTTGAGCTTATCACCAAGGATTGGGTACTCGGTGAACTTTCGCAAGTTGAGCTCAAACATTACCTGGATCTGCCAGTCATCTACACTGCGCCTTTCCGTAAGGCTCATACCAAAAGCCCTGATCTCCTCGGGGCTCTCCATAGCAGCAATCACTTCTTTGATCGCTAGGTCATCGGTGAATTTGGCAATGAGTGCCTGGTGGACAGACTTAAACGGAATACCGTTTTCATCAAAAAGTGGAGCTTTCATGTAGAAGGAAGAAAGAAAAGAGTAGGGAGGAGTGAAAGAATTTATTATTTCTGTCATAAAAAAGTAGTTTTGCTTTTTATACTATGAAAAAATGTTTTGGTCAAATAAAGGTTTATTTTTGAAATACATTTCAAAAAATCACAACGAAAAAAGCTACAGTACTGTGGCTTTTTTCGTTGTGAGCGTTTAGCAGATAGAACCAATTTGATTCCTTACTCCACAAGGTCGGGTTGGTCTATTTCTAGATACCAGAACGACCCTTCTCGTGCGATGGTGTTTCCGCTCAAAAAGTGACAAAGGTGACAGTCCTTTGACTATAATTTGGTACAACTCAATGTCACTATTTTACGAATAAAAAAGTCACCTTTTGACGGGTGACTTTAGAAATGTTTATGCCCAATATCTTCCTTCATGAAAATGGTAGCTCCATTTTTCAACTTGTAGAGAAAATGATCGGTCTTTTTTCCATCCGTGCTCACACAGAGCAGCTACATATACTCTATATTTACAGAATATAGCAAAAAACACAGCAATGCTTATCAATACTATTACAAGTACCCATCCAACATGAAGCTGGAAAAGTAACTTGAATGAAAGTTTATACAATGCAACGCCTACCTGCATAAACAACAGGATTGGTATTGTACTGTACAGGAACATTCTGGGCCTCCCTGTATTTACTTGGGTAGAGTCGATCCCTTTAAAATATAAAGGGGCGATATACCGAGCATAAAGTAAATAGAGCGGTAAGATAAGCAACTGAAGCCCACTCGGGATAAAAAGAGCTGACGCTATGCAGAAGATAACGGGGATAACTAACAATATTCTTTTCATTTTCAATTATTTTTTGTTTGTTTCTATCATAGCACATTACACTTGACAAGTCAATATTAGCTGTTATAGTTAAATAAAACTAAAAACATGCAAAAGAATAAGAAGAATACTTCCCCTCAGGGCATATTTGAACTGATGAAAAAAAGTATTGTTGCGATGCATACATTTTTCTTTGAAGAATTCAAGAAAAGAGGCGTTGTTATTGAACAGGAAAATGAAGACGCAATTACAGGCAAGCATTGGTACTTTCGTAGGGATTACTCCTACGACTTCAATTTTTCTACAGACTTCAAAACTGAAGGATTTCTTTTTTACAAAATTAAGATCTGCTTTTTTACCGATGGGCACACATTTGTACGCTTTGACTGGTCTACTAATGATTCCAGTAAAAGATACCGAATGAGTTCAAAAGGGTTTTCCCAGCACAAGTTAAAAGATGAAAAAGTTTTGGATTTGATGAGCCGGTTTATGAAAGGAGAATTTGTACTTGATAAGACATCAAGAAAAGCTTTCCTAAAAGAGTTCTACATTGCAACACATTAAGGCTTAAGGATTGGTATAAAACCCAATCCTTTTTTTATACACCACAAATAAAAATTTCTGTAAACAATAAAGGTTGGGGTATATAATTTGGGTTTTTTAGTAATTTGTTCAGCCATACAGGTTAAAAACAAATTCAATAAAACTATTTAACTAATTCTTTCTTTAGATTCGCATTACTAACATCAGCAAAAATTTTCAGCTGACCTTCTGGTTCAGATAAAAAATAACCTTTGTATTTTAATTCATTTAGTCTTCCATGAGACATATGATTTCTTAGTTTATTTAATTCTCTCATAAAAGACACATAAATATTGTTGCCCTTATCGTTTACATAGTTTTTTTCAATAAAATCAATTTTTTGACCAAAAGTCATTCCGTCAATCATAATTTCTGTCTCATCTTTGTTCTTTCCGAGCCTATCTTCTACATATAAAATAGAATCCCTTGTCTCTTGTTCGATTCCGTAAATGAACCAAAATAAAAAATCTATAGCATCTTCGTGCTTGTTTGTAACTAACCCCGGAAACCTTTGTCGAACCACTAGCTTGCCTAACTGTATTTTCTTAACAAAATCTAAATTACCTCCTTTTTCTTTTATTTCAGAAAATAGTTTTTCTGGATCTGAAAAAAATAACTTTGTGATTTCTTCTTCATTCATGATCTTTCTCGTGCTAGCTGTTGATGGTGAGCCTAATCGAGATGCGACCTAGGAATACATTGCATTATAAGGCTTATTTTATACTATTTAAACTTCCAATTCGACCCTTCTCGAGAGGGTGATTTCCTAGCAAAAAGTGACAAAAGTGACAGTGCTTAGGGTTTGTTTTAGTACAGAGTATTGTAACTTTACAATAAAAAAGCCCGACCATTTGATCGGGCTTTGAAGCTCAAATTTTAACAAATCATTTCTTTCCAAGGAACTTCGGAAAACCGGGAAAGTCTTTGTAGACTTTATAAGGAGCACCTGGTAATCTGGGATCTTCTTTATAACGCACAAGGTACTCTTTTGTATCTTTTATCCCTAAACCTATTGCCGCTTTTGAAGCATCCTGCCATGTTTTATACAATTCAAATTTATTAATCTTTCCTAAGAAAGTAAACCACCCGGGAAAGTCTTTATAGACTTTTTCAGGCGTAGCTGGTAATTTGGAATCTTTTTGGTATAGGTTTTTATACTCTACCTTACTGCTTACTCCAAGATTTACTGCCGCTTTTGAAGCATCTTCCCAATTTGAATAAAAAGTTTCAAGAAACACTCTATATCCAGGGAAATTGGAATAATAAATCTCTGGCGTACTCGGCAACCTCGAATCTTTTTTGTAATTTTTATAGTAATCAGTACTATTCTTAATTCCAAGACTGATCGCAACTTTTGATGCCTCCTCCCATGTAGGGTAATAGAATTGCTCTAATCTCTCAAATACAGAGAATAAATTCACAACCTGATCTGAGAAATCAAAACTAAACCCTTTTCCTTCCACGTGAAGTGGGGACATGTTCGGCGTACCATTTTTCTTGCGCTCAATACCTGCAATTGCTTTAATCTCCTGGGCAAGTTTTGAAACCTGCTTGATTCTTTCAATATTTCCTACAAAGTCCAGTACAACGACCTTTTCTTTGCCAGGAACTTTCCGCAACCCTCTTCCGAGCTGTTGATAAAAGATCCGCTCTGATTCGGTACGTCGTAAGAAACTGAGCAGTTCGGTGTCAGGGATATCGATACCTTCATTGAACTTATCAACCACCAGTACATGTTTAACAGCACCGGTCTCGAAGAGTTCGTAGTTGGCATCATTTACCCCAGTCGCCTGCTGTGAGTGAATAGAGACCGAGGATGGGAGCAAGGAACCAATGTGCTGTGCGTGTTGAATATTTTCGCAAAACACAATCGCTTTCCTTGTTTTTGAATACTGCTGAATAATTTTACACTGTTCTTGTGAGCGAACTTTGATAAAGATCTTTTCATTGATTTGCTTTTCAGTCATTCGAATATTGTCATCGAGAACATCTTTGCAAATTTGTCTGATTTTTTCTTCATCAAGCCCATCGGAGAGCAGTTTGTACTCAACAGGTGTGAGCCATCCTTTTGCAATTGCTTCAGGTAAAAGAATTTTTACAACCTCTTCACCAAAGATATCACGGATGTCTTCACCGTCTTCACGATCAGGAGTTGCCGTCATACCGAGCTTATACTTTGGCTTGAAGTAATTAATTACTTCAGCGTATGTTTCAGCTTGAGCATGATGGCTTTCATCCACCACAATAAACGTAAAGTGCTTTGGAGAAAATAACTTCTTCTTAGCTTTTGGATTATTGAGATGAGCGAGAACTGATTGAAATGTAGCAAACACAAAGTTGTGCTTATCTGCCTCCCAATCTTTTTGAGCGCCATAGAATTTGGCGTAGGTGTATGATTCCCCGATATACTTTTTGTAGTCCTTGTACGACTTGTTCAAGATGCCATTATCATGACAAAGGAAAAGTACACGGTCTTTTGGAGTAATGAAATATTTCACCACCTCAATCGACACGATCGTTTTTCCTAAACCAGTAGCCATGACCATAAGAGCACGAAAGGTTTTCTTAAGCGCAGCAACAAGGTTCTTGAAAGCTATACCCTGGTAATCATACAGTTTGATTTGTTTACTATTTGATTTTGAATGTGCCATATGTTGATTTTTAGTGGTTATTTGAAGCCCCAAACTATGCTCAGGAACTCAAATAACCACTAGAAATCTTTTGTATTATTATAGCATACCTATAACATTTTGTAAAGTATCAGGTATTGTACGCGACCCCACTACACATCCCTCATTCTGCATAGTCTTAGCAAAACCAATGGTTCTGTCATCAATATAATATGGAAGAACCATTAAGGTATTGCCTATATGCCCGTAAATCAACAGAAGCAGAAGAAAAACAAGCTCTTTCTATTGATTCCCAAATCAAAGAAATGAGCCAAATAGCAGAGCGTGAGGGTTTAACTGTTGTAGAGATTCGACGTGAATCTCATAGTGCAAAAGAGTCAGGACAGCGACCAATATTTGAAGAAATATTAAAAGATATAGACGACGGTATATTCAATGCAATAATCACTTGGGCACCAGATAGACTTTCTCGAAATGCAGGAGATCTCGGAAAGTTGGTAGATCGCATTGATCAGAAAAAATTAACTCAAATCAAAACTTTTGGTCAGACATTTACAAACTCACCAAGTGACAAATTTCTTCTAATGATTCTGTGTTCTCAAGCAAAACTTGAGAACGATAATAAAAGTATCAATGTAAAGCGTGGCATGAGAGCACGGTGCGAAATGGGATTATGGCCCGTACAACCGCCAACTGGATACAGAAAACCAAATGAGAGACTATCGAAGTGTGAAGTGGAAATTGATCCCGAACGTGCACCAGTTATCAAACAGATTTTTGAGAAAATTGCGTACGAACGATGGAGTGGAATGAGAGTATATTCATGGTTGCGATATGAATTGAATTTCAAAACACATAAAGGGTTTTACTTGAGTGTTGGAAATGTATTTAAGATAATCAACAATACTTTTTATTACGGGAGATTTGAATTTCCACAAGGAAGTGGAAATTGGTACGATGGAAAGCATACGCCAATAATTAGTAAAGAACTTTTTGATGATTGTCGATCTGCAATTAAAACGCAGGTCATAAAAACCCATGGAAAAGAGTTTGCGTTTACTCGAATGGTGAAGTGCGGAATGTGCGGATCTGGAATTACTGCTGATGAGAAGTTCAAGAAGTTGCTAAACGGTGGAATAAACAGGCATGTCTACTACAGATGTACGAAGTCTAAAGATAGAAAATGCACAAATCCTGCAATAAATGAAGATGACTTATTAAAAGAATTTCAGAAAATGGCAGGAACTTTGGATCTTAATGAAGTACAACTTAATGAAAAGTTGAATCTTGAAATCAAGAAATTCAAAAAGCTTCAAGCGATGTTTTTAGGAAAGGACAACCCAGCAGATATACAGAAAGTTGATCTCAGAAATTACATGAAATTCGTTTTGAAAGACGGAACAATTTTAGAAAAACGATCGGTTCTTGATTGTATAAAAAACGATCTAGTTTTGAAAAATAAGATCATAACAGTTAAAGTGTAAAACTAACTTTTCAAACAAAAATAGCTAACGAGATAATCGTTAGCTATTTTTGTTGTTCTTTATAACAAAGGTATTTGATGACCCTTGTCGAGTGCTCGAACTAGCACTCGACTCTGTGACCCTACCGGGA
>CAYOYW010000003.1:0-5460 GCA_964408305.1 uncultured Candidatus Saccharibacteria bacterium
AGTTTCTCTTCATTCTTCTTTTTTTCAAAAAGTCGCAAGATGTACGGATCCACAAAAGGGATCCTCCGTGCTTGTTTTTTCTTGACTACCAAAGTAACAGGCAGTGGAGAAAGAGCAGGTTCCTTTTCAGGAATAGCTTTTTGCCGCTCCATTTTTTCATTCCTGTTACCAATAACAAAGGAAGTGATGATGATAGAGAGGAAAATTCCTACAACTATCGTCACAACTTTTGGTATCGGGAGAAAGCGGCACCCGGCAGTGATGGCTAGTACCGTAAGGAGTACGCTGACAAGAAGGGTTAGCTTGAACCAGTATTCCTCAGTTTCTTCAAAAGACTGTCGTTTAATGGGTCTGTTCATGTGCAATTTGGTTTTGCCACATACTACCGATAGTTTGAAGTTCTGTCAAACTAGAGATTTTTGCCAAAATATCCCATACCTTCTTTACACGGTAAAGTCATCACGATACAGTATACGCATTACAACCTAGTTTAATATATTTATTTATGAAAATTTGGAACATAGATCCTGCCCATTCTGATATTGCGTTTAAAGTTCGACACCTCATGCTTTCAACGGTCCGTGGACGATTTACAAAATTTGACGCAAAAATTGAAGCTTCCGATGATTCTTTTGCAGACGCACAGATAACCTTTACTGCAGAAGTTGCAAGTATTAGCACAGAAAATCAAATGCGCGATGATCATCTTCGAAGCGCAGATTTTTTTGACGCCGCGCAGCACCCAAACATTTCCTTTGTCTCAACAAAAGTAGAAAGAAGTGGTGAAGAGCTCACGGTTACTGGAGACCTTACTATCCGAGAAACGACAAAGCCTGTTGTTCTTAGGGCAACCCTTGTTGGTATTGTTACTGGAACTGACGGCAAGAAAGTAGCAGGGTTTGAAATAAGTGGCGGCATAGATCGAAAGGACTATGGGCTTACTTGGAATGTCGCGCTTGAAGCAGGAGGTGTTCTTGTTGGAGAACAGGTTACTTTTGAAATAACCGCTGAATTTAAGGAAGAGTAAAAATAGTATAATATAAGAATATACATATAGGGCTAAGTCAAGTGTTTTGACTTAGCCCTATATTTGCGTAATATCTAACTCGGAATCGTACTTTTAAAATTATATCTTTAACCTAAAAACGTAAGTTTATGCTAAACGAAATTATCACGCACGATGAAATCAAGCGTGCACTCGTAGGCATTAAACGACCGTTTTTTGCCCACTGGATCTATTTTGCTAAAAACAAAAATCGTCTTGACTTGATCGTTGAAGGTTTATTGCAATCAAACCTTATCAACAAACCAATCGATGCTATTAAGTACCTCTCAAAACTTATTCCTGATGAAGTGTTAAAAAATACCAAAAAGGTAAACTACACGGATTTTCAGAGAGCGGTTACCAGTAGGCACTTGGCAAAAAAGCTAACGGAAAAAATCAGGCAAGGAAGCAGTATCTATGAGTTCAGAGACAAAACAACCAGATATGGTGTCTTTGGTCATACTATGGCTGCACAACTTTTTTCAGGTGCTTTAACCTTAGCGAAAACAAAACAGTTAGGTATTTTTCCTGAAGAGCAAAGACCTTCACACAAAAAGAGGAAACAGCCTATAGCTAAAAAAAGAACAGGGACAGGACTGTCCAAGAAATTCATCGAAAAAATCGAGAAGATGCATGTGGGGCTCTTAGAAATTATGTCCAAAGGCCACGCGCCAACACAGACCGATGAGTATCGTGAACTACTGAAGTATCTTGATCTCGTCTATGATGAGCATTTAGCAAAGGTGCAAGGCCCAGAAATCTATGACGCTGAGGATCAATACCTATCTTTCCTTACCGTCATGACATGGGTTCAGGTACTTTTGTACTATGAAAAAGTAGGACCAGGGCCACTCTTTAGTGAAATCCCTGTTCTGAAAAACTCAGAAGATGTTGGGGGTGGAAGGTTAGATATACTATCTGTCTTAAGTATCAATGGTAAGGCTCCAGTGAATGGTCAGATTCAGAAAATCAATAACCTAACCAAAAAGGCAGAGATGTTCCCCTCAGGAGGTCATGTTATCAGAGCGCTTTCACAACAATTTGGAGATTACTTGCATTTACTAGTTACCGACTGGAAGTTCATGGTTGGTGATGGTGTAAATGGGTTCAAGAAAAAAGTGAATATCATAGACAAAAAAGATGTTGAGGATAAGCCGCTTAAGAAACATGAAAACCAGATAAAACGTTACCTTACTTTTTTGGTGGTGTCACACTCATTAGCTGCTGGATATTCTAAGCTTGATGAAACTGAGATGTTATGGGAAACAGGAAGGTTGAAGCTAACAGGAAGGTTAGTATATTTATTCCATGATCGTGAACCAATAATTCATGAGATATCTCTAACAACTGAAGAAATAAAATCAGTTTTTCAAGACCAGATTGTTTCTAGCTTCAGTTCAGCTAAAGTGAAATCATCTTTCAGGGTGGCAACAAACTTAGCGATGGAACATGTGTATCGATTGTTAAAAGTTGATCTGACAAAACCTGTTTTTGTTGATAATTCACTAAAACTTCCATTCTTGGAAGAAAGCACGGCTTCAAAAACTAACATTCCAACGATCTCTGAACTTATTATGGAGCGATATGAACCTGTGTTCATGGACCCGGAAACAAGGTTTATTGAAATTGTAGGTTACAAAGGTGAAGGTGAAAAAAAACGACCAATAACTGAAGTCCATTTGGATACGGTATTAAAAGCAGGTGAACAAGGGATTATAGACATTGTAAAAACATCAACAGGCATAAAGATTTGCTGTCCGGTTCATGGAGAAAAGACACCATCTTATTTCATTGACTATGGAATAGGAAGAGGGACTTGTTTTGGTTGTGACCTAAGAGGAGCAATAAATATTGCTTCAATTCCAAATGATATTGATGTTGGTACCATGAGAACAGTTCGTTGGGAACTTGAAGGGCTTGTTATACCACCGCGACATAGAGAAATCATGGAGTGCGCACAGAAGATCCTGCAGTCTTGTTTCTGGGGAAGCCGAGGAGAAATGTACCTTCATATGGATCGCAAACTTAATCCTCGTACATCCTTCTATATCATGAGTGCCGGATTTGCTGACGAGCGTCTTATTGTCGGTCTTTTGCGAGAAGGTTTTTCTTTGGAAGAGCTACATCTCTACGGTTTCATTGATTATGCTGTCGGTATTTCACCTCACAGTAGAACTGTAAAAATCTTCGAGAAAGCGGGTCATTCCATTGAAAACCAAAAGAGACTTTTGGATGCTAAGGAAAACAAATGGGGATTACCTTATTCTATTCTTGAGGATAAGGTAACGTACCCTTTGGAGGTTCATAAAGTGATCAATAGCTTTTATGGAAGGTCTGTATTGCCAGAGTGTCCTAAACACCTTCGTCATAGAAAAATTCGTGCGAAAGAGACAGGTATGAGGCATGGGGGTGTAAACATTAGCTGGGCAGTTGGATCAGCCTGCAGTCATGCAATGATCGTCGAGGCACCCATCAATATGGCGACCCTTATGGAAACAGCCGTTGATTTGAAATGCCTAACGGCAATCGTAGGAGTAAACAACCCTCTTTTGGTTGAATTTCTTGCCCAGTTTAAAGGAGATATTATTCTTGGTTTTGATTTTGATCCACCAAAATGGATTGAATCTAAGGGTAATAAAAAGGCCCACTGGGGAGGAGAAACTGGACAGAAAAATACTGTTCTTTTCAGAGATCGAATCGTAGAGGACTATGGATTCAAGGGAAAGGTTTATGATTTTACTGGGGGATTTGTTAAAAACAACCCAGGAATCATTTATAACGATCCAAACCAGTATTGGGTTGAGCAGAGGAAAAAGATATCGATTTTTGACAATCTTCAGGAAATTCCTGAAAAGTATGTCCACAGCATGGAACGTGAGTGATAGAAACACTTCATTCCATGCTTTTTCTTTTGCTATTTTTTTATGATTTTGTCAATTTTGACTTAAGGATGTGGATAGTAGAAAATAATCCAAAAATTGATCATTTAAAAAACACTTATGCCTCAATTCAAAAATGGGGCATGCAAGTGCCCGACAATAACAACAACGAGAAAAATTGCTTTTAAAGATCTTTTTTTTGAACCTTTTGTTTTTGAAAGCTGCGCAAAAAACAACCAACTAAGATACCCTTTTATGTCTGAGCTAAGGGGTGTATCAGGAGTTTATATAATAAAAGACAGCGCTTCAAACAGAATTTTACATCTCGGTTCTTCAAAAAAAGATCTCTATGGACAAGTTGCCCTCGTAGTACAGCATTATAAAATCCCTTCAGGTGAAACTATGATTGCTTTTGTAAAAACAACACCTTCTTTAGTTCAAGAAGTTGTCGAAAACATAAAGTTAACCAATAAAACTGAACTGATTGATGATGCTTTTTACAAAATCATGCCATTGATTTCCAGAGAGGAAACTGTACCAGCCAACTTACTCTGCTTTTTTGATTTGTATAACACTTCGCCGGTTGCTCCACGCCCAGTTTTTAGACTTAAGAGTAATCTTAGTCATTTCCTTGGTAGAGGAGGGGTGTATGTTATACAAAAAGCAAAAAAAGGTTCTGATTCTTGGTCGATTGACTATGTTGGCAAGTCTAGTGATTTACACAAGCGTGTTCACGCTCACTTTATAAAATCACAGGCTGAACATAGACCAACATCTAACTACTACCATTTGCGAAAAACTCATGATTTCAAAATTGGAATTATTGAATTTCCAAAAAGTGAGAAAGAGTTGATTCCACATGTTGAAAAATATCTTATAAAACAATGGGATCCACCAGGAAATAGGTATGGCCGAGGACTAAGCAAAGAAGAAATCTCTTCTCTTTCATGGGTTGGTGGTTGGAAGGCAATTGAAAATGTTGAAGCTTTTTAGCGCCAGAACATACCTGGCGCATTTTTATTTCCTTGATTTTATCCAAATGTAGAGGTCTTCGAGGGCTTTTACTGCTTCTCCTGCAGCTATATTGTTCTGATGGTATCGAATATTAGTACTGTCTCCAGCAGCCCAAACTCCTTCTCTCGAAGTTCTCCCTGTCCAAGGATCAATAACGATTTTACCGAGCTCATCAACTGCAAGTATATTTTTTAGAAAAGCACCATTTGCTATTTGTCCTATTTCAACAAAAACTCCTGCGACGCTCAGTGTCTCTTCTTGGCCATCCTTATGAAGGACTTTAATACCTGAAACAAATTTTTCTCCAAAAACTTCTTTTACTTCAGCGTTCGTAATAATACGAACCTTTGGATCTTGTTTTACTTTTTCAACAGTAATTTCATCTGCTTTAAATATGTCATTTCGATGAATAAGTGTGACACTCTTGCAGTATGCACCTAGCTGCAGTACTGATTCAAATGCAGCATTACCGCCACCCACCACCACCACATCCATATCTGCAAAAAGCGGCCCATCACAAGA
>CAYOYW010000003.1:5560-29233 GCA_964408305.1 uncultured Candidatus Saccharibacteria bacterium
TCGGCTCCACTAATATGCGGGGTACCTATCCAGTTTTGAATGTCATCAGAGACAATAGATTGCCCGCCAAACTCTTCTGTCACAAGTATTGTCTTGAGCTGCTTTCGTGCGGCGTAGACTGCTGCTGCAGAGCCTGCAGGACCCCCTCCAATGATGAGTGTTTCGTATACCATGGGGATGAGTATACCATAAAGAAAACCCCTCATTACGAAGGGTTTTCTTTAGTATTTGAGATTATTTTTTATTTCTTCGGAGAAATGCTGGTATTGCAGCCCAATCTTCTTCGGTACCTTCTTCTTCAACAGGAGCAGGTTCTTCAACTTTTATTTCTGGCTTTTGTACCATTGGAGCCTCTTTCTTTTCTTGATCAGCTGTCTTGAAAAGTTGCTGCACTGCTTGAGCACCAAAGAGGTTATTCTTTTTTACCCCTTCAGTAGGGAAGCCAGTTGCAATCACGGTGATTTTCATGTCACCTTTTTTGATTCTTTCATCAAAGATGGTTCCAATGATAACTCGAGCATCTTTATCGATACTTTCAGTAATAATCTTTGCTGCTTCTTGGAACTCGCTCATCGTGAGGTCGTCATTTGTTGAGATTGCAAAGAGAACACCTTTTGCGCCGTTAATAGAAATATCAAGGAGAGGAGAGTTAATAGCTTGTATTGACGCTTTTTCAGCACGCCCTTCACCAGAACCAAAACCGACACC
This sequence comes from uncultured Candidatus Saccharibacteria bacterium, assembly GCA_964408305.1. Lineage (GTDB taxonomy): Bacteria > Patescibacteriota > Minisyncoccia > Phycocordibacterales > UBA9973 > UBA4124. Next base: position 6,269 of record CAYOYW010000003.1, read on the forward strand.
CATGAGCGCAGTACCCGCATCAGTCAAGACGCTCTTCATATCAGCGAAGTCTACATTGATGATACCTGGAGAAGAAATAAGTTCTGAAATACCTTCAACAGCCTGACGAAGCACCTCGTCACATTTTGCAAAGGCATCTTTGAAAGTAGTGTCCTTACCTGCAATAGCGAGGAGTCTATCGTTCGGGATGACAATGATGGCATCAACTTCATTTTCGAGTTCTTCAATACCTTTTTCAGCGATTTTCATTCGTTGGTTTCCTTCAAAGAAAAACGGTTTTGTTACAACAGCTACAGTAAGAATACCTTGCTCCTTTGCTGTTCGTGCGAGTATAGGAGCAGCACCAGTACCAGTTCCTCCTCCCATACCGCAGGCAATAAAGACCATATCTGCACCTTTTACGGCATCTTGGATCTCAGCTTTTGTTTCTTCTGCAGCACGAGCACCAATTTCAGGGTTCATTCCAGCACCAAGACCTTTGGTCAAATTTTTTCCAAGGTGAATTTTTTTATCAGCAGCAGACTTGTGCAAGTCTTGCACATCGGTATTCATGACAATAAAGTCAACATTCTTAACCTTCTGGTTAATCATGTGATTAACCGCATTACATCCAGAGCCACCAACACCCACCACTTTGATGCGCGCAGAAGTCTCTATTTCAGGGCTTATTTTAGGCATATAAATACTCCTCGTTTCTTTCCACTTATTACTATGGGTTTATATTAACAGACCTTATCAAAAGGGCAATATCTATTGACAGTTAAAGGTTTTGTGTCACTTTATGGAATGAGTTGTTTAAAAAAGTTTTTGATGACTGAGAGAAAGCTTTCATTATCAAAATTTGTATTTCGAGCAGTGCCTTTATGAGCTGCTTCAAGCGTGCTTGTTGCAACAGCATACGCAACGAGTAATTTTCCATCCTTAATAACCCCTTTATTACTTGGAATATCAAAGCGTCCAATACGAACAGGTACACGGAGCATTGTTTTTGCAACAACTTCAATACTATGAATATCAGAACTCGCACCAATCAAGATAGCTCCTGCGGGCAGCAAGCCACTGCGACCCATTTTTTTGAGATATTTATCAATCAGTTCAAAAATATCAGAAAGTCTTGCTTCGACGATTTCTTCAATTTTCTTTTTTGGTACTGATTGAAAACTCACCACGCCTTGCTTAATACTTTCTGCTTCTTCTGGGGTAATACGGAGTCCGAGTGCAAGGTCTTTAGTGATATTGAGTGATCCAATATCAAATACATGAAGAGAAATAAGTGTGTTGTTTTCAAATACTGATACTGATACCGTTTCTGCACCAATATCAATAAGTGTACAGCCAAAGTTTTTTTGTAAATCAGAGAGCAAAAGTCGTTCAGCAGCAATTGGTGTTGCAGTAAAGCCAAGTACTTTTACTCCCGCGTCGTTCATGACACCAAGCAAGTCATCAAGGTGCTGTGAAAAGCAGGTAATGAATAGCGTTTTTACTTCAAGTTTAAGTCCTGAGATACCCTCTGGTCGTACAGGATACTCTTTGCCATCAATTTTAAAGGAGACGGGGAAGGCATGGAGCATTACTTTATTTTTTAGATCGATATGAGTCTCAGCATCAGTAATTGCTTTTTCAATATCAAATTTACTAATCACTCCATCTGCTCGAGACACAACAGCTGTACCAACAGCATAAACAGCGTCAAGTCCAACTCCACCAATTGCAATATGTGCTTGTTTAATACGAACACCACTTTGTGCCTCAGCGTCACGAAGCGCTTTCCTTAGGCCAAGTAAAGCTTCTTCTCGGCTAAAAACATATCCGTGTTTTACTCCTTTTGTTTCTGCAATAGCAGAACCTATGACGACTGGGGATGCTTGAGGACGAGCTTCACAAACCACTACTCGTGTCGACGAAGTACCAATATCAATACCAACGGTTACTTGCTGCTTCATGCTCATTTAGCGAAAGAGAGAAAGATATTTCTCTTCCTTAGCTTCCATTGTACTCCCATGATTCATTCCTTTCAAATGCAGCATGCTGTGAATCAAAATAAAAATAAGGTAAGTGCGATATGACATATCAAATTTTTTATACTCTTTTTTTATTTGAGATTGGCAAAGCACTATTTCACCACTTGTTTTTGAAAGCGTGAAAGAAAGTGTGTTTGGAATATATGACTTTGAGCGATGCGTTTTGTTAAGCAGTTGTGCCTTCTGCGGACTTACAAAGGAAATAGAGAGGGAATACCTTTTTCCAAGTACTGCTTCTTTTATTTCCAAAAAAGGAACTCGTGGGAGTAAACCACGAGATGAGACAGTTATATTGTGTTTCTCAAGATGAGCCACGGTGTTCCTTTTTTTATTACCGAGTTTCGACTTTTCCGAGCTTTCGAAGCTTTTCAATTTCAGCACGACGCTTGAGACGACGGAGTGCAACTATTTTTTGAGAAAGTTTTGAAATAGGCCGTTCACTGTATCGGTTTCCTTTTACTTTTATGATTATTCCTGATTCTTGAATTTTACGAGTAAAACGACGAATAAGACTTGCGCTGTTTTCGTGGTCGTTTTTCTTTATATCGACATTTATCATTGGCATGGGCGTGATAGTACCATAGAGAGAAGCCTTTTGCAATAGAATCTTTTATGAAAGGCGTTGTGGATTTACTTCTACCTTATAAGGCGTTCGAAGATCCTCAAGAAAAGACTGTAGTTCTTCCTGCATATCATCGAGAAACTCTGGTTTTACTTGAATAATCCAAGTACATAATACCTTTAGAGACTCTGGTGATATTCTCCGATGTGGAAGAGCTGTTTTTTCATAACCGTCAAAAAATAATTCAACTCGTTTTACAATAAAATCTTTATGTGAGGGGACAACCGAAACGCTAAGCTTTAAAAGTACTCCAAATGGTGGGTATTTAAGTAACCTACGGAGCTCTGTATCTTCCTCAAGAATAGTTTGTATTTTTTTTGTTGCAAGCTGTTTTGTAATCGGGAAATCGGGATTTTTTGTACAAATAACAAGAGAATCTTTTGTATATTCATTGAGCTTTACTATAAGGCGAAGTGTTTCTTCAACAGTATAAGGAGATGGTGTGGAAAGTAATCGATCAAAAAAAGGGATAATGGAAAAATCTATCGCCTTTATGAACGGAAGAATCTTTTGTGTCCCGATCATAACAAAAAATTTTTGTTTTTGAGCTGTTTCAATAAGCGATTCAATAGTTTTTGCATCTGGTGTAAGGTCATCATCAATAACGATAATTTTTTCTTTTCCTACAATAGGAGCAACTGCCTCAGCAATGCTTTCGGTACCAATAGAGACAGGAGTTATATTCCAACTACCGCAATAGCCGCAAGTATAATCGGGAGTTCTTGTCTCGCCACAGTGAGTACAGATAAAAAAACGCTCTCGTTCAAGTGTTGCTGTTCTCTTATAACGAAGCACCATAGGAAGTTCACAGGTTGGACAAGAAACAACAAAGCCACAGTCTGCGCAACGAGATAGCGGTGCCAATCCTTTTCTGTTGGTATAAAGAAAAACACTTTTTTTATTTTTCTGCGCATACCGAATAAGTTCAACTGCTTCAGTTGGAAGTAGTGTTCTGTATTGATCGACAGGAACAACAACCAATTTATCTGGTGTAAATGAACGAGAAAGTGTTTTTTCAGCCGCAATAAGGGTTTCAAAACGAGGAAGTGTATCTCCATATACGAGCCGGAGACCACAAGCTTTTGCAACAGAAGAAAGTACGACCCGCATATCAGTCTCGTAACGATCTTGTGTTTTATATAAAGTGCTTGATTCATCTTCAAGAATGATCGTTGTAATATCTTTTCGTGGAATAAGTGCATAGGCAGGTGTCGCACAGATAAAAAGCGGGCGTTTTGATTGCTTTATCTCGGTAAGTGCAAGTTTTTGATTTTTCTTTGTACATTTACTATGGAGGATCAAACTATGCGCTGTAATGCCTTTTTTCAAAACACCATACCAAGCTTCAAGTGCTCGTATTGAGGGAGCAACAAGAATAACACTTTTCTTTTCAGCAAATGCGCTCCTAATAATGCGTTTGTACTCATCTGTACGACTTGCCAGAAGACCATAAGAAACAAGATTTTCTTTGGGAAGAAGTTTATGATCCTCATCACTTTGCTGAAATAACTCAAAGAAAAGTTCATTGAGCAGTGTCCCTGCGAGTGCACCAACAGGAGTTAGTGTCTGCGCACTTGCTTGTACAAGCCCTTCAGCAATGCCTTCCAAGAAAGCACTGTGTCCCACAATTTTATGGATTTTTTTAAGAGAAAACTTTGATTGTTTTACATCTGCTTTTGCATCAAGCAGTGTTTGTTTTTGATACAGCACCCCATAAATTGTCTGTTTACCAAAAGGGACAGAGAGCAATGAGCCAATGGGAGCATCGTCTGCACTAAAATAGGTAAGCGTATTAAAGGGAACGCCTTTTTGAATTGGAATAACTGAAAAAATATACATAGCAAAGTGAGCTGCTTCTTATGATACTATTGTACAGTAGCATGTGGAAATTACCGCTTAGTAAGAAAATAGGCATTGATTTAGGCACCACAAACACCGTTGTATTCCTTCAAGGAAAAGGGATTGTGCTCAATGAGCCAACAGTAGTTGCGGTTAATCAAGCAACCAAAAAAATAGAGGCTATTGGCCTTGAAGCAAAAGCAATGCTCGGTAAAACCCCGGACTCTGTTATTGTGTACCGACCAATGCAAGACGGCGCTATTGCTGACTACCATGTAACTCTTGCAATGCTTCGCTACTTTATCAACAAGGTTCTTGGAAAAAATACACTTTTTAAACCTGATGTCCTTGTTTCTGTACCTGCAGGTATCAGCGGTACAGAACGAAGAGCTGTTATTGAAGCAACAATAAAAGCTGGGGCAAAAAGCGCTGTTATTGTGAAAGAGCCGATCCTTGCAGCACTCGGTGCAGGAGTCCCAATTAACGAAGCACGAGGTCATATGATTATTGATATTGGTGGTGGTACAACTGATGTTGCAGTTATATCTCTTGGCGGTATTGTCGCTTCAACTTCAGTAAAATATGCGGGAAACAAAATAGATAGAGCTATCACTGACTATCTGAAACGAATGTATGGCCTCTCTGTTGGAGATCAGAGTGCAGAAGATATAAAGAAAACGCTCGCCTCAGCCCTACCAGTAACGCCTGATGTTTCTGGTGAAATAAAAGGACGAGATATTGTTTCAGGACTTCCAAAGACCGTAACAATCACTACTAACGAGTTGGTTAAAGCAATAGATTACGAACTTAAACAAATCGTGAGGGCAATCAAAGAGGTCTTGCAACAAACACCACCAGAACTAGCTTCTGATATTATTGATCACGGTATTGTTATGACCGGAGGGACAAGTGAACTAACACATCTCGCAGACCTTATTGCAGCACAAACAGGTGTTTCAGTACGAGTTGCTGATGAAGCTCTCTATTGTGTCGTCAAGGGTACTGGCATTTTGCTTGAACATTTAAATGATTATCAACGATCAATTCTTGCAAAGAAATGACATACAAAGACCTAAAAAATCTCTCTCCAGAGCAAATATTTCTTATCCAAGGAGGTGAAAGCTTTGCAAAAGAACTTATTGAAACTATTCACAAAGAGCTCTTTTGTGAAGAGCGTATACTTTCTCGTTTTACCAAAGATGATGCTGCTTTTGTCAGAAGCTACAACCTCGAGCGAAAAGGAGAGGCGTGGCTTGTTGTTTTCTTTGCTGTCTTTCAAAACGATGCAGCAGAATCGCTTTTAAAGACACTTGAAGAGCCAAATGAAGGGATTCATATCGTTTTTATTACTCCACACCCTTACCTTGTTCCTCAAACAATTCGTTCTCGAGTTCGAATACTTACCGAATCAAAAGAAAGCCTTACCGAATACAAAACTATTTCAAAAAAAGAAGTAGATCTATTTATCAAAGAAAAACTAACGAGCGAAACTATTGACCCTAGTGAGAAGCGAGCGTACGCTACAGCGTTTCTTGATGCTATAGAAAACACATGTCGAAAAAATCCAGAAAAAGCAAAAGTGCTCTATGAAGCAAAAGATATGCTTTACAAGGCAAACATGCCAACAAAACAAGTGATTGAATATGTTGCTTCATTAGTATTTTGAAAATAAAAAAAACCGACAACCTCATTTGTTGTCGGATATCATTTTGCCTTGAGCAAAGAGAGAATTGAAATCTCTTTTGGAAGAGGCCTGCCATCTGCATCTTTAAGGGTTGCGCATTCCTCCCAAAAAATTTCATTTCTCCCTTTATCATCAGGATCCTTAAAGCGAGAGCTCACAACAGTGAACGGTGCCTTATAGGCAGCATATTCAGAAAACTCATCAGGGTCTTCAAAAACAACCAGATCAGATTCTTTCAGCTGTACTTTTTGTTCAATTTTTTCTGTTCCCATTTTTTTTCTTTACCTTACAAGCAAAAAACCTAAGTGTCAAATACTGTAAAAAAGCCTTTTTTCGTTTATACTAGCTCTATGTATTCACTTGAACCATTTAAAAAAGAAGCCAAAGCTGCACAAGAGTGGCTCCAAAAAGAGTACTCTCAGCTTCATACAGGCAGAGCAACGCCACTTTTGCTTGATAGCGTCCTTGTTGAAAGTTATGGGTCAATGCAGCCACTGAAAAACACTGCGTCCATTACTATTGAAGACCCTCGAACACTTCGAGTTGCGCCTTGGGATAAAAGCCTCAACAAAGACATCGAACGGTCACTCCATGAGGCAAACCTTGGTTTTTCAATAGCGGTTGATGATGGTGGTGTGAGAGTTATTGTGCCAACATTAACAGAAGAAACTCGGGGCAAGCTTGTAAAACTTGCAAAGGAGCGGCTTGAAGATGCTCGTATTGCAATTCGAAAAGCAAGAGAAGGAATACTTTCAGAACTCAAAAATGCATCACTCTCAGAAGACACTTTTGCACGAGCAAAAGATGAAGTGCAAAAGCTTGTTGATGCAGCAAATAAAGAAGTTGAGTTACTCTTTGAACGAAAAGAGGGAGAAATCCTAAATTAAAATAGAATGACTATTATTTTGCTTATTGCAGTGTTGCTTGTAACGGTCCTTGTGCATGAATGGGGACATTTTGTGACCGCTCGAAAAATGGGAATGGAGGTAGAAGAGTTTGGTTTTGGTATTCCTCCAAGAGTTTACTCATGGAAAAGAGGAGAGACCACTTACTCAATCAATGCACTACCTTTTGGAGGGTTTGTAAAAATTAAAGGAGAAAATGGTATTGAGGCAGATACGGCACTAGAAAAACAGTTTGAATCAAAACCTTGGTACGCACAAAGCCTCGTCCTTATTGCAGGAGTAGTGTGCAATATTATCCTTGCTATTATTCTTTTTACTTTTTCTTATAGCATCGGAACCCCTAGTATTGAAGAGCATGGCACTCCAACGGTTATAGAGATAACGAAAGGCAGCCCAATTGACCGATCTGGAATAAAAGTAGGAGACACAATCACCACAATAGTAAAAGAGGGTAAAAAAATAACACCACTTACTACTGCTAGTCTTCGAACAGCAATTAATGGACAAAAGAAACCGCTTTCTATTACATACATTCACAATAAGGAAACAAAAACTATTGAAATTACACCAGAAGAGCATAATGGTACTACTGCCATAGGTGTTGCCATAGAACCTCTGACGCTTACAAAAACAACTCTCACAAAAGCATTTATACAAAGTGTCGAAAAAACATTTACCACAACAAAAGAAATTTTTAAAACAGTTGGGGATATACTTGTAAAACTAGTTAGTAGAGAGAAACAAGAAGAACAACTTATTGGACCTATTGGACTTGCGGGAGCGATTCGGAGTGCTTCAAATATGGGAATTTCTTACCTCCTTGGCTTTACTGCGATGATTTCAGTAAACCTTGCTGTTCTTAATATTTTGCCATTTCCAGCACTTGATGGTGGAAGGCTTCTGATTGTACTTCTGGAAAGAATTTTTAGAAAAAAGTTCTCAAAAAGAGTAGTTGGATATATCCACGCGGCAGGATTTTTGATCTTAATTACCCTTATGATAGGGCTCAGCGTAGGAGATATTAAGAGGCTTTTTTAAGAATAATGAGGGGAGCACTCAAGCTTGTTGACTTTTTTTATATCCATGATAAAGTTCTTCTATTGATATGTTTATATAAGAAAGAAATCTATGGCAATTATTAGTTTCAAACCAAAACAAGTCACCAAACGATTGCTCGGCAATCTCCAAGATCGGGCACATGACATTATTGTAAATCGATATGGTCTTGGTGACGACACTGACTCAAAAACACTCGAAGCTATTGGAAAAAAATACGGTATCACTCGAGAACGAGTTCGACAAATTGAAAACGCCGCCCTTGCCGCTATTAGAAAAAGTGATTCTTTCAAAGCTGAACATAAAACATTTTCTGAACTCAAATCGCTCGTTGAATCAATGGGTACACTAGTTCATGAAGAAGATTTTCTTAACTCTGTTTCAAAAGACCAGATAACAAAAAACCATATCCACTTTTACCTCGTTCTCGGTGACGAATTTAAAAAACTTAAAGAAGATGATCATTTCAAGTCTCGATGGACTATCGATGAAAAGCTCTCTCAAGCTGTTCACGAAGCGCTCCATGGTGTGTACAAGAGTCTCAGTGATAAAGACCTCCTTTCTGAAAACGATCTTGTGAGTCGTTTTATCAACGAACTCAAGGGTGTTTCTGAGCAATATAAAAACGAAGAAATCGCTCGTCGTTGGCTTTCTATTTCTAAAAAAATTGCAAAAAATCCACTTGGAGAATGGGGTCCTTCTGATTCACAAAATGTAAAAACTCGCGGTATCAAAGACTATGCGTATCTCATGATGAAAAAACACGGTTCACCAATGCATTTCCGCGAAGTAGCAAAAGCTATTGTTGATACTTTTGGGAGAAAGACTCATGTTGCAACAACACACAACGAACTCATCAAGGACCCTCGGTTTGTTCTTGTTGGTCGTGGCTACTATGCGCTTGAGGAGTGGGGATATAAGCCAGGAGTTGTTCGAGATGTGATTGCTGAAATTCTCCAAAAAGAAGGCCCTCTTTCAAAGGAAGATGTTGTTGACCGAGTACTAAAAGAACGATTTCTCAAGAAAAATACTATTCTGGTAAATCTCCAAAATCCTAAGTATTTCAAAAAATTAGAAGACGGTCGTTATACGGTCGCAAAGAAGTAGTATGGCCGATGCACCAAGCGGAGGATCATCTTGGGGAGCATTTGAAGTAGTTCTTGTTTGTCTCCTCGTTATTGCAATACTTTCAAATATTGGAAAAGGGGGTGGCATGAGTCAAACTTCTTTTGGAGGAGGCGGGAATACAAGTACAACAGAACCATTAAACTCGAGTGATGACTCCTGTGGCATTTCAGTAACAAATCCACTCTCATTTACAAAAGTATCAAACAGTGTACGGATTTCAGGACTCCTCACTGGTTGCAACTGGAATGCATCTGGACCTGTTGCGCTCTATGCTCAAGTGGTAGATGGAAAAGGTAAACCACTCTCTGAGTACACACCCGTTACAAACGACAATAGAGATCTTATTAATGTTTCCTTTGACACAAGTATCTTTCTATATCGACAAGCAACCGGTTCTGGATACTTGATTCTTATCCCTGCTACTCCTCTATCTGGGAAAAGTATTTCATATCGTATACCGCTTACTTTTATTCAAAAATAAATTTCTTTGATGCTATACTAAGAACCATGGATTCACTTGGTGTATCGAGCTCTCTTTTTTCACAATTTGCTGTTTTTGGTGTTGTCATTATCCTCGCAATTGTTGCCTGGAATCTTTGGCTTACTTACATCCAAACAGTTTTTCTCAAGAGCCTTAAGTGGACACTTATTGAAATAAAGCCGCCAAAGGAAGTTTTTAAATCTCCAGCAGCAATGGAGCTTGTTTTAAACTCTCTTTATGCTGGAGCACAAGGAGATGACTGGATAACGCGATTTTGGAAAGGTGAACTATCTCTTTATTCTTCTCTTGAAATTGCATCGATTGAAGGCAAAGTTCGTTTTTTTATACGAACACCAGAAAAGTTCAAAAAAATAATTGAAACGCAAATATATTCCCAATATCCACAAGCAGAAGTTTTTGAAGTTACAGATGATTATACAAATACTGTACCAAATTTCACAAAAGATGGTCCAATAAATGTTTGGGGGTGTAATCTTGTACTCACAAAAGATGATCCTTACCCAATAAAAACTTATATTGATTACGGACTTGATAAGGCACCAAAGCCAGAAGAACAGCAACAAACGATAGATCCTATCACACCTCTTTTGGAATTTTTTGGATCTATTGGTGTTGGTGAACAAATTTGGATGCAGATTATCATTCGCCCTGACACAAAAAGATTTGCTATTAAAAACAAAGAGGGAAAGGAGGAACTGAAGGGGTGGGTTGATAAGTCTAAAGAGCTAGTAAAAGAGCTTAAAGAAAAGTTAAAAGAAAAAGATGCTGAAGGAAAACCTGTCCAAGGATTTAATACCAAAGCGCAAATAAGTGTTATTGATGCTATTGAACGAGCAGCTGGGAAAATAGGTTTTGATACAGGAATTCGTATGGTGTATGTAGCAAACAAAGAGAACTTTAACGCAAATAATATTGGGGGGCTTACTGGAAGTATTAGACAATATAACTCTACAGAATTAAATGGTTTTAAACCAGACGGAGCAACATCTATAAAGTATGCATGGGAAGACTTATTCGGAAAGAAAATTATTGATAAGAAAAAAGGAGTACTAAGTGCCTATAAAAGTAGAAAGTTTTTTTATGGAGGAACTTCTTTTGATTTTTTTAAATTAAGTTCTTATTTTAAACACCCAGGAAAAGATGGTAAAAAACCTTTTATTTTAAATACAGAAGAGCTTGCAACTATTTTTCATTTTCCAGGGCGAGTATCTGAAACGCCAACTGTTACTCGTATTGAAGCAAAGAAATCAGAGCCTCCAGTTAATCTTCCAATCTAGATATGAGTCAAACAAAAAACATAAAACGAGCACTTATTGTTCTTTTTATTGGAACAGCACTACTTGTTGGCGTACGAGTTATAGAAAAAATAATTGCTCCCCCAGAAAGCTTTCCAACCCCATACCAAATCACCATAGATAAAGGTCAAACACTTTTTTCTATTTCAAAAGAGCTTTATGAAGATATGGCCATCCAAAGTAGGAGAGCATTTGAGATGGTAGTACTTATATTTGGAAATGAGGGCAACATTATGGAAGGGCAGTACTACTTTGAAAAACCTGTTTCAGTCATAGAAATAGGGCTTCGCATCACGGGAAGAGAGTTTGGTATTGATCGAAAAAAGGTTACTTTTCCTGAGGGGTTTTCAAACAAAGAAATGGCTGAAAGACTTTCAAAAACCTTTGATTCTTTTGATGTAGAAACTTTTCTTAGTTTAGCAAAAGGAAAAGAAGGGTACCTTTTTCCAGATACTTATGGTTTTTTTCCTGGAGTTAAACCAGAAATAGTAATTAGTAGTCTCAGTAAAAACTTTGAACGAAAGATAGAAGCATTACAAGGAGACATACAAAAATCAGGTCGTTCCCTAAAAGAGATTATTATTATGGCATCTATTATCGAAAAAGAAGCAAATGGTGATGCTGACCGAGCACTTGTATCAGGTATTCTTTGGAATAGAATAGATGCGGACAGAGCACTGCAAGTAGATGCTCCCTTTATGTATCTTCTGGGCAAAGAAAGTAGTGAGTTAACAAAAAAAGACCTTGCAATAAATTCTCCGTATAACACCTACCTCCACAAAGGACTACCTCCAACACCAATAAACAATCCTGGACTAGCAGCAATAAAAGCCGCAATAACACCCCAAAAATCACCTTATTTTTATTATCTTCATGACAAAAATGGTGTTATCTATTATGCTAAGACATTCACTGAACACAAAAGTAATATAAGAAAATATTTGAAATAGTATGCTAAGCCAGCCAATTGCGTTTATCGATATAGAAACCACAGGACTTGATAGAGATACTCATGAGATTATTGAGCTTGGTGTTGTTATTGCAAAACTCAAAGATGGCGCTTTTGTTGTCACCGACACTCTTGATCTTAAAATACAACCAAAACATATTGACCGAGCAGAACCACAGGCACTAAGAATCAATGGATACAACGAAGCCGATTGGCTTTTTGCAACAAGTCTCGAAGAAGCAATGAAGGTTTTTTCTGAAAAAACAGCAGGCGCTATTTTTGCGGCACACAATATTACTTTTGATTATGGTTTTGTAGAAAGTGCTTTTAAAAAAACAGGGGTACCCAACAATATGCACTTTCATAAGCTTGATACCATATCAGCAGCATTTGGTATTTTGCACACAAATGATGATCTCGGAAAGCTTTCACTTCGAGCACTGTGTGAAAAATATGGCATAGAAAATAAAAAAGCGCATAGTGCTTTTGCTGATGCCTACGCGCTGTACGAAGTGTTTAAAAGACTTTTGGAATTAAAGTAAGACTTTCGTCTGTCGAATTTTTTTGGGCCGAATCTGATTTCGCAAAACGGGAAGCGGTTTGCAGTTATAGGTAAGCTCAATCTTGTCGACTATCACTTCGATTAAAAGCTTTACGCTTTGATCAGTATCAATAAGATCAAGAACAGCGTATCGGGAATGAATTGCAGTTGTATGATCTCTTCCACCAAAAAATTTACTTATACAACCGAGACTTGCCTTTACATATCTTTCAGAAAGAAACAGAGAAATATGTCTTGCTTCACAAACCTCTCGCTTTCTTGTTCTTGATACCATTGATTCTACAGAAACGCCCATAAAAGAAGCGACAATATGAGTAATCTCCTCTACAGAAACAGAACTAGGGGAGTCGCTGCACAAAGATTTTTTTTCGCTCATGTTTTGTTTTTGAATACTCTAAACTTAAATATTATTTTGTCAAATTCATGGTAGTATACCTTTTGTGAGAAGAAAACGAGAAAAAATCTTTGTAGGAATCTCAGGTGGTGTAGATTCATCGGTTGCTGCATATTTACTTAAAAAAGAAGGGTATGAAGTACACGGTGTTTTTGTAAAAACATGGTCACCAGAGTGGCTTCCTTGTACATGGCTAGAGGAAAAGAGAGACGCTATGCGTGTTTGTGCGGCTCTTAATATTCCTTTTCATTTTCTCGATGCAGCAGAGGCTTATAAGAGAGAAGTTGCTGACTATATGATTGCAGAATATAGAGCAGGAAGAACACCAAACCCTGATGTTCTCTGTAATCGGGTTATTAAGTTTGGCGTTATGTGGGAGTATGCAAAAGAGCAAGGCGCAAAAGCTATTGCAACAGGTCACTACGCACAAACAGATGGCAAAGATCTTTTTAAGAGTTTTGATAAGGCAAAAGATCAATCTTACTTTTTATGGATGATAGAGAAAGAAGAATTTGCTCATATCAAATTCCCAATCGGACATTTAAAAAAAGCAGCGGTTAGAGAGATAGCTCAAAAAAAAGGACTCTTTACAGGAACAAAAAAAGATAGCCAGGGCATCTGTTTTCTTGGAGCTATTGAGATGCAGGATTTTCTTTCGCATTATATTGAACAAAAAAAAGGAGCTGTTATCACAAAAGATGGCACTGTCATTGGAGAGCATAGTGGCATTTGGTTTTATACACTTGGTGAACGACACGGCTTTACCGTTTTCAAAAAAAGCACAAATGAAAAACCTTACTATGTTATTGGCAAAAATATAGAAAAAAATGAACTCATTGTTTCTCACGAAAAGGTAGTACTTGAAGGAAAAAAACGAACTCAAGAAGTAGTACTGCGCAATCAAAGACTGCCAAAAGAAAAACAAGCAAACCTCCAGGCGCAGATAAGGTATCATGGAGAATTACTCCCTGCAAAAATAACAGGTAGTACTACGGTATTACTTACGACAAAAGAAGCACTTCCTCCGGGACAATCAGTAGTTCTCTACAGTGGAGAAAAACTTATTGGGGGCGGTATTATTGAGCACCTTCTATAGCTTTTAGAAATCTTGCAGTATACTCCCTACATATGATTCAGGAATTATTTACGCACGATATCTTTATTAACCTCTTTATTGCAATGGCTCTTGGTATGACGATCGGTGTTGAGCGATTTATTGCTGGGAAAACAGCAGGGATGCGCACTTATACACTTATCTCAATGGGTTCAGCACTTTTTGTCACCATTTCTCAACTTGTGACTGCAGAGTTTCAGTTCCATAATTTTGACCCAATGCGAATCGCTGCTCAAATTGTCGCTGCAGCAGGGTTCCTTGGTGTTGGAGCTATTTTCCACAAAGACAACCAAATAAGTGGAGTAACAACAGCTTCAGGGCTTTGGGTTGCAGCAGGTGTTGGTATGGCATGTGGCTTTGGTCTTTATTCTCTGGCAATTATCGTAACACTGCTTACTATTTTTACCTTTGTGGTACTTTGGTTTATAGAAAAACAAATTAGAAAATTCTCTCGACAAGAAAACACTGGAGACCATTCACTCTAAAGGAAAATGTGCTACAGTAAGCCTACCTATGACTTCAAAGGAGATTAGAAATCGTTTCTTAACCTTTTTTCAAAAACGAGCACATGCAGTACTTCCGAGTGCTTCCCTCGTTCCCAAAAACGACCCCTCTGTGTTATTTACAACAGCAGGCATGCAGCCGCTTGTTCCTTATTTGATGGGGCAATCTCATCCTCTTGGAAAACGCCTCGCAAGTTGTCAAAAATGTGTCCGCACAGGGGATATTGAGGATGTTGGTGACGCACGGCACCTTACCTTTTTTGAAATGCTTGGAAATTGGTCTCTCGGAGATTATTTTAAAGAAGACGCTATTAAGTGGAGCTACGAATTTCTCACCTCAAAAGAAGAAGGGCTTGGACTTGATCCGAGTAGACTCTATATCACTGTATTTGAAGGAGATGCTGATGCTCCACGAGACCTTGAAGCTGTAGAAATATGGAAAAAATATATTCCTGAGCATCGTATCTATTTCCTCCCAAAGAAAAATAACTGGTGGAGCCCTGGAGATAATGGGCCTTGTGGACCAGACACTGAAATGTTTTACGATGTGACAAAAGAAGGTCTCGGAGATATGAGCCATGAGGAATATCTTTTGGCCGATGAGAAAGGACAGGTCATAGAGATATGGAACGATGTCTTTATGGAATATGAAAAAAAAGACGGAAAAGTGGTAGGAAAACTTTCTCAAAAAAATGTAGATACCGGAAGTGGTCTTGAGAGAATCACAATGATTGTGCAAGGAAAAGACAATGTCTATGAGGCGGACATGTTTAAAACAGTGATGGAATTTATTGAAACAAACAGTAGAAAAGCATACGATGTTACCCTTGGCAGAATTATTGCTGATCATATACGAACAGCAACATTTCTTATTGCTGATGGCGTAATTCCTTCAAACAAAGGGGAAGGCTATATTTTGAGAAGACTTATTAGGAGAGCCTCCCTTAAAGCAGACGCGCTTGGTATCTCAGCTGGTGTACTCGTTACGATAAGAGGGTTTTTTGCAGCAATGTATAAAGATGAGTACCCAGAACTAGAAGACGGAGGGGGAACCCAAAGCGATATCTTAAAAAACGAACTTGAAAAATTTGCAAAAACTGTTGCACAAGGGTTAAAAGAGTTTGAAAAAGGTATTGATCCGTTCGTTTTAGCAACAACATATGGGTTCCCAATAGAAGTTACCGAAGAGCTTGCAAAAACACGAGGTATTGATATTGACCGAGCTCTTTTTGATCAAAAAATGAAAGAGCACCAAGCAGAATCTCGAGTAGGAGGAGAACAAAAGTTTAAAGGAGGGCTCGCAAACACAAGCGAAAAGACTGTTAAGCTGCATACTGCACACCACCTGCTCCTTAAGGCACTACAAGAAATTGTTGATCCAAACATACACCAGAGAGGTTCAAATATCACCGAAGAACGACTTCGTATCGATTTTAACTTTGAAAGAAAGCTTACCGATGAAGAGAAACAGAAAGTGGAAGCACGAGTAAACGAATGGATTATGATGGATTTAGAAGTCGTTAAAAACGATATGCCAAAAGAAGAAGCGGAACAGCTTGGTGCTGAAATGGAGTTTGGCGTAAAATACCCAAGCCTTGTTTCTGTCTACTTTATCCGAGATAAAAATGGAAATACTATCTCAAAAGAATTTTGTGGAGGGCCTCATGTAGCGCACACTGGAGAGCTTGGAGCATTTAAGATTCAAAAAGAGGAAGCTTCTGCTGCTGGTATTCGCCGAATCAAGGCAACGCTTTCATAAAACTGCTATACTAAGAAGCATGACGAAAAGACATCAAAGTGCAATTGCTTTGTTTGATATTAGTTCAAGCTCTGTTGGTGGCGCACATGGTCTTATCACAAAAGAACAAGAAAAAGTATCCCTCCTTGCAAGCACAAGAGTTTTTTCTGAATTTAAAGAGGAACTTACTATTGAACGATTTGTTGAACAAAGCATTGAACAGCTTGCAAAAGTTATTACACTTCTTAAGAAAGCAGATGTACACCACCCATCATCTATCCAAGTACTTCTTGCTTCTCCTTGGTTTGTTTCTCAAACAAGAACAATTAGTTACTCAAAAACAACTGCTTTTACTTGCACTGAAAAACTTGTTCATGGACTCATCGATAAAGAAATAACCCACATCATTGAAAATGACATGAGTCGTTTTGGTGCAATGGGTAAAGAGGGAACTATCATTGAAAAACAGATAGCTGCAATAAAACTTAATGGCTATAACACCGGAAAACCTTTTGGGAAAAAAATAAAATCGCTTGAAATTTCACTTGTTGTTACTGTTGCACCAAAAAGTATTATTGATCGCTTTAAAAATGAAATCCAAAAAGGATACGGGGGGAAACAAATACATTTCACCACAAGCCCTTATGCGACTTTTGTTGTTGCGCGAGATTTTTTGCACGCCCATGAAGAGCTCATGGTGCTCGATATTGGAGAAGAGGTTACTGATGTTGCATTTATTAAGGACAACTCCTTTTTATACCAACACTCATTTCCTGTTGGTACCTACGAATTTTACCGCGCTCTGGTAAGGGCTGGTCTTGCAAATAGCACTGAAGCAAAAGCAGTACTCGAAATATTTAGACAAGGGAAATTAAGCGCAAGCGCAACGAGCAGCACTCAAAAAGCACTTGAAGCATTCGGAGAGATATGGCAAAGTGCATTTCAAAAAATTATCGGTGAAGCTCAGGGTCTAAAGCCACCATCAAACTCTTATATTATTTGCGATTCACGATTTGAAACTTTTTTTGCTGACTTGATTAAAAGAGATCCTTTTTTAAACCATATTAATGGAGCTCTTACGCATACCGTTATTTCGTTAAACCAAGAAACCCTGAGCCCTTTTGTTTCAAGTATTGACCAATCCACCCTTGATGAAACATTGGTCATTGGTTTATTGTTCTCAACAAGACTCATGTAGTAAAATATTTCTACATGAAGCTCTACGATGTCATTAGAAAAGAAAAACTACACGAACCAGACACCGAAGAACAGCTGGAGAAAGAAGAAGTCTTAATTAAAGAAGAGCGTCCTTACAAAAAGAGAAAACGGTTGATTATCATCGGTGGTATTCTTTCTTTTCTCACACTTCTTTATATCGGCGGGTCTTTTATTGTTCGAGCAAGAGTTTTTATTGAAGAGAGAACAATCCCTTTTACACTGCAAAACGAAACAGTCGAGCTTCTGCATGAGACAAAAAGCGATCCAGAACGCTTAAGCTTTCAAACTGTTGTTGTTACCAGCCAAATCAGTCGTGAAGTTTTTGGATCAGAGCTCAAAGATGTAACTGGAAAAGCAAAAGGAATGGTGGTTTTTTTTAATGAATATAGTAAAGGTAGTATTTCACTGAAATCAGGAACAACACTCACAGCCACAAACGGGAAAACATATACAACAAATACAAGCGTCACTATTCCTGGCTACAAAATGGATGGTAAGAAAAAGATAGCAGGCACTTCTCCATCGGTCGCAATTACAGCAACAGGTACTGGTTCAGCATGGAACTCTGAAGGAACAAGCCTTTCTGTTTCTGCATATAGCGGAACAAAGAAAGCGCAAATCTACGCCAGAAGTGTTGGGGGGCTAAGCGGAGGAGACTCGGGGATGAACCATACCGTAAAAGCCTCTGAGAGAGCTCAGGTTATAGAAACACTTAAAACACAACTTACAGAGAGGCTTCGAAGAGAAACAAGAGCTCAAATTCCTTCAAATCTTTTGGCATATCCTGACCTTCAATTTATTTCAATTGACACTGACAGTATTAAACTTGAAGGGGAAGGTATTCGGTTTCCTGCATCTATAAAAGGCACGATGGTGTCATACCTCATTCCGAGAGATCTTTTTGAAACAACCATTGCACGAAAAGCACTCAGTGACCACTCATATACGCTCGTTTCAATACCTCAGATTGCAAATCTTTCTGTTTCTGCAGAAAGCGCCATTCCAACAGATCCAAAAATTGTCCCTGATAATATAACAATCAGTATAAGTGGGGAAGGATCGATTATTACCGAAATTCCTCCTGAGAAAATAAAAGATGCACTTCTTGGCCTTAAAAGGGGCTCGTTTAACAATGCAGTAGGAGCAATTCCTGAGATAGCAAGCGCAAGATTTAAACTCTTCCCATTTTGGGCGCCCTTTTTTCCTAAAAAAGAAGACTTTATCAAGGTTACTTTTAAACAGGCTGTTGACCTTTAAAATAGATTATAGTACTATTACCCTTGTAACTCATGACAGACCAAAACCTTTTACGAGGCGTTATTCAAGAAGCTCTTCCTAACACTATGTTTCGAGTGGAGCTAGAAAATGGGCAAACTCAAGTTGCCTATTTAGCTGGAAAAATGAGGCTCAATAGAATCAAGGTTCTCGTGGGAGACACCGTTGAGGTGCTACAAGATCCTTACGGTGGGAAAGGACGTATTGTCAGAAGAATATAAATAGTATATAATAGCCCCGCTTTAAAAGCAGACGCCATTTTTATATTTTATGAAGATAAAATCAACCGTTAAAAAAATGTGTGCAAAGTGTAAGATTGTAAAACGCAATCGGCATTTGATGGTGATCTGTGAAAATCCAAAACATAAGCAAAAACAATAAAACCTATGCGTATCCTCGGTATTACTATTCCAAATGAAAAAAGACTTGATATCGGACTCACCAGTTTGTTTGGTGTCGGACGATCAACTGCGCTTAAGGTGCTAAAAGAAGTTAAAGTCGCTCCAGAAACAAAATCAAAAGACCTCTCTATTGAAGAAGAAAACGCTATTCGTCGCCTTATAGAAGAAATGACTATCGAAGGAAACCTCAAACGAGAGATTGCTGCAAACATAAAGCGATTGAAGGATATCAAGAGCTACCGTGGAGTGCGACACATGCGAAGACTTCCAGTAAAAGGTCAGCGCACAAAGACAAACTCTCGAACAGTAAGAGGAAATGTCAGAAATACAATGGCATCAGGTCGCCGTAAAGAAAGTAAAACATAGCATATGGGAAAGAAAAGAATTGCAACTCAAGAAGGTCAGTTGGTCGACGCAGACAAGCGAAATCGAGCAACTTCTCGTGCACCAAAAAAGAAGCTCACTACTTGCATTCTTGCTATTGAGTCAACCTTTAACAATACAAAGGCAGTAGTAAGTGATACAAAGGGAAATGTGCTCTTTTGGTCTTCAAGTGGATCACTTGGCTTTAAGGGGGCAAAAAAAGGAACCCCTTTTGCTGCCGCAAAAGTAGGTGAAATACTTGCTGAAAAAGCAGTTGCTGCCGGTATCAAAGAAGTACACGCTGTTGTAAAAGGTGTTGGTTCAGGCCGAGAACCGCTTATTCGAAGTTTTGTTGCTCCAGGAATAGACCTTTTGTCAGTGAAGGATCAAACACCAGTTCCACATAACGGTCCAAAACCTAAGAAACCACGAAGAGTATAGCCATATGAAAACAACCAAAAAATACAAAATGTGTCGTCGTCTCGGATCAGGTGTGTTTGAAAAGTGTCAAACACAAAAGTTTTCTGCTGTTGAACAAAAAGCGACTCGAGGTGCAAATGCAAAACGGCCAAAGGCTCCTTCTGGCTTCGGTCTTCAGCTCCTCGAAAAACAAAAGGTACGCTTTACCTACGGAGTAAGCGAGCGACAACTTCAAAACTATGTAAAAGCATCTGAACATGTAAAAGGGATGGCAGTAACAGACAAGCTCCATGAAATGCTTGAAAGTCGTCTCGATAATGTTATTTATCGTCTCGGGTTTGCTCCAACCCGAAGACAAGCTCGCCAAATGGCGTCCCATGGACACTTTACAGTGAACGGCACAAAAAGTACTATTCCTTCACAGCAAGTGCATGTAGGCGATGTTATTAGTGTACGAGAAGGAAGCAAAACCTCTGCACTTTTTGCAGATTTTACAAAAAAAATAAAAGAGTACACTGTTCCGTCATGGCTCAAGCTTTCACCAGAGGCTCTCCAAGGTGAAGTGGTTGCAAAACCAAAGAATGACGAACAGTTCCTACATTTTGATACAGTTCTTGAGTTCTACAGTCGATAATCACGACACAACATTGCAAAAATTACAAAATAGTTGTATTATTTAAACCCTATGAGTCACCAAACAATCATACTCCCATCAAAACCAAAAGCAGTACTCGAAGAAGGATCTAAAGGTGTGTACGAGATAGACGGCCTTGTTCCAGGATACGGATACACCCTTGGAAACTCTCTCCGAAGAATTATTCTCTCTTCTCTCCGAGGAGCAGCAGTCACTGCAGTAAAAATTGATGGCGTTTCTCACGAATTTGCAACCATCGAAGGTGTGAAAGAAGATGTTATTACCATCCTCCTCAATCTTAAAAATGTTCGCTTTACACTTACTGGGGAAGAACCACAAAAGGTAACCCTTTCAGTAAAAGGGCCAAAGCTCGTTTCTGCGGGAGATATTGATGCAAAAGGAGCCGTAGAGGTAGTAAACAAAGATCAATACATTTGTGAAGTGACTGGAAAGGCAACACTCTCTATTGAACTCACTATTGAAAAAGGGCTCGGATTTGTCCCTCGAGATCAGCATCACAAACAAAAAGCTGAGATAGGGACTATCTTTCTTGATGCTATCTTTTCTCCAATTCGACGAGTCTCTTATGATGTTGAGGAAATGCGTGTGGGTGACAAAACAAACTTCAACCGACTTCGTATGACCATTGAAACTGATGGCACTATTTCTCCTCGTGTTGCACTCGAAGAGTCAGTTGCCACAATGATTGAACAGCTCGCTGCAATCATTTCTGTAGATAGTAAGAAAATCATTGATGAAGTACAATCTTCTTTCACTTCTCCTGTAGCGTTTGCGCAAACAGAGACAGCTGAGAGTGCTCCTGAGGAAGAAAATGTTGATGTTACTGATGTCCTCAAGAATCGTATCGATACTATTGGTCTTTCTACGAGAACACTAAATGCACTTTCTGCAGCAAATATTCGAACTGTTGGAGGTATTGCTCGCAAAAAAGTAGAGGATCTTCTTGAAATTGATGGTATCGGAGACAAGGGAATTACCGAGATAAAAGAAGCACTCGCACAATTTAACTTGTCACTGAAGGATTAATTTGTTAATGTAAGGACTCCGCTATGAGACACCATAATGCAAACAGAAAATTTGGACGAGCAAAGAACGGGAGAACAGCTCTTTTGAAAGGGCTTGCTGCTGCGCTCATTGAACATGGCAAAATCCTTACCACTGAAGCAAAAGCAAAAGAGCTCCGCCCTAAGATAGAAAAAATGGTAACAAAAGCAAAGAATCCAACACTCTCAAACCGAAGAATGCTCCTCTCTGGTCTCTATAACAACAGCGCTGTTGTTGAAAAACTCGTTGCTGACATTGCTCCTCGTTTTATTGAGCGAGCTGGTGGTTACACTCGTATTACAAAAATTGTTCAAAGAAAAGGAGATGCGAGTAAAATGGCAGTAATCGAATTTGTATCATAAATATATGCACACACTAGACGCAACAAATAAATCTCTTGGAAGAATCGCAGCAGAAGCAGCAGCTCTTTTGATGGGTAAACATACAACTGACTTTGTTCGAAACAAGGCAGCAACTATTTCTGTAACTATTACAAATGCTTCAAAAATTAAAATCCCTAATCAAAAGAAGCTTCTTGATAAAAAATACGACTCATTCTCAGGATATCCAGGTGGACTTAAGCAGAGCTCTATGGCTCATGTGATAAGCACAAAAGGGTATCGAGAAGTTGTTACGCAAGCAGTAAAGGGAATGCTTCCAAAGAATAAACTTCAGAACACTTTTATGAAGCACCTCACCGTTACCGAATAAATCATATGGAAAAGACAAAGAAAACATATATAGAAAGCATTGGACGACGAAAGACAGCGACAGCTCGTGTACGACTTTCTCATGCAACAAAGACAAGTTATGAAATAAACGGAAAAGATCTTGCAACTTACTTCCCAACAGGAGAGCTTCAAAAGATCATTACTGATGCATTTGCTGCACTTGAGAGCAAAACACATTACGCGGTATCAGTAAAAGTTACCGGTGGTGGTATCCATGCCCAAGCAGAAGCAGTAAGACATGGTATTGCTCGAAGTCTTGTGAAGGAAGATGAGGCTCAAAAAACAACCCTCAAAAAAGCAGGATACCTCAAACGAGACCCTCGAAGTAAAGAACGACGAAAGTTCGGTCTCAAAAAAGCTCGAAAATCACCGCAATGGTCTAAGCGTTAGCGCTAAAAAATATCCCCGAAGTGCGGGGATATTTTTTATGAGCCATTGCGGTGGGAGAAGAGGGTCGGGGAAACTCCGGTGTCCCCGTGGAGGAAGGCAGCGAGCGAAGCGAGGGTTGGAAAACCGTGGGTTTCCAAAGAGCCGGAAGCGACCACA
>CAYOYW010000003.1:29333-44281 GCA_964408305.1 uncultured Candidatus Saccharibacteria bacterium
TTTCAAAAAGTTTGTATAATGTGCCCGTATGGAAGAAGAAAACGACATCACTATTGAAGAATCTACTGAAGAAGGGGAGGTACTCTCCGGCTCTTCAAAGATAAAAAAGCTTCAAGAGCGCATCAAAGAGCTTGAAAAAGAAAAGCAGGAGTACCTTGATGGCTGGCAACGAGCTCGCGCTGATTATGCGAACCTTCAAAAAGTAACAGAAGAAGACAAGAAGCGTTTCAAGGTTATTTTTGCTGAAAAATTTATTGAAGACCTGCTTCCTGTAGTTGACTCTTTTTCTATGGCAATGGCAAATAAAGAAGTATGGGAGAAAGTAGACGCGTCATGGCGTACTGGAGTAGAGTATATTTATAACCAGCTTATGAGTGCACTTGAAGCACATGACCTTTCTGTATTTGGAAAAGAAGGAGACCTCTTTGACCCAGCACTCCACGAAGCTATCTCAGAAGAAGAAACTGACGACAAATCAAAAGATCACAAGGTAGCAAAAGTTACCCAAAAAGGTTTTATGCTTGGGGAGTCAATTCTGCGTCCTGCACGAGTAACTGTCTTTACTTTGAAAAAGTAGTAAAGAAAGCTTTTTCAGTTTCTGCATCTATTTTATCAGTGACAAATATCATAATTTCGGTTGAGAGACCAAGGTCTTTTTTGATATTTTCAAAAAGGTATTCGTAGGGGAACGGAGAGATCCAAACTGAACTCTTAAGGCAGACAAACCCTGCTTTTTTAAGGAGGTACCGCAAGCTATCTCTTTCATTCTTTTGTGCCTCGGGAATATCGAGCACAACAATACGCCACTTACCATCCCATGCAGGATTAAAAAGACCCTGGTCATTTTCAAGGTTAATGCTATGAAGCTTCTTTTTACCTTCTCGGGTTAGGCGAGTATAGAGCTGTTGGCCAGAATCATACTTTTCTATAAGCCCTGCACTCTCAAGCCCTCTGAGAGAGCGCTGGAAGGCATATCGCTCTTTTGCAAGAGAACCAGCTATATCAGCCACTTCCGCAGTTGAAATAGCGGGTTTTAGACCCAATAAACGCAATATTTTCTTTGCATACCCCCCGGAAGAGGCAAAATTACTTGACATGTAAAAAGCGTAGCACTATACTCATTTTTGTACAAGTATTTCACGACCGTGAAAAGCTTGTTTTCGAGTCTTAAAAACTACTATTTGAGAAAATGGTTGGGCATGGGTCTGGGTTTTCGAAAATAGTAGTTTTTAAAGCGAGACACTAAAAATTATTAATAAATAAATTTATTATTATGCCAAAAATCATCGGAATTGACCTTGGAACTACAAACTCAGCTGTCGCTATTATTGAAGGCGGTCAGCCAAAAATTATAGAAAACATTGAAGGAGGACGAACAACACCTTCTATTGTTGCCATTGGCAAAAACGGAGATCGCCTCGTAGGACTCCTCGCAAAACGCCAGGCAGTGACCAATCCAAAAAATACCATCTACGGTATCAAGCGCTTTATGGGTCACAAATATGATGATCACGGTATGGAAAAGGTGATCAAAACTTCTCCGTTTGAAGTTAAAAAAGGGACTGACGGTGGAGCACTTGTCCATCTCGGTGATAAAGAGTATCGCCCAGAAGAAATCTCTGCGATGATTCTCCAAAAAATAAAAAGTGATGTTGAAGCAAAGCTCGGTGAAAAAATAACAGAAGCGATCATCACCGTGCCTGCCTACTTCAACGATGCACAGCGAAAGGCAACCAAGGATGCTGGCGCAATCGCAGGACTAGATGTGAAGCGTATCATCAACGAACCAACTGCTGCTGCACTTGCGTACGGATTTAATACAAAAAAGAATGAGAAGATTGTCGTGTATGACTTTGGAGGTGGAACCTTTGATGTCTCAGTGCTTGAAGTGACCGAAGATGTCATTGAGGTAAAGAGTACTGATGGTGACTCACTCATGGGAGGCCGCGATATTGATCTTAAAATCATGAACTGGATTATTGATGAATTCAAAAAGACTTCTGGTATTGATGTTTCAAAAGATCCTCTCGCGCTCCAGCGTCTCGATGAAGCTGCAGAAAAAGCAAAGATAGAACTCTCTACAACAGCAGAGACCGAAATTAATATTCCATTTATTACTTCAACTGATGCTGGTCCGCAACACCTTCTTCTTAAAATGACCCGTGCGCAGCTTGAAAGCCTTGCTCATGAATTTATTGAACGATCTATTGAGATCACAAAACGCGCAATGGAAGCAAGTCCATTTAAGAAAGAAGATATCAATCAAATTATCATGGTTGGGGGACAGACTCGTATGCCAAAAATTGTCGAGGAAGTACAAAAATTCTTTGGTAAAGAACCAAATCGCTCTATCAATCCTGATGAAGTTGTTGCACTCGGCGCAGCAGTTCAGGGAGGTGTACTCCAGGGAGATGTTCGTGATGTGCTCCTTCTTGATGTGATACCACTTTCCCTCGGTATTGAAACTATGGGAGGAGTATCGACAAAACTTATTGAGCGAAATACAACAATTCCATCATCAAAGAGCCAGATCTTTTCAACAGCGTCTGACAACCAAACTTCGGTTGATATTCATATCACGCAAGGTGAACGACCGATGGCAAGTGACAACAAGAGTCTTGGACGGTTTATTCTTGATGGTATCGCTCCTGCACCACGAGGTATCCCACAAATCGAAGTAACCTTTGATGTCGATGCAAACGGTATTCTCTCAGTAAAGGCAAAGGACAAAGCAACTGGCAAAGAGCAGTCAATTCGCATTGAAGCATCTTCAGGTCTTTCACAGGAAGATATAGAAAAAATGAAAAAAGATGCAGAACTCCATGCTGATGAAGACGCAAAAAAGAAAGAGCTCGTTGATGTAAAAAATACAGCAGACATGATGCTCTTTTCAGCAGAGAAAGCGCTCTCTGAACACGGTGCAGCAATTACTGATGATATAAAAACTGCTGTCCAATCAAAAATAGACGAGCTTAAAAAAGTAAAAGAAGGAGCTGATAAAGCTGCTATTGAAACAGCAACAGCAGCACTCTCAACTGAAATGCAAAAAATCGGTGAACATATGCAGAAGTCTTCGGCAGGCTCAGACCAGGGAAGTTCTTCTGATCAGCCAAAAGATGCGGAAGCAACAGAAACAAGTGCTGACAATAATTAAAATTCTGTTATAATCAGCCCTATGAATAAAAAGCGAAAAATTGCAGCAAAAAAGAAAGCAAAGCGGGATGGAAAGCAAGTATCTCTCCGTCATCGATAGATAAAAACTAGAGGAAATCCCGCAACATGGTGCGGGGTTTTCTTATCAAGAAGCCTATGAGCAAAGACTACTACAAAACACTTGGCATTGATAAAAATGCCTCAAAAGAAGAGATCAAAAAAGCCTTTCATAAAATGGCGCATAAATATCATCCTGATAAAAAAGAAGGGGATGAAGCAAAGTTCAAAGAAGTAAATGAGGCATACCAGACACTCTCAGATGACCAAAAGCGGGCGCAGTATGACCGTTTTGGATCAGATGGCCCACAAATGGGCGGCTTTGGAGGGCAAGATTTTGGTGGGTTTGACTTTTCAAACTTTGGTGGACAAGGAGGAGTTGAGTTTGATATTGGCGATATCTTCGGAGATCTTTTTGGCAGTCGCTCTGCCTCACGAAGAGGTAAACCTCGTGGTGCGGATCTTCAAACAAACCTTTCTCTTTCATTCAAAGAATCAGTATTCGGTGTAGAAAAAGAGCTTAGAGTAACCAAACCATCTACCTGTACTACTTGTAAAGGAGACGGTGCAACACCAGGAACAAAACTCGAATCTTGTAGTGTCTGTGGAGGAAGTGGCACAGTAAAAAATATTCAACGCACTATTTTAGGTTCTATTGCAACAACACAAACCTGTACAAAGTGTCATGGTGTTGGCAAGGTACCAAAGGACCCCTGCAAAATCTGTCGAGGTACCGGCGTTGTTAACGACACTCGCACAATCAAGCTCACGGTACCTCCAGGTATTGAAAATGGAGAAACACTCAGACTCTCAGGTATGGGAGAGGCAGTACAAGGCGGTCAAGCAGGAGATCTCTATGTGAGAGTAACTGTTGCTCCACACCCACAGATACGCCGCAGCGGAGCAGATCTCTACAGTAAACTTGATATAAAGCTTACTGACGCACTCCTTGGAGCACAGTATGCAATAGAAACACTTGATGGAGATCGCCCAGTCATTATTCCTCCAGGAACAAAAATAGGAAGTACTGTCGTCCTCAAAGACCTCGGTGTTGTACTCAGTAAATCAAAACGAGGAAACTTTATTGTCGAGCTTAATATCAAGCTCCCTGAAAAGCTCTCCAAAGAAGCAAAAGCAATCATTGAAGAGCTTAAGAAAGAGGGAATATAGGAAATAAAAATCCCCGGACTTATCCGAGGGATTTTATTTTTAACTGTTTTCAGGGTGCTTGTGTGGAATAATGTGCGAAAACACACAACCAATCACACCTCCGATTGCAAAGTACGCCATCCATGGAGAGGTAAGATTTTCTGCATGTACTGATCCAGGAAAGAATGCATAGATTGATCCAACAGCAATAATTGCAGAAGAAAAAATAGGCCATTTTGCTTTTGCAAAGTGTCTACCAACTTCTCCATAGAG
Source organism: uncultured Candidatus Saccharibacteria bacterium (assembly GCA_964408305.1). Classification (GTDB taxonomy): domain Bacteria; phylum Patescibacteriota; class Minisyncoccia; order Phycocordibacterales; family UBA9973; genus UBA4124. The sequence continues at coordinate 33,966 of CAYOYW010000003.1, forward strand.
AAAGGTTACATCGAGCGCCACATGAACAAAGAACCCGGCCACTGCTGCTCCTACAATACCGCCAGCACCAAACTCCATAGCTTCAATCACCATGTGAATGAGAAGGAGGAGAACGCTCAGTATGTGTGCTTTTCGGTGTGCAATGAGCGCAATGAGAAATCCTCCCAAAAGAGCAGTGAGGAACCACTCTGATGAGAAGTCCATTTCAGCAATATGGAACCCGAGCATGACTAGGTAAGTCAGGAGGAAAAGCTTCCAAAGTAATTTCTTTTTCATAAGCTTCATTTTACCCCATTTTACATATTTCCTATATTTTGCAAATAAAAACAGGCGAAGACTACTCTTCGCCTGTAAATCTAGTGATCTATATGAGGTGTGGTCTGGAGTTCCCACATATTCTTGTAGTCAGTAGATTTCTGTAAGAGTGTTTCGTGCGACCCAACATTTTTCAACCGACCATTCTCAATAATAACAATTTCATCAAGCACAGCGACCGTTGAGAGCCTGTGTGCAATAACAAGAAGAGTCTTACCTTTAAAGTGCGTAGCAATTGCTTCCTGGATTGATCGCTCTGTTTGCGCATCAAGTGCACTTGTTGGTTCGTCCATAATAACAATTGGTCCATCTTTTAAAATAGCAGCAGCAATAGCAATTCTTTGGCGTTCACCACCTGAGAGACGAACACCTCGTTCACCAACAAGGGTTTCGAACCCATTTGGAAGTTTAGTCCAAATAAAGTCGCAGCATGCTTTTTCTGCAGCATTACGAATCATTTCATCTGTTGCCTGAGGATTACCCAAAGCAATAATTTCTCGAACTGTCCACGAAGGAAAGTGCGGATCTTGCGGAACATATGATATCCAAGAACGAAGCTGAAGTTTATCAAGCGTATCAATGGATTCGTCGCAGACAGTAATCTGTCCTTTGGTATTATCATAAGCACGCAAAATGAGCTTTGTAATCGTAGATTTTCCAGACCCCGTTTTGCCGACAATGCCGTAACGGCGACCAGCGATAAAAGAGAATGAAAAATCTTGAAGCACAGTGACTCCGTCTGTGTATGAAAAGGTAACACCAGATAAGGTGATACCATTTCGTACAGGTGTCGAAAGTGCTTTTTCATAATGAACTGGCTCTGAAGATTTTTCATTCAATAGTTCTGCCATTTCATATGCATCCGCAAATGCTGTGCGTACCTTAATAAGACTTCTTCCAAAACCCCACATATACATCGAGAGTGATGCAATATAGGAATGGACAAGCACCGCAGTTCCGATTGTGTACCTTCCGGCTTCTACTTGAGCAACAATAACGCTCATACAGTACAGCTCGAGCCCAATAACAAGAATACCTTGCAAAGACCATTGTAAGTTACCAAGGAACCAAGCGACCCTTCTCTTTTTTCGATCATCTTTTGTAACCTCTTTAAATGTTTGAAGTACACGAGGCACTGCGGCAAACATTCTCAGTGTGAAGACAGAGAGTAAAATATCACTCACTTGTCCTGTTGTCACCGAATCAGCTTTTGAACTCAACAGATCATACTTCATTCGTAAACGAGAGAGAATAACTGTTGCAGTAATAAACAAAAGCACCCACACAATAAATGGACCTGAAAGTTCAGGTATAAGTATTGATGAGAAAATAACAAGATAGACAACCAAAAAAGCCGAACGAATAAGAGAAAAAACAAGTTCATCAATCACTGTTTCGGATACACTTGCAAAGCGTTTTGACTTCGCAACAAGCCCACCAGAGGAGTGTGTCGAAAAAAAGTGCGTACTTTTTCCAAGAAGACCCTGCATGCAGTAATCCTTGAGATCTTTGATTATGTTTGATTCAGCAAGAACAATACTTGTCTCGCCAATTCTACTTAGGCACCACACTGCTACAGATGCTCCGATGATCATACGAAAGGCTGCCCAAGGAGAGGTGTCATTTGCAAGACTATCAAAAACATCCTTCCACTGTGTTGGATTAAACATGAGTTCAAGATACATAGATAGGGAATAGGAGATGACTGTGACTGCAAGTGCCATTTTACTTCTGGCAAATGCCTTCTTCCAGTGACGCCATACTATGGCAACCACTTTTTGTGTTACTTTTTGATTTTCCATACATTATTAATTTTGGAATGAACAATTTTGATTAAAGAACAATAGCTCAACAAAAAACTCCAGCTTCTGTTGAGCTGGAGTTTCTCTAGTAAAAAAGAAGCTAAAAGCACAACACAAGCCTATCTGTTGAAGCGGCACCACGCATAGGTGAGACCCAAAAATGAGCCTTCCCACACATGTGATCGATATAAAGCTGTGTGTTATTCTTTTGCATAACAATTGGATAATAGCATAGTTTTAAAAAAAGTAAAGTAAAATAAAAAAATCCCGGAATTCCGGGACATATTACACAACCTCGCCAACCGCTGAGTATGGTTTTATTTCAAGCACTTTTATCTGGTGCGTTGGGAGCATTGCTTCCTTAAAGAGCTCTCCATTTTTTAAGGTGATAAAGCCGATTGTTTCTGCAGCATCATCGTTCTGTGAAGCAGCATATACATGGTTATCAGAAACAAAAAGGTTTGCGCAGTAGTGGTTGCCAACCTTAAAAATTTCTATGGGTTGCCCATTTAAAGGCTTAAGCACCCTTTGCGGACCAAGCCTTTTCTGAAAGTCAGTTCTTTCCATAAACAACTGTTTTGTTTGCTTGAGATTATATACCAATAGGAGAGAAGGTCAAAGTATGATGATTGACAAAAACATATAAATGTGCTATTATATAAAAATAAGGTTCTTTGAATGTTTTAGTTGGTTTTCCAGAGTTTTGAATCTGCCAAATTAGGGAGAGGGTTTTGGTAAACCAATTAAAACTTAAAACTATGCTAGGAATGCAGGTTACAATATCGGCTAAAGTTGATCGTATTACGATTGATGAAAGTTGTCTCAATTGGAATGTTACATTGCCCCAGCTTCAAAAAAAGCTTGAGCATGTCACCCATAACGTTCGTGTACATACTGGTGAGTACAAAAAAATCGAAGTGTTCTTCCAACAAAACGATTTTGATAACTTACCTATAGGGTATGAAGAAAAAGTTATGAAAGTCATTAAAGAAAATACTCACAGAGTAATTCTTTTTTCAAATGACATGACTTTGGAAGCCGCCTTTGACGCACCGCAGGTATAATGTCTTGTAAAGAGGTTGTTAAAACAGCCTCTTTTTTATTACTCCGCCAAGTGGCGGAAGGAGCTTTTTTACGCTAAAATACCCCTATATGGCATCCCTCGAAGAGCTGCGTGAAGAACGCCTCAAAAAAAAGGCACTTTTGCAAGAAAAAGGCTTTGACCCATACCCAAACGAGTCTCACCGCACTGATACGATAGAGGTATTTTTGGATAGATTTTCACTCTATGAAGCAGGTAAAGATATAGTCACTATTGCTGGTCGAATCATGAGCAAAAGAGGACAAGGGGCTATTTCGTTTTGTGATATTTTTGATGGTACAGCCCGAACACAGATACTGCTCAAAGCTGACGAGATGGACAAGGCGCTCTATGATCTTTTTAATGAAACTGTTGATGTTGGCGACTTTGTTGAAGCAACAGGTATTGCATATACCACACAGCGAGGAGCACAGGCGCTCTTTGTAGAAGGCTGGCGTATGCTTTCCAAGAGTTTGCGACCCATTCCTGATGGATACTTTGGAATAGAGGATGAAGAAGAGCGCCTCCGCCGCAGATACCTCGATATACTCCAGGATCAAAGCGTTGCTGACATGGTGAAGAAGCGTTCAGTCTTTTGGAACGCAATGCGTAGCTTTTTGCTTGCACAAGACTTTATAGAAGTAGAAACACCAGTACTAGAGAATACGACCGGAGGCGCTGACGCACGACCATTTGTGACACACCATAACGCACTCGATATAGATGTATACCTCCGCATCTCAGCTGGTGAGCTCTGGCAAAAAAAGCTCATGGTAGCTGGTATTCCTCGCACATTTGAGATAGGACGCATTTTCCGCAACGAAGGTATGTCTGCTGAGCACCTCCAGGACTACACACAGATGGAGTTCTACATGGCGTACAGCGACTACAAAAAGGGGATGGAAATGATACGACGGCTCTATAAAGAAGTTGCCGAAAAGACTTTTGGTACAACCACATTTACTATCAAAGGCTTCACTGTGGACCTTGCAAGTGATTGGGCGATGTATGACTTTTGTGCGCTTATCAAAGAGCACTATGCTATAGACCCACTGCAAACTTCTGTCGAAGAAATAGAAGCTGCGCTCAAAAAACATACCATTGAATACGACAAAGCTACTCTTTCTATCGAACGAGGTGTCGATTTGCTTTGGAAAAAGATCCGCAAGTCACTCGGTGGGCCAGGATTTCTCATAAATGTCCCAGTCTACCTCGAACCACTCGCCAAGAAAAATCGCGATGGGAGCGAGACTGTCGAGCGATTCCAAGTATTGATTGCAGGGTCTGAAGTCGGCAAAGGCTTCAGCGAGCTCAACGATCCAGTAGACCAAAAAGAGCGCTTCATGAAGCAACAAGCACTCCGAGATGCAGGAGACGATGAAGCACAAATGGCAGATATGGAGTATGTCGAAGCCATGGAGTACGGCATGCCACCAGCCTTTGGCTTTGGTGTGTCAGAACGCCTCTTCTCATTCCTCCTCGATAAACCAGTGCGAGAAGCACAGATCTTTCCGCTGATGAGACCAAAGGAATAAATTCTATGTACGCAATTATTGGAATGAGTCCGGGAAATGGGTATTTTAAACAAGGAGTAATAGATCAACTCCTTGAAAAAGCTGTAAACGAATTTGAACATGTTGGCGTATTTATTCCTGATGTCCCAGCCGTTGCAACTTATATAGCACTTGGATACCCTGAGAATATTGCTCGAGGGAAAAAAGCTATTCCTCAAGGAAATAATCTAAAAAACAGAGTAAAGACAAGCATAACAACAAAAAGACTTCCTTCTGAAAAAATACGAGTATTCAACTGGAAAGAAGAAGTAGAAGGAAATAAAATATACGAAAACTATTTTGCAAAAGTAAAAGAGCTATACGCAAATAACGCTTCGTTCAAACAAGACATAAATGAAGCTACAAATGAAGTGCTAAAAAATAACCCTTTCAAGAAAAAAGAAATAACATTATCAGCTATAGAAACTGGTACACATTATATACTTTCAGAGTTTGCGTTTTTAATTTTTATATCGGAATATTTAAGTCAAGAAAAAATAACTTATATTTATCACCACCCTTGGACTGTTTTTGAAAAGTTCATAAAAGGAGAGTACGATGGAGAGATAAAAGATAAAATTGTTTTCATACAATATCCAGAGTTTAAATAGTATGAAAAAAGTTTTTATAATTCATGGTTTTGAGGGAAGTCCAAATAGTGCTTGGATACCTTGGCTTATGGCAGAGTTAAAAACTCTGGGCATATACGCTTCTTCTCTTACAATGCCTACACCAAATGAACCAAAGAGGGTTGAGTGGGTAGAAGAAATAAAAAGATGTATAGATAAAAGCCCAGAGGACGAAATATTTTTAATAGGACATAGTTTAGGGTGTGCAGGGATATTAAATTATCTCCAATCAGAAGAAAGCAGGAAAGTGGGTGCTACTATCTTGGTATCAGGGAGATGTCAAAAGTCTAACAATCCGAAAACTGAAGAATTCTATACTTATTTTGACTTTGAGAAAATAAAATCAATGTCAGAAAGCTTTGTTGTAATTCATGGAGATAAGGATAGTTTCGTGCCAGTAGAAAATGCCTATATTCTTTCAGAAAAATTGAATATAGAACCGATAATAGTTGAAGGCGCTGGACACTTTACAACAGGAGAAGGTTGGCGCTCTATGCCTTTGGTACTAGAAAAGTTAAAAAATATTTTAGAAAATAAATAATATGAAAATAGAACGCCCACAATCTAAACAACCTATTCCAGAACACGCAAAACTTGTTTTCAAAGGCAAGATATTTGATACCTATCAATGGGAGCAAGAAATGTATGACGGCTCAAAAGTTACTTTTGAGAAAATAAAAAGACCAGATACTGTTGTTGTCTTTCCGATACTTGATGATGGAACAATCTTGCTAACAGAGCAAGTTCAACCAGGTCGTGAGCCTTTTATCGATGCACCAAGTGGTAGAGTAGATGAAGGCGAAGATGTCCTTGAGGCTGCAAAAAGAGAGCTTTTGGAAGAGACAGGATATGAAGCCTCAGAATATGTTCTGTGGAAAGCGGTACACCCAGTAACAAAAATAGAATGGGTTTGCTATACCTTTATTGCAAAAGGGTGTAAAAAGGTTCGAGAAGAAGAACCTGATAATGGAGAGAAAATCGCCCTAAAGCCAGTCACATTTGATGAACTACTTTTACTCGGAGACAACCCGATATTTAGAGCGCAAGAATCAGTTGCAGAATTTTACCGAGCACGCCTTTCTAATGAAAAATACAATGAATTAAAAGAATTATTTAAACCTTTATAGTTATGAACCAAGTCATTTTAATTCACGGAGCACCAGAAGAAGAGGAGTTTAAAGGGGATACCTGGCCTTCACCATCAAATGGACACTGGATTCCCTGGATTCAAAAAAAGCTATCGCAAAAAGAGGTGCTTTCTCAAGCTCCGGAAATGCCAAAACCGTATGATCCTATTTATGAAGATTGGGTAAGAGTTTTCAAACAATTTGATGTGAGTAGTCAGACTATACTTGTCGGGTGGTCTTGTGGTGGAGGATTTCTTTTACGGTATTTTTCAGAACATCCAGAAGTAACTCCAAAACGAGTAATTCTTATTGCGCCATGGCTTGATCCAGAACCAAGAGAACTCAGTACAAACTTTTTTGATTTTGAAATCGACAGCACACTCTCAATAAGAATTGATCTCCACATATTTATGTCATCAGATGATTTTGAAGGTTGTCTAAAATCGTTCAAAATAATAGAAGAAAAACTTCCAAGCGCTATTTATCATAGATTTTCAAACAAAGGACATTTCACCGAACCAGATCTCGGTACAAAAGCCTTTCCTGAACTGTTAGAAGAGATTTTAAAGTAGCTCTTTAATCTGACTTAAATTCTCCACTTGTTTCCATGCAAACTCTTTGAGTGGTTCATAATCGCCGATTTGAATGGCTTTTTTCGTTTTTTGAAACACCCACAAATCATTGCCGCCGTCTCCAACCATAATAGTTTCTGTTGGATCTACCCCATGCTCTGCGCATACTCTTTCAAAGATACGAAGTTTAGATGGCCCCTCATCTTTATCATTTGCAATATCTTCAAATGATCCGTCTTCACGAAAAACAATCTCAGAACAGGTATAAGAAAGATCGATACCAAGACGCGCTCGAAAATTTTCAGCAATTTGCTTCATGGTTCCAGACAGAATGATTGTCGTATAACCGGCAGCTTTGCACGCATCAATGAGTTCTTTTGCCTCAGGGCGGGGGAGAATGGTGCTCGCAAATGTTTCTACCTTTTCCTTTGTGCACTGATTTTTATCTCGGAGGATTTTTACAATCATATCGTCCCATTCAGAATAAGTAATAAGCCCTCGTTTATACCAATCAAAAAGGACAAAATCTTCCTGTTCGGTCATTCCAAAATAGGGATTAAAAAGATGCCAAGTACTATCTTCTGTAAGAGTCTTGTCTAGATCAAAAAATATAAGCTTTTTCATAGCACTATCCTAGCATAATTTTGATAAAAAGACTTAGAAATGCTAGGATGATTTCGGCTGAGGAAGTTCCTCGCTTGCTATGAAATTGTGTTAATAAATCTTATTAATTACTAGATTTTAACGGGACAAATGTCCCTGCAATTTTATGGCAAAAACTATTTCACTTAAAAATATCACTCAATCCTTTCTTGAGCGACCAATTCTCACCGGCATATCTCTTAAAATAACTGAAGGACAGAAGCTTTGTATTGTAGGAGAAAATGGAGCTGGAAAATCAACTCTTCTTAAAATTATCAGTGGCACGCTTCTACCGACAAGTGGAAGTATAGAAAGAAACGGACACATCAGAACATGTTATGTATCGCAAGAATTCAGCAAAGAAAATCTTGCAAAAAAAGTAGCAGACTATATCAAAGATTATGCTGGTGTAACACTGACACCAAAGGTATTTCGGTTTGGTAAAATACTGGGTTTCAATCTCGAAAAAGTTATAGAAAAAGAGTGTCATGAACTCTCTGGAGGACAGCAAAAGATCCTTGCACTCTCTGTGGGACTTGCTACCGAACCGGATTTTCTACTCCTCGACGAACCTGAAAACCACCTCGATATTGTGAGCCGAAAGGAATTGATGGAACTCCTTGGTTCGTATAAAGGAGGAGTACTTTTTGTATCTCACGATCGCACTATGATTGACAATATCGCTGACAAAGTTGTAGAAGTGGCACAAGGAAAAGCACATCTTTCTGAGGGAGGCTACCAGGAATATCTGGATACTAAACTCTCTCGCATCGAAGGACTTCAAAGAGCATATGATACGGAGTCAAAGCGAATCAGACAGCTACAGAGCAATATTGGCATTCTTGAAGCAAAAGCATTTCGTGGCAAAGAAGTGTCTGCCTACCTCAAAACAAAGAAAGAGCTTCAAGAACTTAAAGCAAAACATAAAGAAGAAGGTCGCCCTGAGGACAGGAAAACAAAAGTAGTGCTGAAACAGACCAGTTCGTCACTTCACAATGGAAAACTTCTTTGTAGGGTAGAAGACATTTCATTTGGCTATAACAATACAAAAGGAGATATTATTCGAGAAGTTTCGCTTGATATTCGTACCGGACAACATATCGTCCTCCTTGGAAGAAACGGGTCTGGTAAATCAACATTTCTCAAATGTGTTACGGGGGTGCTGACCCCAAAAGAGGGAAGTGTGACATGGGTAGAAGGAGTTAGTCGTGCATATTTTGATCAACACGCAGAATTTGATCCAAACCAAAGCGCAGTAGATATTGTTGGGAAAGAGCTTCATGTGCCTGACCAGAAAGCTCGGACTATTCTAGGAATGATGAAATTTTCAAAAGAAAAGATGGAGATTCCAACCAAAGACCTTTCTGGAGGAGAGCGGATGCGTATTCGGTTTGCACTTGTCTTTGGAGCAAATCCTGACTTTATTATCTTTGATGAGCCAACAAATCATCTGGATGAAGTTACCTGGGAAATTTTACTAGAGGCCTGCAACAAGACAACAAGTACCATACTCTTAGTAACTCATGATCATGAATTTATTGCTGAATTAAAGAATAAAACATTCTGGCTTTTGAAAGGACAACAAGTCAAAGAACGCGCTACAGACCTTGAAGACTTGATAGAAGAGCTACGAAACTAAGGGTCTTTGGCCTGCCCTGAGCTTGCCGAAGGGTTTTCCACACCTTTTTTCTTGCATGTGAACGATTGTTCACATATACTAAAAACATACAAGAAGTAAGTATTTGAGGAGTACCCATATGACAACAACACAATATCAAAAGACACTACAAAGAGAACTCGCATCACTTAACAGACGCATCGACATGATGATCATTAAAGGGCAATCATATCGAGCGGAGTCTCGAAAGCACAAAATGCTCTTGCGGCAGCTTCGAGCAATCCAAGGGCAAAGTTTCTTTAGCAGACTATCTCATTCATTGAGTTTCTAATATGAAAACAAGCCCACAGTGGAAAGATGCCCTTGTTCGAAACCTCAACAAATTAAATACTCTTCCTACAGAACTCATCCAGAGTGGTACAATGTACGGAGTATACAGAAAGGACTATCCCGCCTATAAACAATTCCAAAAGAAACACAGCGGCTTCTTTCGATACTTTTTTCTTCAAAAAGCTTAGATCATGGATACACAGACAACAGAGAAACTAAGAGACTTCTACGATTCAGAAAAGCGAATGCCGAGCTATTCTGAAATGATGCGCCTCTTTGGGTTCAAATCAAAAAATGCAGTGTACCGACTTGTACAGAAACTCCTCAGTGCAGGTATTGTTGATCAGGATCATATTGGAAGACTCCTCCCAACAGCACACTTCAACGAAGTACCAATGGCCGGCCTTGTAAAGGCGGGTCTTCCATCATCCGTAGATACACTCTCTGATTCTGTTGATCTCAACGCAATGCTTATCAAAAAACGCTCTGAAACATTTCTTTTAGAAGTAGACGGGGAGTCTATGATAGAGGCACACATAGAGCCTGGAGATATGGTTGTTGTAGAGCGAAACAAAAATCCAAGAGAAGGTGACATTGTGATAGCAATGGTAGATGGAGAACACACGATGAAATATTTTCGCAAAGAC
>CAYOYW010000004.1:0-13731 GCA_964408305.1 uncultured Candidatus Saccharibacteria bacterium
AATGTAGTAGAATAAACACATGGATAAACTAAAAGACAACTGGGTATTGATTGTAAGTGGAGCACTAGTCGTATGTGCTGTAGTATTTTTCTTTTCTGCAAAGAATTTTTCAGAACAAGGAAAATATGTCGAGGTAAAAGGCCTTTCAGAAAAAATCGTCAAAGCCGACACCGCAATTTGGTCTATGACTTTTGAGGTAAAATCAAACAGCATTGACGCGCTCTATGCAGATACTGAAAGAAATATTTCTTCTATCAAAGCTTTTCTTAAGCAAAAAGGGTTTGAAGAATCAGAAATTAGCGTTGCTCCAACAAACATCTACCAGGATACCTACAAAGATGCGGCTTTCAGATACAACTCCACAAATCAAGTAGCGATCTACACAAAAAAAGTAGACCTCGCCAAAGCAACTTCGAACCAAACACTCTCACTCGTAAAAGCAGGGGTAGTACTCAGCCAGAACGCTATTTCATTTGAGTTTTCTGATCTTAATAGTGTTAAACCTGAAATGCTCGCTGAAGCGATAAAGAACGCTCGAGAAACAGCAGCGCAATTTGCTCAAAACTCTGGAAGCAGTCTCGGAGAGGTATCACGCGGCAACCAGGGAGTCTTTGATATCACTGACAAAGATCCTGGTTCTCCTGAGTACAAAAAGATTCGTCTCGTTTCAACATTGCGATTCCTCCTGCAATAAAAAATTATTTTTTCTTCTTTAACTTAGGGGCCGGCAAAGCATCAAAAGTGATTTCAATAAGCTCGGCGAGCCAGGTGCGGTCTTCTATTTTTTCTTCCCCTATTTCTATCCAGGGTTTTGCACCAGGGTATGGCGCTCCTTCTTTATAATCAGTATCAACAAAAGATTTACCCTCTGTTGTCATTTTTATATAGAGCGTATTGTCACAAATAAGTGCAACAACTTTCCCCTCATAATAAAGCGCATATTCACCAAACATTTTCCGAGTAGAAATATGCTCAAGTGAAGCAAGTTGGTCGACAATATACTCTGCTGTTTGTTGACTGGTAGCCATAAAAATCTAACCACTGAAGAACGATAGAGAGCAAGTGGTAGTGATATACTATATGTTGTATGACAACAATACAAACATTTTTACACACCATTTGGACTTCAGTACTCGCACTCGGGCTTTTTAAGACAATTATTGCGGTAGTTATTATTGCGCTTCTTTCTCGAGCACAAAAACTGCTTGGGCTCGTTGCTGCAATACTCTTTATTGCCTTTTTAGCTCACTGGATCTAAATACATATGATGCAACCTATCAATAAAGCTCGGCTCGAACAGTTTAGCGACGGTGTGTTTGCTATTGCAATTACACTCCTTGCACTTGAACTCAAAGTTCCTCAAATTACAAATACAAACCTGCTTTCTTCTGTGCGAGAGCTTGTCCCCCTCCTGCCGAATGTTGCAACTTTTATTTTGAGTTTTATTACTATAGCTATCTTCTGGGCAAACCACCACCAGCTCACCCGAAGTATTGAAACAGTCTCCCGTAGAATCATCTGGAGTAATATGCTCTTTCTCATGTTTGTGACCCTCATTCCTTTTGCAACTTCAGTCATGGCAGAAAATCCGTACAACACACTCAGTATTCTCACTTATAGTTTGATTCTTTTTGGAAATTCAGTGAGCTTTACAATGCTTCGGTTTTTTGTCCATAAACACGAAGACCACTTGCATAGCATTCGAATGCGTCGCTCACTTGTAGGACCACTTATCTATGGATGTGCAGTTACAAGTGCATTCTTCTCAATAGAGACTGCCTATTTATTCCTTCTTATTCCACCTCTTTTTTATTTTCTTCCGAGAGATTAATTCACAGTGTGCTATAGAACAAAACAGTTCTTTGTGGTATAGTGCTCGTATTGTAGTGTGCTCTGAAATCGAAAGTGCATTGCAAGTTAAATAGCTAAAGTACGTACATAAAAAAATGAGTAATAAAGTTTTCGTTGGTAGTGTTTCATTTAAAACTACTAATGACGGACTCGCAGCACACTTTGGAAGTGTTGGGTCTGTCACTTCTGCAAATATTATTATGGATAAGATGACTGGCAAATCAAAAGGATTTGGATTCGTCGAATTCGCAAGTGATGCAGAAGCTCAAGCTGCAGTTGAAAAGCTCAACGGTAGTGAGCTCGATGGACGACAAATCTTTGTCGACATCGCACGACCAAGCGAGAAAAAAGAAGGTGTTGGTGGTTCTAGAAATAACTACTAACCACAGTTCCTCTACATAAAACTAAAAGAGCGCAGACAGGGGCGCTCTTTTAGTTTGGTGTTATACTGACCTTTATGAAAAGAAAAGTATTTCGAATTATTCTTACTGCGATTATCTCGGCACTCTTCCTTATGAGTGCATACGCAATGCTCTCAGGAAATAAAGCTGAAACTGCTATTCTTACAAATCTAAACTTGTTACTTTACCGAAAGACTATCGGACTCCTCTGCATTACCATCACTCTTTCATTATGGAATAAAGGTACCCGAACCTTTGGTATTTTGATCGGATCAGCATACCTTGGCGGTGCAATTGTCTCAGAACTCTCCCTTGGGGATACTGGCTTTTTCCCGGGAGTGACACTCCTTGCCCTTTGGACTATTTGGCTTCTCAATAAGAAATCTTTCGGACAAAAACTACCAGAAGTACTAAATCAGTAAAATGAAAACACTTGCCTCTCCCCTTGAGAGCATTCTGAGAATTAGACAAGATATAAAGACAGGGCTCACCAGACTTGGTATTTTCTCGCTTGGAGATCTCCTCTTTCATTTCCCGACTCGCTATGCAGATAGCTCGGCATTTCTTTCTATTGCGAACCTTACTGAGGGAACTACTGCAACCATACGAGGGACTATCAAAAAAATAGAATCAAAGAAATCTTGGAAAACAAAAGTACCACTGAGTAGGGCTACTGTTGAAGACCTAAGCGGAAGCATGACAATTACCTGGTTCAACCAGCCTTATCTTGCAAAAATGTTCTCCGTCGGAGCAACAGTAGAACTCACTGGAAAGGTTACCCGAAGTGGCACTACGCTCACGATGGTAAACCCAAGCACCAAAGAAGAAAAGGTGCTCCCCATCGATAGTCATGACTCTCTCTTTGGAAAGGATACTGATGGAGTACTCTCTCCTATCTACAAAGAAACAAAAGGGGTCTCGAGCGAGTGGTTCTCACATGCTATAGAAAAGGTACTAGCAAGTGATGTGTTGATTGAAGACCATATTCCCGAAGCGATACTCAAGGAATACTCTCTCCCATCGTTAAAAACTGCGCTTGTTTGGATTCATAGCCCAAAGAAAAAAGAAGATGCAATCAAGGCTCGAAAACGCTTTGCTTTTGATGAAATATTTCAAATCAATCTTGCCCGTGCTAAAGAAAAAGCAATAATGACACAAGAAAAATCTTACTTCATCAAAGAAGTTTCAATTGATAACTTTATTGCTCGGTTCCCTTTTAAACTCACCAACTCACAGACAAAAACTGTAGACGCTATTCTTGAAGATCTTAAAAAAGAAACTCCTATGTCGAGACTTCTTGAAGGAGATGTTGGGAGTGGAAAAACAGCAGTGGCAGCAATTGCAAGCTATGTAACGATAATGAATCGACCACTTGATAAAGCAGGTTTAATACAAAAATTTGGAAATCTTCAGGTCGCTTATATGGCGCCAACTGAAATTCTTGCGACTCAACACTTTGAGTCTTTTATAGAGCTTTTCAAACATACCGGTATCTCTATAGGACTCATCACAGGAAGTGGCTGCCGAAAATTCCCTACCAAAGTCGCTTCGAGCAAAACACCCTGGACAACAATTTCCCGAACACAATTACAAAAATGGGTGGCAAACGGTGAAATCTCAATAGTTGTTGGGACACACACCCTTATCCAAAAGAGTGTTGCATTCAAACATTTAGCACTTGCCATTATTGATGAACAACACCGCTTTGGGCTTAACCAAAGAAAAGGTATCGCGAAAAAAGATATACACTTTCCTCACCTCCTCTCAATGACTGCAACGCCGATCCCACGAACACTTGCCCTTACCATCTATGGAGACCTCGATATTTCTCTCCTTGATGAGATGCCGCAAGGAAGAAAGCCTGTCATCACTGAAGTGGTAACACCACACAAGAGAGCCGAGGTGTATAAAAAAATAAAAGAGTTTCTTGAAGCAGGAAGGCAAGCTTATATTATTTGTCCACGAATTGATGAACCAGATGAAACAAAAGAAAAAGCACTCATTGCAAAGAGTGTCATCGCTGAAGCACAACGCTTAGAAAAGGAAGTTTTCTCAGAATATCGAATCGGTGTACTCCACAGTAAAATGACAAAAGAGAAGAAAGAGTCCATTATGGAAGAGTTCAAAAATCATAAGCTTGATATCCTTGTTGCAACATCAGTTGTTGAGGTTGGGGTCAATGTGCCAAATGCAACCGCCATTATTATTGAAGGTGCTGAACGGTTTGGACTCTCACAGCTTCACCAGCTCCGTGGTCGAGTCATTCGAAGTAACCACCAGGCATACTGCTATCTTTTTGCTGATGCAAAAAGTGAAAAAACAAAAGAACGAATGACACTCTTTATGAAAGCAAAAAATGGTTTTGAGCTTGCAGAGTATGACCTGCACATGAGAGGTGGCGGTGAACTCACCGGCGTAAAACAATGGGGTATTTCAGACATTGGTATGGAAGCACTTCGTAATATGAAGCTCGTTGAGTTCGCAAGTAAAAGTGCAAAGGCACTCATCGCACAAGACCCTGAACTCAAAAAATACCCGCTCCTTAGGGAAAGGGTTGCCCTCTACGAAAAAATACATCTCGAATAAAAATACCTCCCAAAAATGGAAGGTATTATAAAAAAATGAATTACTGAGTCCAAACTTTTGTTGGAAGACCAGCTGCACCGGGCGAAACTCCCCCGATAAGATAGGATCCTTTCCAGTCATTTGATGAAGCCTGGAAGAGTGCTGAATGCCCAGACGAAGCGAGGTCACTCACGACCAAGTGCTGCACCTGCGCATTTGCATTCGCAGAAGCAACATTTGAGAGCTTTGCATTGAATCCACCGACCCCTTTGTTGATATATTTGAAATCAAAAGGAAGTGGTGCTTGATCAGTCAAAAGCTGAATGCTAAGCCCATCGCCATCGAGCGGGTGTTTGTACCCTACAGGACGAATCTTCAACGCATAGGTTTTTGATCCTCCTGCAGGAATAATCCGCTCTCCAGCGCCAGTAATCAGCGTAAAGAAAAGCTTTGTGTCCCCTTCTTTGAGGTACCTAATGGTATCACCGTTCTGGTTTGTGAAAACACCCAAAGAAGTAATGTCCACGCCGTTTTCAAACATGCGAGGATACATCTTCAGTGAATCATCAACGCCATTGTCAATGAGTGAGACTGCAAATGCATTTTGCTTTTTCGCCATAGCACCGGCTGAGGATACTGACTCAATCCAGTTGTACCCATCCCGTTCAACAGAATCTGTGATGATGCCGCTGAGTGGAATATAGGAAAGAGTCATTGTTGATCGATAGAGAAATAAATCATTCCCCTGTCGATCTGTGCTGTTTGTCTGCTGACTACCGGAAGCTGATTGATACTTAATATAGTCCATAGTTGTTCTCAAACTTGTTCCAGAGAAATCTGAAGTCACCGTACTGGTAGTAAGAACCACTGAGTACGAGAGCAACAGATTTTGTGGTGCAACAGTATTTACAGAAAATGTTGCAGTTTGTCCAAGAACAGAAGCACTACCGAGCAATGTCGGGCCAAGGTACAGCTTGGCTTGTGTCACTATTGAAGATAGATTGTTATCAAAACGAATACCTATTTCAGTAATAACACTCGCGCCAGAAATACTCTTGGCGTCGAAAGAAAGCGTTACAACATCACCCCCTGAAGAGACATTTTGCGTTACCGGCGTGGCAGCGTTTATATATGTTTCAACAGTTGAGCTCGGTGTATTTGTCCAGGTAATTTTCTGCCCAGATTTAGCACCGGTTGTATTTTGAGCCCCTGTTTTATCAGAATAGATAAGCTCAAAACTGGTAATACATTCATCGGCTATCCCGGTGCCATTTGTAGCAGTAGCTAACACATCAGCATAAACCTTAATGCCGTAAGTTTTTCCTTTTAGCAGGTTCTTAGCAAACTGATCGAACGAATTTACATTGTTCACAATGGAAGTTTTAACTTCGGAGGTATACACCACAGAAGTCCCATCTTCAATCGTAAAGTAAAGGTTCTTAATGTAATCAGCAGGCATTGCAGCATCGCCAAAGCGAGAAAGCAATACTTTTGCGCCAGTTGCAACAAAACCATCGGCATTTCCGACATCCAGAATGCCGGCAAAAAGGATTTGCGCACTCTGTGGTGGTTGTACTACCAGATCCAAATGGGTCGTGTCTTTTTTCAGCGACACAGTGCTGGTGGTTCCGCTGCCAGAAGAGGGTTGCTGTTGAATAACAACAGTTTCTTTTTTGCACCCCCACAATGTAGCAGATAGCAAAGTCATAACGATGATCTTTTTCATTTTTATATAAGGTTTTGATGAACAGTTTGGTCTCCAAAATACCCTGGAGATTTGGGTTTTGAATCAAATAATACAAATTATTTGTAAAAAGTCAATAGTGTGGGAGTACATGGACTCGAACCATGGACCACCGAGGTATAAGCTCGGCGCTCTACCAACTGAGCTATACTCCCTCTTTGCTGGTACGAAGAATTGTATATGAGAATAGATAAAAAGAAAATCTCCCTGCTATACTCTATACATGATGATAAATGAATTTTTGGCAAAGAAAATTGGTGAGGTGATCGCTTTTACTAGAGTAGGTATTGATACCCTAGAGCGAGCACATGCTCCCTTGGTAAGCGTACTCGGCGAAGAAAAGGTACAAGATATACTTGATAGAAACCGCTTTCATGGCGAAGAACTTCTACGAATAGCAACTGATGGCGGTGCTGTTGATACAACACTACAGAAAGCAAGTAAAACCGAAGAAAAACTAAAAGCAATGAGAGATCTCTATATCAAAGATGAGTGGGACAACCCAACAGAGATACTTGAGTGGAGTGGTTTCTTTGAAGGAGCGGCTATTGTCCACGCAGGACTTATCAAAGGAGGAGCAGAAGCACTTGGTAACGAATCATTGATGACACTCTGTGAAGAATTTGTACAGTATCACTACGAAATACTTGAAATGGTAGAGGGAGAGCTCGCCCTTGTTGGCCAAGATAGGGCTACGGTGTAGCTTTCTTTTTACTCTCAGATCGTTCGTACAGAAACTCACTAAGATTTCTTTTTTCGTCTACTATTTTTGTAGCAGTCGTTTTACCCACAAATCTCCAGTGCCACGGTTCGTTTGGTATGCCGGTAAGTAGCTCTCCCTCTTTGGTAAAACTCTGCACAAAACCATATTCTTTAGCGTGCAGCACCATCCAAGCATATGCTTTCGAAGCAGCAAAATAATCTTCCTCTTTTGAGCCCCAAATATCAAGATCGACTGTTGTACCAAGCTGGTGTTCGCTTCTTCCTGGAGCAGCTGCAACCTCTGGACGACTTTTTGCAAAAAGGAGTTGGGTTTCAGTGCTACGCCACGCAGAAGCTATTTGAAGAAACTCGCCAGTTTCATTAAAAAGAGCATCAGCCATGTTGATAAAGGCAGTATATGTTTGGAGTGTCAGGCAGCGAGGGTATCCCCCCTTAACATATGAGGGATCAATCAAAATAAGGTTTTTTGGAATATATTTCTTGAGATTTGCTTCTGGTTTCCAAAACGAAAAAAAGATATTGTTAAGACCACCTTGTGCTTTTGGTTGTGATGGGCAACGAACCGCAGCAAAGGAACTTTCGGAAGAAAGAAGAAAAGAGAGAACAAAAATAATAAAAAATAGTTTACTCTGCACCTATCTAGTATAGCTTCTTTGGAGCTATCCCGTGAGCAGCGATAAGTTCATCGTACTCAGCCTGCTCAAGTGTTTCAACCTCAATCAATTTTTGTGCAATGGCATCAAGTGCTTTTTTATGTTTGGTGAGTACCTCTTTTGCACGAGCAAATGCGTCTCGAATAATCCGCTCTACCTCTCCATCAATCACTGCATTCATCTTTTCTGAATACTCCTTTCCTTCTACACCAGCGCCAAATATCGGTCTGCCTCCATCGTTTTCAAGTGCCATAGGACCAATCGTATCACTCATACCCCAACGAGTAACCATTGCACGAGCAAGGTTGGTAAGCACCTGGAGATCATTTGATGGACCGGTTGTCACATCGCCAAAAGTAAGCTCTTCTGCAACATAGCCTCCGAGAGAAACAGCAATATCATCGAGAAACTCTTTTCGTGTCTGGAGCTTTTTCTCTTCAAGTGGCAAGTGTAGCGTATAGCCACCAGCACTTCCTCGAGAAACAATAGTTACTTTATGTACAGGGTCTGCATCAGGAAGCACAGAAGAAATAAGTGCGTGTCCAGCTTCGTGATATGCAACGATTTCTTTTTCTTTTTTTGTCATGAGGTGACTTTTTCGCTCAGGACCGAGCATCACCTTCTCAATTGATCGAATGAGGTCATTTTGACTAATTGTTTTCCTGTTTTCACGCGCAGCAAGAATAGCTCCCTCGTTCATAAGAGAAGCAAGATCTGCACCAGAGAACCCAGGTGTTCGCTCTGCAATTGTTTTAAGCACTACATCCTCTGCAAGTGGTTTTTTTGTTGCGTGGACAGTGAGAATATCTTCTCGGTCTCGTCTGTCAGGAAGCTCAAGAAGTACCCGTCTATCAAAACGGCCTGGGCGAAGTAGCGCTGGGTCAAGCACATCAGCACGGTTTGTAGCAGCCATCACAATAACCTTATCAGCAGGTTCAAAACCATCCATTTCAACAAGGATTTGGTTGAGTGTCTGCTCTCGTTCATCATTTCCTCCGCCATAGCCTGTACCACGAACTCGCCCTACCGCATCAATCTCGTCCACAAAGATAATCGCAGGTGAAGCTCGCTTTGCCATCTTAAAGAGGTCACGAACTCGAGATGCTCCAACACCAACAAACATTTCTACAAATTCACTTCCTGAGAGATGAAAAAATGGAACACCTGCCTCCCCCGCAACTGCGCGAGCAAGGAGCGTCTTTCCGGTACCAGGCGCACCGGTAAGGAGAACACCTTTTGGTATTTTTGCGCCAATATCAAGAAACTTTTTTGGGTTTCGAAGAAAATCAACAATTTCTTTGAGTTCTTCTTTTGCTTCTCGTGCACCAGCAACATCTTTAAAGGTAACTTTGTTATTTTTATCATTTGGGTCGGTAATACGAGCTTTTGATTGACCAAAGGAAAATGCTTGCATGCCACCACTCTTTGCTTGACGAGAAAGCATCCAAAAGAAAAATCCGATAACAAGCACAGGGAGAAGAATTGGAAGAATATTGAGCAGAAAGAAAAGAAATCCGCTCTGAGATGCAACAGAGATATCAACCGCAGCAAGCTTTTCAGGAGTAACTCCATATGAAGCAAGTGTTTCAACAAGGCCAGCGTTTGATTCTTTTTTTGATTTCAGTTTTGTCCCATCTGTTTTTACAAGCGAGAGGTCTTGTCCATCAACGGTAACACTCTTTACTTCCCCAGCAGAAACCATGCGTGCAACCTGAGTAAGTGGGACAACACTTGGAGCTTTTTCTCCAACACTAGAGAGTGCAGAATACCCACCTATAAGAAGAGCGAAAAGAAGTACTGCAGAAAAAATATAAGAAGAGAGGCTTCGTTTTGGAGGAAGTTTTTTTGATCCCCCTCCGCCAGAAGGAGTAGATGGTTGGTGAGGAGGTTTTTGCCCTGATTGCTTCTTTTGTGTCATACAGAGCTCTATTATACACAAAAATACTCTTTTGTATTCTTATATAAGCCCTGCATCCTTTGCAAGCTTTTCAAGAAGCTTGATATCCTCTTCAATTGCTTTGAGACCAGATGCAAAAAATTTTGGGTCAGTTATATCAATTCCTATTTTTTTGAACAAATCTTTTGGACTCAGAGAGCTTCCTGCCTCGAGAAAAGATCGAACACTTGTTTCAAAAGAGTGGTCTTCTTTCCATCTTTTATACATTGCCTTACTGATAAGGTGCCCAAAAGCATAGGTATATGTATAAAAGTACAACCTCAGGTGGCTCCAGCCAACAAACAGATACCCGTCATCTTCTTCCATTTTGACTGCTGGTCCACGACAAGCGCTCATATGCTTTACCATAAGCTTTGCTATCTGCTCCTTTGAAAGCTGCCCCTCTGTTCTGATTTTTTCATGGAGCTCAGTTTCAAAATTAAAACAAGCAATTTGTAAAAAAATAGTTTCTATATCTCTTTTTATATTATTGTGAAGTAAAATAATTTTTTCTTTCTCTGAAAGGAGAGACTTTAGTTCTTCCTCAACA
The DNA here is from genome assembly GCA_964408305.1 of uncultured Candidatus Saccharibacteria bacterium. GTDB lineage: Bacteria > Patescibacteriota > Minisyncoccia > Phycocordibacterales > UBA9973 > UBA4124. The sequence goes on from CAYOYW010000004.1 coordinate 10,424, forward strand.
ACCTGTTCAAAAAAAGTACTAGCAACCTCGGCAGTAGACGACGGGCACTCTTTATAGACGGAAAGTTGCTTATTGCTAAATCTATAGTGAAAAGCATGCCCCATTTCGTGAGCAATAGTTTCCAGAGATCTCAAACTATCTACATGGTTGAGTAGTATAAAAGTAGGGTTGCAGTCATTAGGCCAACAGTACCCTCCTGCATGTTTACTTTTTCTTGGGTAGACATCAACTTGTCCGTTCTTAAAAAATTCATCAAGTACTGCAGCATATTCGTCTCCAACCTTAGCAAAGCTTTTTCTCACTATTGCAAGAGACTCCTCGAGAGAAAACTTTTGTTTAATAATTCCAATCTTCGCTTTTGTATCAGCAACCATGAGAACCTTTTCTTTCAAAAGCTTGCTCTGTAACTTATAAAACTTATGACTAATAGAAAAATGTTTCGTAACAACAGAAGCTAGCATCTCAATGCTCTTTTCATCATTTTCGTTACTTAAAAGTGTCGAACTGTAAGGCTTTTTAAAACCTTTTTGTTCGTCTACTATTTTTTTATAAGTAACAATGGCATTAAGCTCTGCTTCTGCAAAATCACTGACCTGTTTATAGAGAGCATAGAGATTCTTATGAAGTGCTCTCCGTTCTTTTTTTGGTAAATCAGGAATAAGCTCTTTTGCTTCTGATACCGATATTTGTCTTCCTTTGTGTGCTACGGTCTGCTTTGATAGAAGTTTTTCTTGTCCAGAAACCCAGAGCGAGTGACTTGTTTGTGAAAAAAGCGTAATAAGATTCTCTTCTTTTTCTGAAAGGTTGTATTTAGCTCCTTCAAAAAGTTTCTCAAGCAAATAAACAAAAGGGGTAAGTGGTTCATAGGATAGAAATTCTTTTTGCCTTTCTTTTGGAATCTCTGCGATCTTAAGACCAAAAAAGGTCAACCGGTTAGAAGCCACAGTCGCTCGGTGTTCGTATTTTGCGAGGAGTCCACTGACAAAAGCATCTTCTGAATTCATGTGTGCACTCAAGGCAAAATACCACCAAGGCTTTTGTCCTAAAAGGGATTTTTGTAATTTCTCAGAGTCTTCAAGAGCAAGAAGTAAGTCTTTTGGACTAGCAATAAAATTTTTGTTCCGATATTTTCTTTCAAAAGCAATACAAGCTTTTTCTATAGAGACCATGTCTTTTTCTATTTGTGGATCTTTTGGGCTCTTATAAAGAAGGGTGAGGTCCCACTTTGTTTTGTATCCTTTCATGTAAAACACTATAGCAAAGTCGTGGTACGATTGTCACATGAGCTTACTCGAGAATAAAAAAGCCTCATTTAACTACCAATTTCTGGATACCTATGAGGCAGGTGTCGAGCTTCTTGGTGCTGAAGTAAAATCCTTGCGAGCACGCCACGGCTCGCTCTCTGGAGCATATATTGCCGTTGTTGGAGGAGAACTTTTTCTTCTTGGAGCACATATACCAGCGTGGCAAGAAAAAAATGCTGGGCCAACATTTGACCCCTATCGAACAAGAAAGCTTCTTGTCAAAAAGAAAGAGCTTCTTGAGCTCCTTCGAGCAGCTCAAACAAAAGGATTGACTATCCTTCCCCTATCGTTATACAGTAAAGGTCGCTACATAAAAGCGCAAATCGCTGTAGCAAAAGGAAAAAGGCTCGTTGATAAAAGAGAAAGCATCAAAAAAAGAGACCTCGATCGCGAACTGCGAAGAGGAGAATAATGGGGATGACTGGTTTCGACTATCAGTGTTCCGAGTATAGATGCAGGTCGAGTATGAGTGTATTCTCGTTAACCATCACTCACACAAAGAAACGACAAAAGTCTTTCTAAGGTGGAATCTCCTTTTGGAGCTTTCGCTCTAGCGTTCGCCTAAACGGCCAGCCTAGTGTCGCTTCCCTTGATACTCAATAGAGGGCAAACGGCATCAATGCATTGAGTGTAGGTATGTAGTCCCCGCCTTAGGACTACACCGAAATAGAAAAGGTATGAGTGGTATTGTTTTGTTTGATTTTTTAGATACCACTCGAATACAAAAATCATCCTATATCTGTAGACTTGTATACTCACACTGACAGCACGGGGGTTCGATTCCCCCCATCTCCACCAACTACAAAATTGAGCTCACTGTTATGTGAGCCATTTTTGTTTGGTGGAGATGAGCAAGTGAACTGCTTCACTTGCGTGGGGGAATTCGAACGACGGAGTCGTGTTTCTTGAGCACAAGAAACAGACGAGTCGGTGCCCAGACCTTTTGCGAGAGCAAAAGAGTCGAGGGAGATTCCCCCCATCTCCACAAAATAAGAAGCGAAGGAAACGATTATATTTTTGTTGGACGGCGCAAATAAAAAACCATCCTTAACGGATGGACATTGTGTTTTAGTGGATACTCATGATTTCGGGCTTGAAAGCCATCGATGCGAGTTTGCGTATTTCAACGCTATCAATACCAGGGTTTTGATTTACCCACTCACTGATATGCAAAAGGAGCATATCGATGATCTGATCGTTCCACTCAGTCGGATACCGTTGTTTTATTTCATGGAAGTGCCCATACACAACGGCAATAGGGATGTCCCAGGGATCAGGGATACTGGTCTTAGCTGCGATGATAAAATCAGCAACCTTAACACCAGAAATAAAGTGCGGCGTTCCCGAAATAAGCCTGCCTGATCCCTTTACCAACTTGGTTTCAGAATCGTAAAGGTAATCGGAAACCTCCTGAGCGGCCTTGAAAGACGGTATCCCCTGCTGGTACTGCCAGAGGCCAACATTGTTTTCTGTATCCTGATGCTTGACACCAAGAACAGCTGAAAGTGTCCCTGGAAAATCCACAAACATCAGCGCAGCTTCTACTATTTGAGAAGCAAACGCTGGATTGATAGTATTCTTTTTCATTGGCAATTTTTTTAAAACAATACCACCAATAAAGCTCTGCGTCAACTTATACTATTTGACTTATATAGATTTTATGTGATAATGGAAAAAACATTCTTTTTATGGCAACCAACTACCCCTTTGAAGTGATCGGATACAAATTCGGAGCTTCACACATCAACATCAATATTAAAGGAACTGCTTCTGAGGAGGCAATCCGGGAACACGCAAAGGCGATCCTCCAGATGGAAGAGGTTTTGCAAAGGTTTTCTGTAAAGACCTATGAGCGAATACGCTTTTTGAAAATCGAGGTAATACGCTCTGTAAAAAGCCTGACCCAAGTGGTCTTACACCTCAAAAAAGAGCTCGTAGCGCCGCTTCATGAAATCGAACCAACCGTGATCGTGTATGATCAACCCGGAGGCATAGATCGCGTCA
>CAYOYW010000004.1:13831-43761 GCA_964408305.1 uncultured Candidatus Saccharibacteria bacterium
GAAATCGAACCAACCGTGATCGTGTATGATCAACCCGGAGGCATAGATCGCGTCAAGGCTGCAAAAATAGCGGCAAACCATGCGACTGTACACAACCTACCAGTTGTAGTGCTTGAGTACTTCGGTGAAAACGGAAAAGGGACAGTCAGGGTTGTAAATACAAACCTTTGCACAAAAGGTTATAACCCGGGCAACCCCAAAGTATTTGACCGCTACATCGGCAAATGCCTGGTTTGTAAAAACTGAATAAAAACTAACTGCTTTCTCTGTGTGAGAAAGCGTTTTTATTTTTTATAGTTTCCAATAGCAGTGCGGTCTATAGTGTACGCAAGTGCCGCTGTACCAAGTGCTTCACCGAGAGCAACTGCGATACTTCTAATATACACACCGGAGGAGACTATTGCTTCGAGTGTTGCAAGGAGCACTTTCCGATCTCCTTCTTTCTCCAAAAAATCCTGCCACTCAGAAATAATTTTTTCCTGCCGAAAATCCCCCGTCACTTTCTGTATTGTTTCAATGGACTTTATGACAAGCTCTTTTGCTGAGAAGGTTTTTAAAGAAAGAAGCGAAAGCTTTTTTATTTCACCCTTGTGCGCTGGGAGCTCCTCGGGAAGAGTTCCTTTTCGAGCATGTGCAAAAAGCGGCATACCAAAAACAGGTTTTGATGAAAACGGAGGGTATGGAAACACTTTTTTATTTTTAACAAGCTCAATTGCCGAAGACACCTCTCTTTCGGTTGGTATTGTAAAACCTATCTTGGTCACAACCCCGAGCATGTCAAAAGAATCTGTTGCAACACCAAAAAGAACCTGGAAAATATAAGTCTTTGGGAGCGCAAGAAAGTTATCTTTTTCTTTACACTGTTCTCCTGTAAGGAGAATAACGAGCCCTTCTGCCATAGGATCAAGTCTTCCTGCATAAGTTATTGGTAGCGATGCGTCAAACCCTTTCTCTTTGCGAAATCGTTTCAAAAGATCTGAAAGTGTCTCCCCAGGGTGTTTTATAAAAAGAAAAAAACCACCCTCTGTAAATGGATCGCCTTTACTTTCGGCTAAAAAGTTGGTATGATTATGAGACATAATCTAATTACTATACCCCTTGAGAGAAAGAATTAATAGTCAAATACGAGCAGATGAAGTGCGACTTCTTGGAGCTGACGGTGAGAACCTCGGCATCTTCCCGCTCAAAGAAGCACTCGATATGGCAAAAGAGCAGGCGACTGACCTTATCGAGATCAACGCCCAAGCAAAACCTCCCATCTGCAAACTCATGGACTTTGGAAAATACCAGTACGAACAGAAGAAAAAGGCTCAAAAAGCAAAAAGTGGTGCAAAAACAACTGAAACAAAGTCTCTCCAAATCAAAATAGGTACTGGGGACCACGACCTGGAACTCAAGGCAAAAACTGCCTCAAAATGGCTCAAAGAAGGACACCGAATAAAAGTAGAGCTTTTCCTCCGGGGCCGATCAAAGGCCATGGATCAGGCTTTTTTGAAGGAAAGACTTGACCGGGTCTTGCATTTTATTACAGAACACTATAAGATAGCAGAACCTCACAAACAGTCCCCTAAGGGCCTTGCTATCGTGATAGAACGGGATAAAAATGCCCAAAAATAGTATAGAAGCTATGAAAACAAACAAATCATACACAAAAAGACTGAAGGTAACCAAAAATGGGAAGATTTTGGCTCGAAAGCCAGGTTTTAACCACTTCAACGCAAAGCAGACCCGAACAAGTCAGCTCCAAGGCCGAAAGCCAGTCAATTTTACTATGACACCAAAGCAAATTAGTCAGTTTATCCCCCACAACCAATAACCTTTAGAAAGACGATATGACACGAGTAAAACGAGGAACCATAAAGAATAAGCGCCGAAAGAATGTCCTTTCTCAAACAAAAGGATATAGATTTGGTCGCTCTACAAAGGAAGCACAGGCTATCGAAGCTATTGCACATGCAGGTACTTACTCATTTGCACACCGACGAGATAAAAAGTCCGACAAACGAGCACTCTGGCAAATCCATATCAATGCAGCAGTGCGACCACTAGGACTGTCCTACTCAAAGTTCATCGATAAGCTCAAGAAAGCAAATGTGGGAATCGATCGAAAAATATTATCTGACATTGCCCAATCAAACCCAGAGACCTTCAAGAAGATTTTTGATAAAGTAAACGGATAACATAAAAACCTCTCATAATGAGAGGTTTTTATTTAACAAGCTTTTTAATTATTGAGTACTCAAATAATCTAAATGCTGGTCTATTTTCTTTTTCATATATCATAGCTATAGCCAAGATATGTTTGTTTGGACAAATTAATTCTTTACTTAAAACTGAAACCGTTGGCTCAGAAATACGATCAATATACAACCGGAAAAGCCCACCGTGTCCATCTTTTTGATAAAAACAAATAAAATTTTTACATTTCTGACAATGAATAGCCAAAAGCTTGGAGTCTCCCCCTCTGTTTCTTCTGTATTTATCATTTTTAAAAATTATTTTTTTCATATTGTAATCCATAAAAAAACATCAACTTTATTAAATTGATGTTTTGGTGAAATTTAAGATCCCCAAGTCCAAGCAGTGTGTTTCATCATCATCTCTTTAGTTGGCTTTAATAAGCGGCAGGATGGGCTACTGAACTGTTTCTCCATTTTATTTAGCAAAACATGGAGGACTTTGTAATGTTCTTTGTCATCTTTGGACAACTCTTTACTTTTAGATCGAAATTTTCCAGTTTCGAGTGTGAGATCATATTCATCGCTTAAAGAATTAATAGTTTCAATTAACTCTTCAATGGTTTTTACTTTTTCTAACATTTTGTTTAAGTTAAAGTGTAGATAATTATTAACCCTAACTATCAAGCTGGTCCAGGCTAGGTCTTCGTGGAGTTTTATGCCCTCTATCTGTACCAGGAATATAACCACATGTAGGCGCAACAGGAATAACAGAAAATTGGAATAAGGTAGATTGTTTTGGTAGTCGCTCCTTAGAAACTGGTTCTTCCTTTTCAGGTAATTGTTCAAGTATTTCTATTAACCTAGAGGTTCTTTTCAGTGCCCCTATTGTCCTATTTAAAGGAATAAGGGTTAAATCCTGCATAGAGTAACAATCACCGCAATCTGGGTTGTGACACCGCCCGTAAACCCCACCATCATCCTTATTCATAAAAATAGTTAGAGGTGTATCACAGTGTGTGCAAGACATTACGTGGCTAACATACATATTTTTTTCTGTCACATTACAAATTGGGCAAAATAATATCCATTGACCGCCTGCCTGTACTTTGGTGCCACAATTTTGGCACCATATTGGGTCATTACGTCCTTCTCGTGTAGCGACATAGAGAGTGAGTGTCATCAAATCTAATTTCATAACTTTAAGTTTTAATTTAAAAGAATATTTACTTGCAAAATAGCAAAATGGTTATATATTGTATATATGTCGACATAATTTCGACAACATTTTATGACAAATACTAATATAACAACATTTCTAGAGAAATTGGGCTTACATCAAAAGGAGGTTTTGGCCTATTTGTACTGCCTAGAACATGGGCCGCAGCTGATCACTCAGCTGGGTAAAGTAACAGGAACTACTAGAACAAATACTTACGACATTGTGAAAAGATTGGAACAAAAAGGGCTATGCCATAGCACGGGTTCTTCTTACGGCAGAAAAATTAAGGCCAACAATCCAGAAGACATAAAAGAGTTGCTTGAAAATAAATCAAAAGAAATAAAAGACTTAAAAAATGAATTTGAAAGTTTGTTACCACTATTAAAGCAAGGTAAAATACAACCCCCTTCCCCGTTTACCCGAGTCTCATACTTTGAAGGGGCTGATAGTGTACGGAAAATGCTTTGGCAAAGTTTACAGTCCAAAGGCAAGACTATAAGAATAGCAGGATCAGAGCTCGATATGGCAAGTAGCCTAGGAAAAGAGTATGTAACTGATTTTCATGAAAAAAGAAAAGAAAGGAAAATTTACTTACAAACAATACGACCAGATTCAGTGAGGCTTGAGGGTAAAATATTTAAGGATGACAAAACATATTTGCGTGAAATACGTATCAGGCCAAAAGGAAAAGTGCGGTTAAAATCGAACATTATTCTTTGGGATAACTATATCGCTCTTTATTCCTTGAAAGAAAAAATAGTATTTGGAACTTTGATAGAAAGTGATGATATGGCGATAATGCTCAATTCTTGGTTTGATGTTATTTGGGAGAATTCAAAGAAAATAAAATAGAGAAAAAACCAGAACAAGTGTTCCGGTTTTAAAATACCTTTTATCTTTTACTGTAAAAACCTCTGCTTAAAAACAACATTGGGGTTTTTGATAAACTCATTCAATGAATGAGCATGGAGCTTAACACCCTCAACCCACTCGTAAGAGATCTCAACCATTGAACGTTGGTTAGCACGAAAGGTCGCAAGCGTTACTTCCCTGAAGAAACAATTACCCTTCATTTCAGCAAAGAATTCTACCTGGCAAAGCATGCCTACGGCTGGTGCAGAAAAGTTTATCTTACTCATCAAGAAAAAATCTGATGGCTGGCCTTCATTCCTTGAAGAGAAAACAGATTGAAGATCAAGACCGGTATAACCAAGACTTGAAATATCGTCCATTTTTTGCCTCCAATTTTGGAATTTGGGCTTAAAGCCCAGGATATCTTTCGTTGATGAACTGATGTTGTTTTCTTCGTTTTTTACTAGTGTAAAAGAGCAGTCGTTACCATTAAACTTGCCGTTAATAAAATCCATGATTTCATCAATCGGGAAACTCGTAGTGAGCATATATTTAAGGGGTTTGGTTATAAATATTTAACGAAACTATACACCTTTATATTATTTTGTCAATATCTCTGGTTTACCTTGTTCATTTATTAAAACCGTATGTTCAAAGTGAGCTGAGCGAGAGTTGTCTACCGTCTTGATGGTATACCCATCTTTCATAGTTACTACTTCTTCAGACCCTCTCGTGATCATTGGCTCAATAGCGATGACCATTCCTGGCACAAGTTTTGCACCTTTACCAGGTCTCCCATAGTTTGGCACATACGGGTCTTCGTGAATTGCTCGTCCTACACCGTGCCCTGAGAGTGTTCGCACGATACCAAAATGGTGTGGTTTTACATATGTCTCTATTGCCCAGCCAATATCTCCAACAGTTGCTCCTGGTACGATGGCTTTTATTCCTTCATAGAGTGCTTCTTCGGTGACAGCAAGGAGTTCTTTGTCTTTGCTCCCTATTGCTCCAACAGGCACTGTTACCGCATGGTCAAGAAAGACACCTTCATAGTTAAGGCCTAAATCAAGAGAAATAATATCACCTTCCTTAAGAATCCTCTCTCCTGGAATACCGTGCACCACCTCTGCGTTGACTGAGGTAATAAGTGCTGCTGGGTAGGGGTAGTCTTGCCCTTCTGGTTGGTACCCCAAAAAGGCAGGTGTATGACCTGATTCTTTTATAAGAGCATGAGCATACTCATTGAGCTCCCCAGTACTAACCCCTGGGGCAACTCTGGCAGCAACCTTACGCAAAATAGCTGCAAGAATGGGACCTCCCTTTTTAAGGCGTTCTATTTCATTTTCTGTTTTTATAATAATCATTGTTTATTCAAATCCGAGTGCAACACAAATATCTTTATGTACCGCTTCTATAGTCTGCTCTCCAGAGACAGTATGGTAAGTCACTCGTTCAGACTGCCGAAGAAGATCGATAGCAGGGACAACGCTCTCATGGAACCACTGTATCCTCCCCCAGATGTCTTGCTCATTATCATCTGCTCTCCCCCTGCCTTTAAGTCTCTCATAAGACCATTCATCACTAACTTCTATATTGATAACATGCGGATACCAGTCTAGAAACTCAAAAGCAGAAACAAGTTCTGGTACCTCATCTTTTATTCGAGGGGTCCCATCAACAATAACATGTTGTTCTCCATCATAGTTATCGATCAGCATCGTACTCCAGGCATGAATACCGAGGAAGGATGGCGGGAGTTTTCCATCTTCTATGGTTTGCCTTGTCTTTTTTGCAATATAAGTATCTTTTGCAATGAAGTTTCGAAAAGCAACTCCTGTTTCGAGGCGAAATGTTTTGGCGCCTGGATCGAGTGCCTTAATCTTTTGTTCAAGAAGCGCTGCTTGGGTACCCTTACCAGCTCCTGATTGTCCAATAAAGATATAGACGCCCTTATTCATATGTACAGAGTATAGCACTTACTCGTGAAGTGATATTTGAGCATCAACCTTTCGAATGAGGTCGATAACAACAGAGACAGTAATGAGGAGTGAGGTTCCACCAACCGCAAAGGCGGTAATACCCGTTGTTGATCTAATGATGAGCGGAAGCACAGCAACAGCACCAAGGAAAAGTGAACCAACAAGAGTAATACGGGTCACAATTGTTGCAAGGTAGTTCATTGTTGCATCTCCTGGTCTGATTCCTGGAATAAACGCACCGTTCTTTTGAAGGTTTGTTGCAATTTGTTTTGGATCAAAAGTCACTGCAGTGTAGAAGTAGGTAAAGAAGACAACAAGCACAAAATAGACGAGTGAGTATGCCCAGGTTGTTCGGAGAAATGTTTGCAAGCCAAGCGCCATCGCCTGGAGTGCATGATGAGAAGAGTTTAGAAAGGCATTTGCAAGAAACTGTGGGAAAAGTAGCAGTGAAGAAGCAAAGATAATTGGCATAACTCCTGCTTGCGCAAGACGAAGTGGCAGGTAAGTAGTATTTGAACCAAGTGTTCGAATACCACGAACAGCCCGTGCATAGGTCACCTGCACTGGTCGCTCTGCTTCATAAATATAGACAACACCAGCAATCACCAAAATACCGATAGCGATGTAAATAAGGAGCGTTGGAAGCTGATCCATCGTAAAGGTAAAGAAGAATTGAGAAATTTTTGTTGGCATCACTGAGAGAATACCGCTCATAATGATCAGTGAGGTACCATTTCCAATACCAAATTCATTGATAAGTTCACCAATCCAAAGGAGGAGGAGGCTTCCGCCAACAATAATAATGATGTTAGTAAGAAGGAGTTTGAGAGAAAGCGGATCAATTGCTCCTTGGCTCTGGAGATACTTAATAAAGCTAAACGCTTGAAGCGCAGCGAGTGGTACGGTGAGCAGTCTTACATATTGGTTAAACTTCTTTCGTCCCGCTTCGCCAGATTCTTGCATGAGTTCTTTGAGTCGTGGAGACATCATAGAGAGCAACTGCATGATAATAGATGCAGTAATATATGGCCCAACACCAAGCATCACAATAGAGAAGTTTGAGAGTCCTCCCCCAGAGAGTGCATTGAAAATGCCAAAGAATTGATTTCCTTCGAGAAACTGAGCAAGTCTGAGTGTGTCAATACCAGGAACTGGAATTGAAGCAAGAAGACGAAACAAGAAAAGCGCAAACACAACAAAGAGAATCTTCTTTCGAAGAGATTTGTCTGTAAGAAGTGTTTTTATTTTTCTAAAAAATGAATTCATGGTGAGTTTTTATTTTACTCCCTTTACCACGCCACCTGCTTTTTCAATTTTCTCTTTTGCAGTAGCTGATACATCACAATCAAATATTTCAAGTTTCTTTGTAAGCTCACCAGAGGCAAGAATTTTCACCGGAGGAAGCACACCTTTTGCTCGAATAATGAGCCCTTTTGCAAGGAGTGCTGCAGGAGTTACCGCTTCACCGATGCTAAAGTGTTTCTCAAGTGCAAAAAGGTTTACAACAGCACTTCGGAGTGCAAATGCTTTGTTTATATTTTTTCCACGACCTCGAAGTTTTGGAAACTTCTTGATCATATCACGGATATGCGGTCGGATCTTGTGTCCAGCTCGAGCTTTTTGTCCTTTTGTTCCACGACCTGAAGTCTTTCCTCGTGTTCCGCCACGACCAACAAGCTTTGGCTTTTTATTTTTTGTTTTTCGCTTTAGTGAATCAATCATAGTATTACTCCTCTTTCTTTGGCGCTTCGCCTTCTGAAACTACCGGCTTTTGGCCAAATGAATATTTTGTTGAAATAGGAAGAAGTGCCTTGATAACTGCTCGAGCAGTATTAAGTTTATTTTTACTACCAGAGAGCACTTTACTAGAGACATCCTTCATCCCTGAAATAATGAGCATATCTCGAATTGCAGCCCCAGCAACAAGCCCTTTTCCTTTGTTTGGAAAGAGCATCACTCGTGATGAAGAATACTTTGCACTTACATCTTTTGGAATAGAGCCACTTTCAGTTCTTTTGATCTTGATAGCATTTTTCTTCGCATCTTTAAGTGCTTTGGCAATAGCAAGCGCAGTATCACCTCCCTTTCCGGTACCCACACCAACAACACCTGTTTTATCTCCAACAATCATAGAAACAGCAAAGCTCATTCGGCGACCTCCGGCAACCACACGAGTCACTCGTCTAATATCAATAATCTTCTGATCAACATCTTTTACTCGATCAGCAAGTGTCTTCGGACCACGACCTCGTCGTTCTCCTCCTTTTTTTGCATGTTCAGTTGTTGCTGCTTTTTCTATCATACCTTTATATTAAAATTGTAACCCTGCTGCTCGTGCTGCATCTGCAAGCGCTTTAACTCGTCCAGCGTATTTGAATCCGTTCCGATCAAAGACGACCTTTTTGATTCCTTTTTCAAGCGCTTGTTGTGCAACTGCTGTACCTACCATAACAGCACCTTCCATCTTTGTCATCTTTTTCTTTCCAGTATTCATATCATTTGCTGCCGCAATAGTAATCTCTTTTGTATCATCAATAAGCTGAGCATACATATAATTGTTTGAACGAAAGACGCTCATGCGAGGACATGTTGGAGTGCCTGAAATAAGCGCACGAACTTTTCGCTTGATTCGGAGTTTCTTCTCTTGTGTATTTTGTCGTGACATACTGAATTGATTATATTACTTATGCAGTTTTCTTTCCTGCTTTTCGACGAATAACTTCTCCTTCGTATCTAAATCCTTTACCTTTATATGGCTCTGGCTTCTTCATTGCTCGAACTTTTGCAGAGAACTGCCCAACAAGCTCTTTATCAATACCAGAGATAGTGATGTTGTTCTTTTCTGCGGTAACAGTAAGCCCTTGCGGTATTTGCACAACAACCGGATGAGAAAAACCGAGCGCAAGGTGAAGCTCTGTACCTTTTACTTCACTCTTATACCCAACACCTTCAAGAATAAGCTTTTTTACATATGGAGTAGTGACCCCTTGGAGCATGTTCTTTACATGCGATGCGTATGTTCCCCAGAGTGCTCGTGAAAAAGGATCCTGTGCCTTTGGTGCAAAAGAAATAACATTATTTTCAACCGTGATAGTAACCGTATCAGTAAAGTTTTTTGCAAGAGTACCGAGTGGTCCTTTTACAGTAAAAACCCCATCTTTAAAATCGACTGTTGTGCCCTGTGGTATTTCTAGTTGTTGTTTTCCAATTCGACTCATAAATATAGTGTTACCAAATCATAAAGAGTGCTTCCCCGCCGACCTGTTCTTTTCGAGCTTGCTTGTTACTCAAAATCCCCTTTGGAGTTGAGAGGATGGTGATCCCGTGACCATTTTTCACTACATGAATATCTCGAACACCAAGATACACACGACGAGACGGTTTCGAAATTCGCTTTACATCTGAAATTCTTGAAACACCATTTGGGTATGAGAGGGTAATTTCAAGTACAGGGACATTATTCTTTTCTGTTTTCTTTGAAAAATCAGCAATGAAGCCACTGTCCTTGAGGCATGCGGCAATAGCCATCTTGACTGAAGAAAATGGCACAGTAACAGAGCGCTTTGCGACAATCGCAGCGTTTTTCATTGAAATAAGCATGTCTGAGATAGGATCCATAATGTTTTTATTACCAAGAACTCTTTCGAATACCAGGGATCATTCCCTCGTTTGCGTATTCTCGGAAGCAGATACGGCAAAGACCAAAGTCACGCATATATCCGTGCGCTCGACCACAACGGAAACAACGATTTACTTTCCGAGTACTGAACTTAGGCGCTTTTTTTGATCGCGCGACAACTGATGTTTTTGCCATATTTTTATAAAACCTATGAAATATCGCCTCTGGCTGTCTGTATGCACACTTTTGTGGAAACACAGAGAGAAAGAGGGATTTCAAAGGAGCCCAAGTATCCTACCAGAGAAGGGTTCTGAAGTCAAATAAAATACCCCTTATTAAAGCATAAGAGGTATTGTGAGATTAGTTTAACTTTCGGCTGAAACGGCGGGCGAAGAACTGTCTTTCATTTCAACAATAGGTGCCTCTGGTTTTCTTCCTTTTCGTGCAAAATTTGCTTTGGCAAGCAGCTCTCTTGTTTCCAGGTCCAAGATATTCTTGGAAAGAGGAAAGAAGTTTTTAATACAGGAGTTGTCCAGTAAGTCACCCAAAGCCATCATAAGACGGTCTTTTAACTCGCCCTTATGCATAACCTTCAGCTTGTTATACCGCTGATGGCCAAGAAGCATGACAGTCGTCTCAATTTCTCGGCATAAGGCAGTATAAATCTTTGAGATCATTTCCTTATCCTGAATAGAAACATGTTGGAGGTGTTGTACTTCAGTATAGGTCAACAAAAAACCAACGACTCGTTCAATATCAGGCATTTCTTTTACCTTGGAAGCAAATTTCTTTACCACAGCTTGCTCAAATGAGTACCTATCATAAGTACCCCTGAAACTGTAGTCCTGCCAAAGCTGAGGAATGCGGGTAAAGTTGAGCTCCGGAATAAAGCCATCAAGGTTTAAGATTTCACAAACATGGCGATGTTTGGAAAGATTGTGGCGGTTGGTTAATTGTTGAACATACCGGAAAACAAAGTATCCAGCAGCAATAATAAAAAGGATAAGGGAAACAGAAAGAGCATTTAATTGAGAATTAATCATAGTGGGTTAATTTTTTTTCATTTTAGAATAAATTTGAAAAAAGTCAAATAAAAACTCCGGATACCCGGAGAAATTTTAGTACTTAAAAACAATGTGATAAAACGCTATAAGACTGTAAACGGCATGTACCATAAAGACACAGTATAGGTTTTTGTACTTGTTGTAGAGCCAAGCAAATATAATTGCACCAGGAGCAACAAATGCCATAACGGCAAGCGGCCTATGGAATATGCTATGCATCCAGATAAAGAGCAGCACTACACAAGTGATAGCAATGATTTCCCCTATCTTCCGCTTAGGAAAGATTTCTTTCGCAATTTTCAACAGGAAACTCCAGTACAAAAAATCCTGAACTACAACATACAGAAGAGACCATCGAATTGTTTCTGAAGACTGTACTTTTGAAACATCAATTGTTTCTGTAAAACCAAGCATCCTGGCATATGCCCCAGCAAACATGGCTCCTATGAAACAAAACAATCCTGATATATAAAACCCTTTTGCTGGTTCTTTCGGTCTAAAACCAATATCGGACAAGCTCCAGATTTTGGTTAAAAGAAAAGTGATAGTAGCCACAAGCGCAATACCGAGTGTTCCGTTTAAAAGATACTCGTTTTGGTTTTTAGGATCAAGTAGGTTATTGTTTGCTATTGCCACAGGAACAGTAGGTACAAAAAGGAGTAGCGGTGTAAAAACAAAAAAGCGTTTTGATAAGAAAAAATTTTTCATGAGCAGTAAGTTTTCTTACATACTACTCCTTTTCTAAGAAACAAAAAAGACCCTTTTGGAAGGGTCTTTTTTGTTATTTTTTAAACGGAATACCGAGATGAGTAAAGTATGCAAGCGCCTCATCACGATTTTTTGCAGAAGTATTAATAGTGACTGCAAGACCAAAAACATCTCGAAGGTCTTCATCAGAAGTTTCAGGAAAGATTGTGTGCTCTTTAATACCGATTGTCATATTCCCAATAGCATCAACTGCTTTTGGATCAATGCCTCGGAAGTCTTTTGTTCGAGGAAGTGCAATATGAATAAGTTTATCAACAAAGTGATACATGCGAGCACCACGAAGCGTCACCATAAGCCCAACTGGGTCTCCTTGTCGAGACTTGAATCCTGCAACAGATTTCTTTGCCGCTCGAAGCGCAGGCTTTTGACCGGTAATCTTTGCAAGCCGATCAGCAACAACAGTGTTCTTCTCTCGATCTTTTTTCATACCAGAACCGGTACCACTAGAAATAGTCACCTTTACAAGGTGCGGAGCAGCAATAGCGTTCTTGTACCCAAGGTGCGCGAGTGCTTTTGCAGTATGTGTTTCTTTTTCTTTTACGATTTTCATATTGGCTATTTTAGTTCACTACTACTTTTTCTGGTAATGCGAACCATTTTTCCTCCTATATTTTTCTTTCCTATTCGAGTCTGTGTGCCAGTCTTTGGATCAACGACCATCACATTTGATACATTGATAGAAAGCTCTTTTTCAAAAGTTGTTCCTTTTTGATCTCGAGTCTTTGGCTTTAGGTGTCGCTTACTCTTATTTATCCCATCAACAAGCACGCGTCCTTCTTCTCGAAGCACTTTCAAGATAGTACCTTTCTTACCTTTGTCTTTACCAGCGATCACTATTACATTGTCTCCTTTTTTGAATTTCATATCTATTGTACTTAGAGCACTTCTGGTGCAAGTGATGCTATTTTCTGATAACCAAGCTCTGCGATTTCTCGAGGAATAGGACCGAAGATACGACCTGCTTTTGGCTCTTTCTTTCCTTTTTCAAGGATAACCACAGCATTGTCGTCAAAACGAATGTAAGATCCATCTTTTCGGCGAAATGCATTCTTCTGTCGTACAACAACGGCATAGCAGATATCTTTTTTCTTTACAGCCTTTCGAGGTTCTGCTTTTTTGATAGAAATAACAACAAGATCTCCAATACCTGCATAGCGACGCTTTGAACCACCAAGGATCTTGAAAACCTTTCCAATTTGACCACCTGAGTTATCTGCTATTTTTACAACTGTTTCATTCTGTACCATAAGCCTTATTTCACAACACTAAAATGCTTATCTTTTGATAGCGGTCGCACCTCAGCTATCTCAACTTGCTCGCCTACTTTGTGTGCATTATCTTCATCATGTGCTTTATATTTTTTTGTAATCTTCAAAAACTTTTGATATTTTGGATGTTTTACAAAACGAGTCACCGCAACAACGATGGTCTTATCCATCTTGTCAGAGACAACGAGTCCTTTGAGTGTCTTCTTTTTTGCTGATGCTTGTTTCATACTGTGCACAATATACTACCTTTTTTTCTAAAAATGTCCAATTAATCTCGAGCAACGACTCGTGTTTTAATAGGAAGCTTTGTCCCAGCCTTTCGAAGGGCTTCTTTTGCAACAGCTTCTGTAACACCGTCTACCTCAAAGAGTACTCGACCAGGAAGCACCTCGATACAGTATCCCTGAAGATCTCCCTTTCCTCCACCCATAGGCACTTCAGCAGGCTTAGAGGTAATCGGTCGGTCTGGGAAGACGCGAATCCACATACGGCCAACTTTTGTAAGGTGTCGTGATGCAGCTTTTCGAGCAGCTTCAAGTTGGTTTGAAGTGAGGCGTCCAAGTGCTTCACTCTTGAGTCCAAATGATCCAAAAGAGAGCTCTGTACCACGAGTTTCAAGCCGAGAGGACATGTCTGTTCTCTTTTTTTGCCACTTTCTAAATTTTACCTTCTTTGGGAATAACATATATTATTTCTTATTATCAGCTGGTGTATTTTTTGAGAAGATCTGACCCTTGTAAATCCATACCTTAATACCGAGGTCTCCATATGACATGTGTGCTTTTTCTCGAGCAAAATCGACATCAGCACGAATTGTCTGAAGTGGCACAGAGCCTTTTTTCAAAATTTCACTTCGAGAAATTTCAGCACCGCCAAGTCGTCCTCCTATATAGAAACGAACTCCTTGCACACCTCGAACAGCCATCACTTTTTCAATAAGCTGCTTCATCACTCGTCGGTACGGCATTCTTTTCTCTATTGCTTCTGCAATCATGTATGCAACGATCTTTGCATCAGCATCAGGATTTGGAACTTCAACAATTTCAAGCTTGATCTCATCAGTGACAGAAAGTTTTGCTCGCTTGAGCTCTTTCAAAATGTCAGCTTTGAGCTTTGTTGCACCTTCACCACTGCGACCAATAATCATACCTGGCCGTGAGGTTCGAAGAATCACACGAATTGCTTTTTGCCCTCGCTCAATCTCAACACTAGAAACATAGTAGCCACGAAGTCTCTTATCAAGAAACTCTCGAAGCGTAATATCTACTTTGAGATTTTCTACGAAGTGCGCATCAGTAGCAAACCATCGACTTTTCCAGTCTCGAAGGGTAACCAATCTATGTGCATATGGGTGAACGACTTTTGACATATAATTATTTTTTACTCTTTTTAGCTTTTTTCTCTACAACTTTTTCTGAGAGCGCAACAGTGACATGGCTCATCTTCTTTCGAATAGGCTTTGCTGAACCCATGGCTCGAGGCATGAAGCGCTTCATCACAAGCCCTTGGTTGACCTCAATATTTTTAATAACAAGACTATCAGCACTTACTCCTTCTCGTGTCGCATTTGCCGCAGCGCTTTTGATAAGCTTTTTGATAGGATCTGCTGCTCGCTTTGGCATATAAGAAAGCTCTACTTCTGCTTGTGCAATACTTTTGCCTTTCACCGCATTAGCAACAAGGCGAACTTTACGAGGACTTTGGCGATAGTTAGTAAGTGTAGCTTTCATGATAATTATTTCTTAGCAGTATCAGTGGTAGAAGCCTTCGCACTTTTTGCAGCAGCAATCTCAGCCTCTTTCTTTTTCATATCGAGTTCCTTTTGCATCTTACCACCGTGTCGAGTGAACTTTCGAGTTGGAGAAAATTCACCAAGTCGATGACCGACCATATCTTCGGTAACGAGTACCTCAATATGTTGCTTGCCATTATGTACTCCAAAGGTAAATCCAACCATTTCTGGTGAGATTTGAGAGTCTCGTGACCATGTCTTGATAACTCCTGCAGAAAGGGGTGCTTTGCCCGCAATCTTTTTGAGGAGTTTTTCGTCAATATATGGTCCTTTTGCAAGTGATCGTGTCATAAATAAGATAAAAAAGAAGCCCGTTTGAGCTCCGCATATATTAGCAAATCCTACCACAATGTCAAATAAAAGACCCACCTACAGCATTACAGCGCAAGGATTTTTGGGAGAAAGATAATAAAACCAATAATAACAGCTCCAAAAACAGTAAGGAGTACTGCTCCTGCGGCAACATCTTTGGTATCTTTTGCATACGGATGGTAGTTTGGACTTGTCAGATCTATGTCTATTTCAAATGCGGTATTAAACCCTTCAGCAGCAAGCACTGCTGCCATAGAAAGGATAAGTAACCCCCATTCTGCTTCACTGATATGGTAAGCGAAACCAAGAACTATCACAGCAGCAGCGAAAAAGATATGGATCCATGCATTATGCTGAGTCTTTAGTATTACCCCTATCCCCCGAATAGCGTGTTTGAAGCTCACCGCTCGAGCAATAATTGAAAACTTCTTTTTTTCTGAAATTTTTTCCATATGTTCAGTATAACAAAAACCACCCTTTCTGGGTGGTTTTTGTAAAGTAGGTTTATTACCTTATAGATACCTAGTTAAAAATAACTTTTTAAAAAATAAAAAGAGTCTCACTTTTGAGACTCTTTAGAAAGATCAAACTAACTTAACCTGAAAGGCCAGCCTGCTTTACAATGCGGTCTTTATGATTTTTAAAGCTCCGCGATGCTTGTTTGATCAGGTGGTCAAGATGCTCGAGCACCTCATCAACTTGTTGTGTGGTAACCTCTTCGTTTTCGTACATAATACGAAGCTTTGTAAGCTGGGCTGCCCACCTTTTTGAAGAGCTACGAAACAGTGTAGTGAGAACGCTTTTGAATTCTCTCACTTCTGTATTCTTTTTGTTCTTCTTTTTGGTGCCGGTAACTTCTGCTTTCAGCGTTTCAATGTCAACACCAAACTCTTCAGCTGCCTTATTCATGGTTTTATCGCCAGAGAGAACAGCTTCTTTAGCCTTGCGAATCTTTTCACGGGTAATACCGAAGCGTGCCTGATCAACATATGTTCTGGCAACAGACTTGGGATAATGCTGTGAAAAAAAGTCAATGACTTTCGCTGGTGTGACACCTTCACGAAGGAGCATCTGAGCAACATGCTCAGTGTCCTGCCTTGTTGGAGGTTTTGAACCACCGAGATTAGCGGCATAAGCAGCCTTGATAAGCTCAACATCAGAAACCGTATCGACGATTTCACAAACAGCATCTGTACGCTCCAGAAACTCCAGAGCGGCCAGGCGGTGACGACCATCTTCGAGTTTATTATCCATTGTCACCTTGATTGGCGGAACATCAGATCCGGCTTCATAAAGCTCGGCAAAGAAAATCACCCTGTCTTCATCGAGTTCTTTCCTCACATAGTGAGAAATGATGATATCGGTAATTTTCATTGAAACAACCTTTTTACCTTTTCCTGCAACATGAAGTGCAGGTGCCATTGTTTTAGTAGCAGGGGTGTTAGACGAACTTGACATAATTGTTTTTGTTTAAGGTTCAAAATTAAGATTCTGACATCTATGCTATCACAAAAAAAAAATCTGTCAAGCCTTGATAGGCTCGACAGATAAAAAGATTGTTTTTATTGGTTTATTATCTTTTTCCTTTTCGTCTTGAAACAATAAGGTCGTTTGAGTATTTCTTTGGAGTTCGAGTTCGTACACCGTACGCCTGCTTACCGTGACGAGTCTTAGGTCCTCTTCGGAGTCCAATACCCTGTACTCCTTCACCTCCACCGTGTGGGTGATCAACGGGGTTCATTGCAGTACCACGAACGGTTGGTCGAATACCCTTCCATCGACTTCGTCCTGCTTTACCAAAGTTTCGAAGCTTGTTTTCATCGTTTGATACAGAACCAATACATGCATATGCAGTATCAAGCACCTTGCGAACCTCGCCTGAAGGCATACGAAGGTTTGTATAGCCACCGTCTTGCGCTGCAACTTGAGCAAAACTTCCGGCACTTCGAATAAGCTTACTACCCCCAAGAGGTTTTATTTCAACATTGTACACAAAAGTACCAACTGGGATATGTCTAAGCATGAGACGATTTCCTACTTCAACGGGAGCTTTTTCAGAAACAATAAATGATGCACCTACCGTTACTCCTTTTGGAAGGACAACATACCGCTTTTCTCCATCCTTGTAGACAGCAATACCAACAAACGCTGTTCGATTTGGATCATATTCAACAGAAGCTATTTTTGCTGGAATATCGTGCTTGTTATAAAGGAAATCAATAGCTCGAAAAGCTCTCTTGTGTCCACCTCCTTTGTGCGGAGTGGTGATACGACCTTGGTTATTTCGACCAACACTTCTTTTGCCTCCTTTGGTGAGTGCTTTAAGTGGTTTTGAAGCAGTCAAAAACTTTCGATATTCAATACCTTGTTCGCTTCGTTTTGATGGTGTTGTTGGTCTGTATTTTTTCATAGTATAAAAATTACATTACTTCTATTGTCTTACCTTTTGGAAGGTATACATATGCTTTCTTGCCGCGCACGCCAAAAGAAAGTTTTCCTTTTTTGAAATAACTCTTTGGCTTTTGCATTACGGTGTGCACTTTTACTGGCTTGTGTTTGTAGTGTTTTACAAACGCTTTTGCAATTTCGCTCTTTGTTGCGTTTGGAAGTACATCAAACACATACGCATTGTAGCTCTGCGCTTTTGCTGCCTTTTCAGTAATTCGTGGATTCTTGATAATAGGATTGACTACCACCTCAGCTTTTTCTTTTTTTGTTTCTTTTTTTGTAGCCATAGTACTTATTTAATCTTTTGCTCAAGCAAAGCAATAGTTTCTTGTGGTTCGACCATAACAACATGCTTTACATTCATGAGTGCTGCTGCGTTCATGTCTTTTGAAAGCCCCACAGTAACCCCCGGAAGGTTTGCAAAACTTTTTTCAATTGTTTTGTTTGCTTGTGGAAGCACGAGGAGTACTGCTGTCTTTTTCTTTGAGGTAATTTTTTCAAAATGAGGTATTTTTGCAAAAGCAGAGAGTACTGCTACAGCGCCTTTTGTCTTTATTTCAGAGAGCGTCAGTGCATCCACAAAGAGAATAACACCTTCCTTTTGCTTCTCTGAAAGGACCGTAAAGAGCGCCTTTGTTCGCATTTTTTTGTTGATCTTCTGTGAATAGTCTTTTTCAGAACGAGGTCCAAAGGTAATACCTC
Organism: uncultured Candidatus Saccharibacteria bacterium; assembly: GCA_964408305.1. Taxonomy (GTDB): domain Bacteria; phylum Patescibacteriota; class Minisyncoccia; order Phycocordibacterales; family UBA9973; genus UBA4124. The sequence continues at coordinate 32,035 of CAYOYW010000004.1, forward strand.
CGCCACTCCAAATAGGACTTCGACTTGAACCGTGTCGAGCTCGACCTGTTCCTTTTTGTTTCCATGGCTTCTTTCCACCACCAGAGACTTCTGATCGATCTTTTGTGTGAGCGGTACCAGCTCGCTTATTGGCGAGCATTGCGGTCACTACCTGGTGTACAAGGTCAGCATTCCAAGAAAGTCCAAAAACAGCCTTTGGAAGAGAAAGTGTTCCGGTTGCGGTACCTTTTTGGTTATAAACCTGCACCTCGAGAGAAGAAACCCCTTTTGCTTTTGCTGTTTTTTGTTTTGATACTTTTGTTTCCATACTAAAACTCTTATGCAACTACTTGTACTACTGAACCTCGTCGACCTGGCACTGCGCCGCTAATGTAGAGGGTATTTGTTGCAGGATCAACAGCAACAATCTTAAGTCCCTTTACTGTTACAGTGTCTCCACCAGTTCGTCCTGGCATACGCATACCGAGGGCAACACGGCCTCCTGCTCGTCCTGGTCCTCCACCTGAAGAACCTCGCTCTCGTTCTGAGTGCTTTTGACCGTGTGATCGTGGGCCTCCTTTAAAGTTGTATCTTTTAACAACACCCTGGAAGCCTTTTGATTTTGAAGTACCTGTAACAATCACAGCATCCCCTTTTTCAAAAGAAGCTACAGTTACTTCTTGGCCAACTTCAGCTGTCGGAACTTCATTGTGTCTAATTTCTTGAATTATTTTAAACGCTTTGTCTCCAAGACTCTTTGAGAGAGCACCTGAAACACGAGAGAGCTTTTGCTCTTCAGAGCCAAGCTGGACAGCGTTGTACCCGTCAGACTCAACAGTCTTAACCTTTGTCACAGTGTTTGGAAGTGCAACAACAGCAGTTACTGGAGTAACAACTCCTGACTCATCAAAGATTTGTGTCATATTAAGTTTTCTTCCGAGAATGTATTTCATAATGTTCTTGCCCTGAGCTTGTCGAAGGGTATTGGACCATTTAAAAGATATTTAAATGTCCAGAGATTATACACGGCTTTTAAAATAGCGCAAGTAAAAAACAGAAAACCCCCTTTCGGGGATTTTCTGTTTGTTTTTTTGAGAGTTTATTGAGAGCACTTCAAAATACTAGAGCATTTTGACATCAATATCGACGCCACTTGGCATAGATAGATTGGTGAGTGCTTCGATTACCTTTGGAGAAGGGTTTTCGATATCAATGAGTCGCTTATGCACACGCATTTCGAACTGTTCTCGAGCATTTTTGTAAATGAATGCCGATCGGTTCACCGTGTACTTTTTGATTTCTGTTGGTAGTGGGATAGGACCACGAACCTTAGCATCATAGCGAAGTGCAGTATCAATGATCTGCTTTGTACTCACATCAAGAATCTTGTTCTCATATGCTCGTACTCGGATGCGAAGCATGCTTTGCACATCGTCTTTTTTTATTTTCGCAGCTTTTGGCTTTGATTCTTTTTTCGCTGTTTTTGTAGCCATATATATGTTTCGGGAAAGAGCAATTACCTTATGGGTTCTTTAGGCAATGATTTTTGTAACCACACCAGCCCCAACAGTTCGTCCTCCTTCTCGGATAGCAAAGCGCATTTGCTCTTCCATCGCAACAGGGGCAACGAGCTCAACTTCAACCTTTACTGTGTCTCCTGGCATAACCATTTCAACACCTGCAGGAAGTGTTACAGAACCAGTCACATCAGTTGTTCGAACATAGAACTGAGGCTTGTATCCGTTCATAAATGGAGTATGTCGTCCACCTTCTTCCTTTTTAAGAACATACACTTCACCTTCAAACTTGGTGTGTGGCTTTACAGAACCAACCTTTGCAAGCACTTGTCCTCGAGTGAGATCTTCTTTCTTCACGCCTCGGAGGAGAATGCCGGCATTGTCTCCTGCCTGACCTTGATCGAGCTGCTTGTTGAACATTTCGATACCAGTCACTGTTGTCTTCATGGTGTCCTTGATACCCACGATTTCAACTTCTTCACCAACTTTTACAATACCTCGCTCAATTCGTCCGGTAACCACAGTTCCACGACCTTCGATAGAGAAGATATCTTCGATAGGCATAAGGAATGGCTTTTCAAGATCACGAACTGGAAGTGGAATGTATTCATCGAGTGCATTGGTAAGTTCAAGGATTTTTTGTGCCCATGGATCATCAATAGAAGTTGATTCAAGACCCTTAAGTCCTGATCCTCGGATCACTGGACAGTCTTTGTCAAAGCCTTGTTTTCCAAGGATTTCTCGGATTTCTTCTTCAACGAGATCAATCATCTCTGGATCATCAACCATGTCGCACTTGTTGAGGAACACAATCATCTTTGGAACACCAACCTGTTTTGCAAGGAGGACATGTTCTCGAGTTTGTGGCATTGCTCCATCTGTCGCAGCAACCACGAGGATTGCTCCGTCCATTTGAGCCGCACCAGTAATCATGTTTTTGATGTAGTCAGCGTGACCTGGAGCATCAATGTGTGCGTAGTGACGAGCCTTTGTTGAGTACTCGTTGTGAGAAATGTTAATGGTAATACCACGAGCCTTTTCTTCAGGCGCGCCGTCGATTTCATCAACACCCTTAAGCTTAACTTGGTCTCCGTTCATTGAAAGAACGTGGAGAATAGCCGCAGTAAGCGTAGTCTTTCCGTGGTCAACGTGACCGATGGTTCCTACGTTTACATGTGGCTTTGAACGATCAAATGTATCTGCTGCCATAAAATAATGAACTAAATTAATGATTTTTAATATTTATAAACTCTCGCACATAAAAACAACGCAAAATGCGATCGTGCCCCATCATATCATTTCCATATCTTTTGTCAAAGGGCATAAGGATTTTTCAAATAAAAAATCCCTCACACGGAGGGAAATATTAAAGAGAAATATTCAGAAAGACGGTTTTAATGTCTTTTGGCAACGCTCCGGGTATAGGAGGGAGTCTTGGCGTTTCTTTGAGCGATAGCTTCGTTTCCTTTGGAAGGCCAAAATTTCGAATGAGAATATCAAGCTGGGTCATGATAGTAACAAGTGCGTGGAGAAAAGTTTGATGCTCTTCTGCATCAACCTTTCCCACAACATCAAAGTAGATCCGATTCTTGAAAATCTCCTTTGGCATGAAACCTTCAACCTTGCCAGCATAAGCAACGAAGATTGCCATTTTTTTGCTGATTCGCTCTTCTTCCGAAACATTGGGGCCGAAGAGATAAAAGGTTGAAACATGCATCTCCCTGCAAAGGGCGATAAACATGATTTGGCCGTCAATTTTAACTTTTTGAAAAAGGACTGGTGTTGTAACACAAACCATCCTTGAAAGAAAAGGTTCACCAAAAGCATAAATCAGTAGCTTTGCAAATAAAGCATCCATAATGGGTTGTACTGTCTTTTTCATAACGATGTGCAATTTTTTAATGAAAATAACACACAATACGAAAACTGTCAAAATAAAACACCCCCGTTTGGGGGTGAGCATTTTTACTGTCGGTACATAAGGTCATAGGCAAAGCTGTCATCGAGACCATTGTTAAACTCAATCAGGTCTTCGAGGGCATCAATTAAATCCTCATTGTTTTCTGAGGCTGCCGGGTTCCTGAGCCACCACTGAAGAGATAAAATCACACTCCTTGCTACATCTACATCACCCAAGAAAGGTTCTGCCTCAAAAAAACAACGAATCCGCAGACCACACTCTTCTTCAAGCGATGCCTTCCGAGCAGTAGCCAGGGCCTCTACAATACCTACCTTGAGCGACAGTCTCGCTTCGGTGAGATATTCCTGGAGCCTTTTTACAGCCGGATCGTCGTTTTGCAAAGATCCGTTTTTTAAGAGTTTTAACACTTCCTTAAGATCCGAGTAGAGTAACAGTTTTACCGACGATAAAAAGATTGGAGCCGGTGGCCCGGACGAGCCATCAGCAAAAGCCTCGAGATATCTTCTTACCATAACAAGAAATTTGTCTAACTCTATCCTATCGCTAAAATAAGTCAAATAAAAATGCCACCCGGGTGGGCGGCGCTTATGCTTTGAGTACTTTCCTGCTTGTAATGGCTATCTTTTGTATTTCGACAGAAAGATTGCTCATTACTGGTTCGGTTGTGCTGGCATACTTGAGAGCAAAAGATATCTTATAGAGACGCATTCTCCCGGTTTGTGTTCGCGTGTCAGTATGCGGATTTGCATTCCTGATAAAAAAGTACTCTGCGGTATCAAAGCTTACCCTCAAACCTTCATTATGGAAGGCTTTGAAAAACTCGTTTACCAAAACCTCCTCCTTCTTTGACACAAGGCTCTTCCCTTCCTTAAAAGAGATGGATCCGTTCTCAACGGAGAGCATCTTCTTACCCTTTCTCATCGGCAAGATGATGAGGGAGCAAACCGGTGTCTGCTCGTGCAGTCGAACTTCTCCTCCTGTATGCAATCTTTGAAAGAAATACTTTCCGATCTCAGTGAAAAGGCGGTCAATGTTTTCAAGGGATTGTTCAAGGGCATAACGAGAGACCACCTTACCAAGGAGTGGTTCTCGCTCAAAAATGTTTTTTGACATGGTGCTTTTTTCTTTGACATTACCCGAAAAAAGCCTTTTGTCAAAAAGCGCCCGAGAGGGGCGCTTTTTTATGTTTCTTTATGATCGACTCTTAATGATTGTTTCAGCAACATTTTGCGGAACAATATCATAACGGAGAAACTCCATTGTGAAGCCTGCACGGCCTTCAGTCATCGATCGAAGTGTTGTCATGTATCCGAACATTTCAGAAAGCGGCACAACAGCATTTACCACTTGGTTCATACCTCGAGTTTCCATACCTTCAATAAGTCCTCGGCGAGATGAAAGTGATCCGTTCACATCTCCCATGAACTTATCAGGGGTGACAACCTCTACCTTCATCATTGGTTCAAGAATAACTGGGCGAGCTGCCTTACATGCATCTTGCACTGCCATAGAAGAGGCTATTTTGAAAGCCATTTCGTTTGAGTCCACTTCGTGGAAGCTTCCGTCATAAAGATCAACGGAAACATTTTCCATCTTAAATCCTGCAAGCACACCCCGATCAAGTCCTTCTTTGAGACCTTTTTCAATAGCAGGAATAAACTCTCCAGGGATTGCTCCTCCTTTGATGTTGTTGATAAATTCAAAACCATTACTTCGTTTTACATTCTTTGGAAGCTCTTTTTCATCAACCGACTGATCCATTGGTTTGATTTTGATTTTCACATGACCATAGTTACCCTTACCTCCAGATTGCTTGATGTACTTTCCTTCTGCCTGCGCTTCGCCGGTAATAGTCTCTCGGTAAGCCACTTGTGGTTTGCCCACATTTGCTTCTACACCAAACTCTCGCTTCATTCGATCAACAATAATTTCAAGGTGAAGCTCTCCCATACCTGCAATAATAGTCTCCTCTGTTTCTGGATCGGTAGAAACTTTGAAAGTTGGGTCTTCGTTTGCAAGACGGTTAAGCGCAAGACCCATTTTTTCTTGGTCTGCTTTTGTCTTTGGTTCAATACGAAGATTGATCACCGGTTCTGGGAACTTAATACGATCAAGAATAAGTGGGTGCGCTTCATCACAGAGTGTGTCAGAAGTATTAGTATCCTTAAGTCCTACGGCTGCAGCAATTTCTCCTGCAAAAACCTTCTTTACTTCTTCTCGTTGATCAGCTTGCATTCGCACAATACGAGAGAGTCGTTCTTTGTTCCCTGTTCGAGGGTTGTAAATGTATGATCCAGATTCAATAGTTCCTGAATAGACACGGAAGAAGACGAGCTGCCCGACAAATGGGTCCACCATACTCTTAAACGCAAGGGCTGCAAATGGCGCCTTATCGTCTGCAGGACACTCTATTGGCTCTTCGGTATCAGGGTTCATCGCACTTGCTGGCTTAATATCAGTCGGTGCTGGAAGGTAGTCCACCACAGCGTCGAGGACGAGCTGTACTCCTTTGTTTTTGAGTGCACTTCCTGCAAAAACAGGAAAGACTGCGTTTGCAATAACTGCTTTTCGAAGTGTCTTTTTAAGTTCATCAATTGGTGGGATAGTACCTTCAAGGTACGCTGCCATTTGATCATCGTCGTTTTCAACGATTCGCTCAATAAGCTCATCGTGAAACTTCTTTGCCTCAGCCATCATATCTTCTGGGATGTCCTTTTCGACAACTTTGTTTCCCATATCTCCTTCAAAGTAGTAAGCCTTCATCTTGAGGAGGTCAACAACACCTTCGTGCTTGTCTTCAAGTCCAATAGGAATTTGCATGCGAACTGCCTTTTTAGAAAGACGGTCAAGGATAGTCTTGTATGAGTGCTCAAATGAGGCACCTGTTCGATCAAGCTTATTCACAAAACAAATTCGAGGCACATTTGCTTCATCAGCATAACGCCAGTTTGTTTCTGATTGTGGCTCCACGCCTGCCACACCGTCAAAGACAACAACAGCACCGTCAAGCACACGAAGTGATCGTTTCACTTCAACCGTAAAGTCAATGTGACCAGGAGTATCGATAATATTGAATCGATAAGTGTTTTTCTTATCACCAAGTGTATAAGTAGGGATCCAGTTACAAGTCACGGCAGCAGAAGTAATAGTGATACCTCGCTCTCGTTCTTGCTCCATCCAGTCGGTGGTAGTTTCTCCATCATGCACTTCACCAATCTTGTGACTCATACCAGTGTAGAAAAGCACGCGTTCTGAAGTTGTAGTCTTTCCCGCATCGATGTGAGCAATGATTCCGAAGTTTCGTGTTCGCTCAAGTGAATATTCTCGTTCCATAAAAATCTAAATGTGTTGTGTGAATGTTACTAAATAATAAAAACCTGCGCATGCAGCCTTAGTGGAAATACTATAGAGCGAAAACGCTTTTTTGGCAATGAGTAAAGGCCTTCTGAAGAAGGCCTTTTTGGTAAGGAGCATCCATAAGGATACGGACCGCTTAACGATTGCTTGCTATATGAAAAAACTGAATTGATTGAAGAACTAAAAAGGATATCCCTTTGAACACTTGCACATGAGAAAGGGATATCCCTACGCATTGAAGTATTTGAAACTAGATATAGTGTATACCTCTAAAATACAAAGTCAACAAAAAAAATCCTCTCTCGAGGACTTTTTGTTACCATGCGAAGTGAGCAAATGCTTTGTTCGACTCGGCCATCTTGTGTGTATCTTTCTTTTTCTTGACTGCGTTTCCTTCTCCTTTTGAGGCTTGAATAAACTCATCCGCAAGTGCCTCTGCTATCTTCATGCCTTTTCGAGAGCGAGCTGATTCAATAATCCATCTCATTGCAAGCGCAATGCGTCGTTCATTTCGAACCTCTCGAGGCACTTGGTAGTTTGCACCTCCAATTCGACGACTTCGCACCTCAACAAGCGGTCCTGCATTCTTGATAGCTGATTCGAATACTTCCATTGGGTCTTCTACCTTTTCCTTTTCTTTTACAAGTTCAAGCGCATCATAGACAGCACTTCGTGCAATAGTCTTTTTTCCACTCCACATGATTGAGTTGATAAACTTCTCAAGCTTGAGAGATCCATATTTGATGTCAGGAGACACCATATTTCTGTTTTTTACTGGTCTTCGCATATGTCTTTATTATTTCTTAGCCGCTTTAGGTCTCTTTGTTCCGTATGCTGATCGACTCTTTCGTCGTTTTTCAATACCTTGAGTATCAAGCACACCACGAACAATGTGATATCGAACTCCGATGAGGTCTTTCACACGACCGCCACGAAGCATTACCACAGAGTGCTCTTGAAGATTGTGTCCTTCTCCTGGGATGTAGGCTGTTACTTCTTGTCCATTAGTAAGTCTGACACGAGCAATCTTACGAACCGCTGAGTTAGGCTTTTTTGGAGTGGTTGTAGAAACCTTCACACAAACACCTCGTTTGAAAGGAGATGGGTAAAACACTGGTCGATTGTGGATGTGGTTCATGCCACGAGAAAGAGCCACTGCTTTACTTTTTCGAGCAGATTTTGTTCTTGGCTTCTTGATAAGTTGATTTATTGTTGCCATGTAACAGCCATCCTACTATATAAGGGTGGTAAGCGCAAGTAGGAAACGCTTTCCTTTAAAGAGCAATACCTGAGAGAAACGAAAAGAACTTAAAAGCAAGCGGAGCAACAAATTTCCACCCAAAAAGAAGAAAGAGTATGAGTATAGGAAGGCTGTATTGCTCAATACTTCTCATACATGTGCCAAATCTAAGTGGAAGCACTGCATCAAGAAATCGAAAACCGTCGAGTGGCGCAATAGGAATGGCATTGAAAAAGGCAAGGACAATATTAACAAGCACAATAATGCTTGAAATATCAAAGAAAGCAGCATTGGTCACCCCAAGTAAGGCCGCCCCTCTAATAAAAAGACTAAAAATAACAGCGATAAAAAGATTTACCACAATACCTGCGATAGAAACGATTGCAACACTTTTTCTTCCTCGTTTCAGATTTTCTGGATTATAAGGCACTGGTTTCGCCCAGCCGACAACAAACCCGGCTTTTGAAAGGATGAGTGCAAGTGGAAGGAGTACTGAACCAAGCCAATCTATGTGCTTAAGCGGATTAAGGGTAATTCTCCCAAGCATTCTCGCTGTTGGGTCTCCTTCTCGTTCAGCGGCAATACCGTGCGCCACTTCATGCACGATGATAGAGATAATCAGAACTAAAAAGTAGAAAATTGAGAGTGGGCCTGACATAACATATATAGTATCAAATACAAAATAAAAAACACCTTGATACAAGTCACAAAGGACAAGAGTCAAAGTGTCTAAAGAAGGAACAAAAGTTTTAAGCTTCGTTGCTAAGGAACCCAACCTCATTGCCACCATCAACACGCCAGGTGTCGTCGGGACTGACCCCGTCCACAATGAGGCTAAGCTTGCCGCCATTGCGATGGCAGAGGAGCTTGAGCGGGACTCCGTCTTTGGTATCGGTGAGATATATCACCAACCATTTCAGATTCTTGCTAAAGTACCCATCAGCGACAGCTACTGTCATGCGCTCGATCGCCTGTGAGAGCGGGAGCTTTACCGCTGTTTTAAGCATTTCGCTTTCAGTGGTGTTTTTCTTTAGCATAGTGATACCTGCTTTCGGAGCAACACCTTCCGCTACTCTCACATCCGGAAGCCAGTTGAAAATATCCGCGTCCACACCGTACTCGTTGTTGTAATAAAGGGGAATATTTTTCCGCCCTGCTTCAGCAACAAAGGCATCGGTGAGCGTACGAATGGTTTTTTCGTATTTTTCTACCAGTGCTTTGAGGTCTTCAAAGAACGGCATTTTGTTTGCATCAAATTCTCTTTTTTGAATTGCAAAGAAGCGAGCGTTGAGGTCGGCAGTAATTGCCGGGTTTACATTTTTCATTTGTCAAAATTCTTGGTTACCGCCAAGCCGGTTTGGTTAACAAATTACTTCTATTTTATTATATCACTTTATATATAGAAAGTCAAGTATTCATGGTTAATGAAATTGCATAAAAATGAGCATTGTGTTACTATCTGCACACTATGGCAAAAGAATGTGTCGTAACAAAAAAATCTTCTCTCGTTGGCGGTAAATATGCCAACCGAACTCGTGCAACTGTCTTTACCCCAACAGGCTCTGTTCGTCGTTATGCAAACCTCCAAAAGAAGCGGGTATTTGTCCCAGAACTCAATAAAACAGTAGTAGTTACCCTCTCCCCTCAAGGACTTCGAACAATGAAGAAAAACGGTGTTTACAATACACTTAAGAAAGCTGGAGCAGTAAAATAATAAAATCCCCGCCAACTGGTGGGGATTTTATTATTTATTTATGATGGTGATCTTTTACCTGCACTTCAAGCTCTTCGAGTTTTCGAGAAATAGCAGCAAGTGTGTGTTTGATATCAGAAATAGTTGAAACTTCTGTCTTTACATCGTCTTCTGTCTGTTTGGTCATTTTCTTTTCAGTACGAAGCCCTGAAAGGATGAGTTCATTACCAATAAAACTTGAAACAAATGCTCGAGTCATATAGAGCACCACACAACCCACAACAAAAGAAAGTGGGCCATCCCACCAAGGATGCGCCACACTATCAAGTGGAGAGGTAATACTATGCTGACTTAGGTACAAATGAACAAGGTCGACACTGTGCCACACACCCCGCCAAAAAAGGACAATGCCAACCCCGACAATAGTTGCATAGAGGTATGAATGGTGACTTAAAAAAATATGGAATCGATTGAATAGCTTTGTCATACCCCTAGTATACCAGGATGGCTTTTTCTCTTACAGCCTGGCTTTTTTATTTTCTAAACCACTTCACTCCATCAGTTTCAAGGGTATAGGTTCCTGCTGTTTGTGTAGAAACATATGGGATACCAAATTTTTTAAGGAGACTAAGTACTTCTTTATGCGGGTGGCCATAACTATTACCAACACCAGCAGAGATAAGGGCAAGCGCAGGAGTTGTTGCTTTTAGATATTCTGGACTTGTAGAGGTCTTTGATCCATGATGACCGAGTTTCAAAATATCAACATCAAGTGTTTTGCCAAGCTTACTAACCAAATAGTTCTCAACAGATATTGGAGAGTCCCCAGTAAAGAGCACGCTCCGCTCTCCTATTTGAAGCTTCCCCACAACAGATGCGGCATTTGTCTCCCAAGTGTGCGTGTCTCTATCGGGAAACAAAATAGTAAAATCAGTTTTGTCTGCAAGGTGTAAGTTCATACCTTGCCGTACATAATACGCTGGAATATGTTTCTCTAAAACGAGCGTAATTAAATCTTTATATGTTTGCGTATCAGCATATACATCACTCGTAAGAAACAGTCCAACTTTGTACCGCTTCACAACATCGACGAGCCCGCCGATATGGTCTGCGTCAGGATGCGTTGCAATCACGACATCAATATAGCTGTCATTCCACGGCAGTAGTTTTGAAAGTTCTGAGAGTACAGCTGCATCCCTCCCGCCATCAATCAACAGTTGCGCACCTGTTGGTGTTTCAATAAGAAAACTATCACCCTGCCCAATGTTTAGCATATGCACTTTTGAGATCAAAGATTCTTGCTTCGGACGAAACAAGAAAATTGAAATAGTAAGAACACCAGCAACAATAAAGAGAAAGCCAACTCTCGCCCACCTAGAATTCATGTATACTAAGTGTATGTTTACCGAACAAAAATTCCAAATACCAACTCTTGTTGGCATCAGCCAAAAAACAATAGAAGAACACCTCAAGCTTTATGCGGGATATGTCAAAAACGCAAACACTATCATTGAAAAAATGGCGGCAATTGATACAGAAACAGATCCGTATATCGCAGGAGAACTTTTTAGGCGCTTTAGTTTTGAATACAACGGCATGCGAAACCACGAAATATACTTTTCTCTTCTTGAAGGAGGTGAGAGAGCGTTCAACCCAGAAAGCGAACTCGGCAAAAGACTAACTGGGCTTTTTGGTTCTTATGAGATATTTATCAAAGAGTTCTCTCTGCTTGCACTAACTCGTGGTATTGGCTGGGCAGTGCTTTGGTATGACAAAAAACAGGATTCCTTTCTTGCTTCTTGGGTAGATGAGCAACACCTAGGACAGCTCCAGGGGTGTGCTCCAATTATTGCACTTGATATGTGGGAACATTCATTCGTCGCCGATTATCAACCCTCTGGCAAGAAACAATATATTGAAGACTTTTTCAAAAATGTGAATTGGTCTGTGGCAGAAAAACTTTTCGAAGCTGCACAAAGTAAATCATAACACTTTTTCGAAAAACAATACTGAAAAGTAT
>CAYOYW010000005.1:0-42186 GCA_964408305.1 uncultured Candidatus Saccharibacteria bacterium
ACTAGTAAAACATATAAAAGCATTTTATTTATTTGTATCATAACATGAAAGTACTGTCACTATTTGACTGAATAAGTTGTTGAATGATTGCACTAGAACGTGCATGAATCAATGTAGAGAAATATTATGCTGCAGAAATAAAAAAAGATGCTATTCTTATTTCTCAAGACAATTACCCAGATATAATAAGGCTTGGTGATGTGAGAGATATTGACATTATTGAGGGGGGGGGGATAGATATAATTATATGATGAAGTCCTTGTCAATCGTTTTCCAATGCTTGAAAAAAAGAGTGATTTGATTGAAAAAGTTGATTATTTTACGAGTTTTTGAGAATACTTAGGGCTAATAAGCCTAGATTTTTCTTATTGGAAAATGTGAAGATGAAAAAGGAATGGCAGGATATGATAACAAATATGTTGCTAGAAATATACCCAGATACAAAACTATATAATATAAATAGCTCTCTAGTATCTGCACAACTTAGAAACAGATTCTACTGGACCAATATACCATGAATTACTATGCCGGATGATAAGTGAATTGTCTTACAAGATATATTAGAAAGTTGATATACGGAAAGAAAAAAATATAGAGAATTATTAGAAAGTGATAGTAGACCACTAATTACAAAAGATAAAATGTTGTGGAGGTATATGGCTACATGATTTACAACTCTAGTATGGGATAGTGAAAAAACATATTTGAGAGTAAAAGAAGCTACTAAAAAATGATATGTAGATATATGAGTAGATGAATGAGTAGATCTATCATATCCTACAAGTAAAACAAGAAGAGGAAGAAGTATGAAAAGCAAAATACACACAATTACAAAAACAAAAAATGAATACTATCTTTTTGATGGTGAAGATATTAGATATCTTACTCAACAAGAACTAGAAAAATGTCAAACATTGCCTGTATGATATACAAAATGTTTGCCTAGAAATAAGGCAGCATGATGTATAGGAGATTGACGAACGGTAGATGTTATCGCCCACATATTTAGCTTTATTAAAAAATAATAAATGGAAAATCCTAGTTACTACGCAATCATACCAGCAGATGTGAGGTACTCAGATATCAAAGCAAATGCGAAGCTCCTATATGGAGAAATAACAGCCCTATCAAATAAGACAGGGATATGTTTTGCTAGTAATTCATATTTTGCTAATTTATATGGCGTATCTGACAAACAAGTATCTCTATGGATCAAAGAGCTTATGAATAAGTGATTTATAGATGTTGTTATCAAGCAAGAGGAGGGTAACAAAAGGTATATAACTATACACCAAAAAGTTACTACCTATACACCAAAAGGTGATGAGGGTATACACCAAAAGGTTTGATATAATAATACAAGTAATAATAATACCTCTAAAATCTCTACTAAAGTAGATACACCTGACGGTGATATAACGCCATCTGATCCTAAAATTGAAACCACCTGAAAAAAACCAGCTCACCCCCCAAAGCCCCCCTCTCAAGATTGACGTAGCGACAGATCTCGTGAAGATATAAATACGCTAATTAAAACACTGAGGGAAACAGCGAAGGAACTTTGATTTGTATATGACAATGACAATGAACGCTTTTTTTGCAAGCATATACTAGACAGTACATTATTTTGAGACTTTGCTCAAAAGATATGAAAGTCCAGGACTGAAACAGCCGTGAGGATTATGATCCAAAGTAAGCAATTCTACAAAACATGTATGTGACCAAAGGCGATATACAAAAACTACGCTCAGGTATACAATGACTTTGTACAGAAAAAACAACCAAAACAAGATACGAAAAACTGAGTAACTAATTTATCCGCTTTAGCTAACCAATGAAAATAAAACCTTACATCCCAGTAGTAAAAATTGAAATGAGATCTATGTGAAACGAAAAAGAGTACATAGATTGCCCTGAAATTATTACAAAGGAAATGCTTGATGCAGCACTTGCTGATTGATCTAGGTTTATCAACCTATGAGATGAAACAATCAACAAGGCAGATATCAAGAGAGTATTCATTGTGAGACCTCAGAATGATATTGAGGAGTTTATAGCACAACAGTCGTGAGATTTCAAAAAACAACTCCAAGATATATACAACGAAAGAAAAGAAAAGAAAGTTAATACAAATTGAATTACACATTTACAGAATATACGAAAAGATAGATTTTGAGAAAAGAAAGTAGACAGTCAGAAAGCCATAAAACCTACTAAAAAATAATCTCGTATTTCCTCTTGCAAATAAGAACTACGTTCGTATACTATAAACACTCATTTAGCACTTACAGATAAAATATGTCAGTAGTAAAACAAGAGAGTATCACGGAAGAGATGATCGATAAACACGTAGAAAAGTTTATTGATAGATTAGATATCTTATTCCATATACACTATCCAAAACGACTAGCTGATAAATTGTACTGAACTGCTAGATATGATCAGATAATAAGATGATATGCTAGAGATGAATTGGAAGCCGAAGAAGAAAACCTACAGAATGATTTATCTCGTGAAAAATCAGAATAATGTATTACACTATATTACGTTTCAAGAGAGAGTTATTAGAAAAAATATACAAATGAATGATGATTGTATACGCTGGTATAGCTATAACAATTATTATCGTAGGTATATGTATCAATTAGTTTTTATCCGTAATTTATATAACCATAGATGAAGTACAACGAACAGTGTTCATGCTGCGGTAACAGAGTTACTGCATACACACATGGATTGAACTTGTGACTGATCAAAGCATTAGATGAGTTATGCAAGTTGCGAGATAAAAAGAGAAAACCAATCAATGAGAGAAAGGAGTTGAATCTCACACTAAATGTACACTGTAACTTTCAAAAGCTCCGTTATTGGGGGCTAGTACAGCTTGTAGCTGGGGGGTGATGGGAACCAACTCTTCTCTGATTGAGGTTCTGGCAATGATTAGAACCAGTACCAAACATTGTTGCTGCTATGCGTAATGAAGTACTACCGTACGATCATATAGCATGGACAACACATAAAGCACAACCTAAAAACAAGTACATACGAGAAGAAAAAGAGTTCGCATATAAAAAGCGTGAAGACTACGCTCAAGAAAGGTCTCCATTTTAATCCTTATTTCAAAAGACCATGCAAAATATGACTCCTAATAATATACAAATCTGGTATAATTCGTATATTCAAAGAACATGACGTTCTAATAATTCTGAGGAAGAATTATCATTGCTTATTGATTTTGCAAAAGATCATAATCTATATGACGAAGAAGCTGAGGCAAGAAATGAAATGAATGTAACAAGACCAATTTTGAGACAAGTACCAGAAGACAAAGATTGACAATGAGATACAAGAATGTACAGATCTTGAACGTGGGAACCTCTTAGCGAATATGATATCAGAGATCTAAAAGACTTTGATAGAGTATATTATTGGTATGAATCATGATCTTATGAATGAAGCTGATATATGATTGGTATAAAAAACGGTAAATGGTATTGAAAAGATATGTGACATTGTTCTTGCTACGGTCCTACTGAAGGTATAGAAAATGCAACACCATATAATTCATTTGAGGAATGTCTGGCAAATGCAACATTCACTCATGTACAAAAAGAATATATCAAAAAGGATTATCTTTAATTGATATCTCCTATGGGGGATATTACAATGGATGGATATCTGTCTATTGTAATATCCTTTTATATGGTAAACGCCTTACGTATGAAGATATTCTGAAAAGAAATTATTGAAGACAAAGTACTGGATCAACTCAATAATTGTATGATCCCAGGATCAATATGAGTTCTTACTGCAGATGCACATTACGGATATTCTATGCCAGTAGGTTGAGCAGTAGCGTATGAAAATCATATATCACTTTCATGAGTGGGTTTTGATATCTGATGTGGAAACAAAGCAGTCAAAACTAACCTAAAAGTATCTGATATTGATATCACACAAGTTATGCACAGAATATCGAGAGAGATATGATTCGGAGTAGGAAGACCAAACCCTGATCCAGTTGACCATCCAGTATTGGATAAAATCAAAAATGCAGTATTTGCTCCTCAAAGAGAACTTTATGAGCTTGCATCTAAACAACTAGGTACAGTATGATCTGGAAATCATTATGTAGATATTTTCAAAGACGAAGAAGATACAATATGGATTTGAGTACATTTTTGATCAAGATGATTCGGACACAAAACAACTATGATGTTTATAGCTATGTCACAATGACTACAGCCATTTGACAAAGCACACGAGTGACCTATGGATGGTAAACCTATCCTATTTGATATGGACACACAAATATGAAAAGACTATTTTGAGGCAATGTCACTAGCAGGAGAGTATGCTTACGCTGGGCGTGATATTGTGTGTAATAAAGTTCTGGAGATACTAGGAGGCGTTTCAGTGGAAGAAATACACAATCATCACAATTTCGCACGAAAGGAAAGCCACTTTTGACGTGATTATTATGTGGTTAGGAAAGGATGTACTCCTGCTTTCCCATGACAGAAATGATTTGTTGGAGCAAATATGGCAGATCAGTCAGTTATCCTAGAGTGAGTAGATTCAGAAGATTCAAAACAATGACTTTATTCTACTGTGCATTGAGCTGGTAGAGTTATGGGAAGAAACGAAGCTGCATGAAAGAAGAGATGGAGAAAAGATAGAAAAATACGAGAGGTTATTCGTGAATGAAAAGTCAACTTTGATAATGTAAAAGATTATATGAAATCAAAAGGTATTGAGCTTGTAGGAGCATGAGCTGACGAAGCTCCTGAATGCTACAAATCTCTCAAAGAAGTATTAGCATATCAATGAGATACAGTAAAAATCTTACACACGCTTACTCCAATATGAGTCGCTATGGCTGGAGAAGATGTGTACGATCCGTACAAAGACTAATTTATTTATATACCTTATATAGTACAGACAAATGAAAATATCTGAAGAACAGCCAACACCAGTAGAGTGAAAGGATTGGGTAATATGATGTATGAAATCAATAAATACTAAACTATATAACGCAGGATTTAAGTTAGATAATACAAAATACGTGTTTATAGAAGAGGAAATAAGGAAGCACATGCCCCAACAGCTCAAACCTCTGGATATTGAAAAAATAGAAAAAGAAGTAGGACAAGAAGTTATTAGAAGACATCGTACTGAATGAATACCTATACCTGAAGAAGCATATATCAATAAGTATGAGATACTGTTATCTATCCTCTCCCAATACTGACAAGCACCCACTTCTACAGAGGGAGAGAAAATAGATAGACTATATAATGTAAAAGAAATAATGGAAAATTGAGGTATTATGTCTTCTGATAGTATAGACTGGGTAAATCCAATAATATCAGTTGATAAATGAGTTCCTTGATGAGATATGACCTGTAGAACAGTATCTGTAAAAGACAAGAATTGAAAGATATTTATGATAGATAGTTTTACATATCCTACTCCCCAACCCCAAGAGTCACAGAAAGTAGAATATAAAATGTGAACATTAGAATGTTATTTACAATGACTGTGATATGAGGAGTGAGATATAAAAGAGATTATGCAGTTCGCAAATATATTCATATCAAAAAAAGTAGAGCCACAGAGCCAATCTGTCAATGTGGATGAACTGGTAAGAGACTTTATGTTGGATATTTGAGATGTATACCAAGAGGTTGACGGCCCTTCTTGTATTACATGCAGTGGAGAATATAATTATAAATATTATACAGTAGTTATCAGAGATAAGCTCAAACAACTCCTCTCTCACATAGTACCACAGAAGCAGCAATATCCCAGAACTAAGGTTTCAGAGTGGTTGTTAAAATCTTGATGGGTTTCTCATAATGAAGAAGAAAATGAGTGCCTACAAGTATTGCGAGATTTCCTCAAAGACAACTGACTCCTAAGGGAGTAACACCTATTTATATACTCGTTACACACTATGACTAAGCAAGAGATGTTAAAAGAAATATATAGAATAATCAAAACCCACCCTGAGTGAGATACTTGATATTCCACAATAAGAATTGGAGATATAATAGACCACCTATTTACATTTATGGACGATAGAGAAGTGTTTTTACGCATACAAGGTATTATAGATGAAAAGTATAACACATCACATGCAACTGAAATATCAAACCGACCGATAGAAGCCATACACTACACCTACTCCATAATAACTAAGTAATCTATTTATCAATAATATATCTAAATCATGAACAGAACAGAAAAAGTAAACGTATACGTTCAATGGCGAGTTATCAAAGAAAACTTTACATTCGGTAGATACGGTACGCCTAGAGAGGCAGAAATCAAACTTGTGGAACTAGGAGAATGAGTTATCAAAAAAGTCACTACGGTAACTACTAGGACTTTTGAGGAATACAATCCTTTAGATCCTATCCCAGAAGAAGATGGTGGTGAATAATATATCAAAGTTCCCTTGGGTATTCAAATGAGGGGAACATTATTTCATACAGATCCTGGATCGCAATAGAAGTGCATCAGGCAATAACAATAGATGTATCAAAGCATACTTCATTAGTACAAAGGAAGAACTAGATGAAAAACTAGACGAAATAATGAAAATTGCAAAAGCTACAAACAGTAGAGTATACATGCACCCAGCTAGGAGAGATAAAAAAGCTCTTGCTATTGATTTACTAAGGTATGTAGTGGCTTGTGTTACTACTCGGTCTATTGCTAGGCTGCGAAGATGTTACGAAACAGTAGCAGGTAGAAACATAGGAACAGAGAAAATGCGAATTGTAGATATAGATACAAAAGATCAGAAAATCATAGATGAAACAATCGATCATATTGCTATTATTAGACCATTCAGAAGACCATTCAAGATGCTTGAAACTGTAGATTGATATCATGCTATCTACCAATGAGGTTTTGATAGAGATGAATACTACAGAACTCGTATACATAAATGGGATGTACATACAAATAATCCAACAATCCTTTATGCCGAACAATAAAAAATGATACATCCATTCCAAGTAACAATAGCCCTAGAGCTATGCAAAGAGATATGATGAAAAACCTATATTGTATGAGGTGCAGTAAGAGATATTGTCATGGGTAAAGTTCCCAAGGATGTAGATCTTGCAACAAATGTGCCTATTTCAGATATATGTCATAGATTCGAAACTCATGATATTGGTAAAAACAAAGATTTTGGTATTGTAGTCGTTATCTATAAATGATTTCACTTTGAGGTAGCACATTTCAGAAAAGATGGAAAATACTCTGATAGCAGAAGACCTGACTCAGTTCAACTTATTGATGATTTATACGAAGATCTTGCAAGGAGAGATTTTACTATGAATGCAATGGCATACGATGGTGAAAACATCATAGATCCATATAATTGAAAACAAGATATCAAAAAATGAATTATTAGATTTGTGTGAAATCCAAACGATAGAATTACTGAAGATAATCTCAGAGTTTTGAGGGCATATAGATTTGCTGCAAGATATAACTTCGATATCGCTGATGAGTTAGTTATGAAATGATATAGTCTTTTATGAGTAGCACAGGAGAGAGTCACTGATGAACTCAAGAAAGTAGCAAGCTATGGATGAAAACCACTTGCATCATTTATTCATAGATTGACAAATAACTCTATTGTGATTATACCAGAAATACAATCAAACCATTTATCGCAATCAATGCTGCACCATCCAGAGTGATCTGTATTCAACCATATTATCCAATGTTTATGTGTTTCAGATATAGAAAACTATCTTGTTAATTTGTGTATATTATTCCATGATGTAGGCAAACTAAACACATATAATCTAAAAGACGGTAAACATACATTTTATGGCCATGATACGGTAGGTGCAGAAATGATGGAAGCTATTGGGAAAAGAATGAAGTTCAGTACTGATGAAATAGAAACAATGAAATATGTCTGTAGAAATCACATGATCTGGCGATGGATGACAGACATGAAAAAATCTAGGATGGCAGATATAATAGTACACAAAGATTATCCTATTTTAGAGCAAGTATGTTTATGTGACGAGCTTGGTAGATTATATATGTGAGATATATTCAAACGAGCTACTCAAAAATGAATTATTGATTTGACTAGAGTTTTGTATGATAAAAAGTCAGAATATGATAAGAAAATAAAATCATTTGTAGATGGTCGCAAGATAATGGAACTCCGCCCAGACTTAGAATGATCTTATATTGGTATTGTAAAAAATATCGTAGTTGAGTATATCACCGATAGAGATTTCAAAGTGGACCAGGAGGAAGTTGAGAAGATAATCAAAAACTATAACAAAGAATTGAAGATCCAACCAAACCCTATCAAGCACCACAAAATACCATAGTTTTATATCCTATACTCGATTGTATGGTAGTAACACCCAAAACACGCAGAATAGTTTTGAGAAGACAATGAGGTATGTGTCGAGTAGAATGATGTACAAACAAACCATTGGAAATGCACCATATATATTTCAAATCTCAGTATAAAAAAGATGATAGGGATGAGGCATGGAATCTGGCGTGATTATGTTCTAAACATCACAAAGACAATGTCGTGTGAGTACATGGATCCAACACAGAGTTGCGTGAAGCTCTTGTTGCACAAGCTGACCGTATCAAGCCACCTTATGAGAGATCTTTGGAGGTAATAAAAAAAGAAAGAAAGGAAGAGGTAGTATTGACTGATCACGAACTTAAAATGCTACAACGAGCAAAACAAAGAGACAAAGAGTACAGAAGACAGAGAGCGGTAGCATGGAAAAACAAACAAGATCCAGAAATCGCAAAAGTTAGAAAAGAACGTAGAAAAAGAAGAGAGAAAAAATATAGGTTTGACAAAGAGATGTCTTTTAGAGCTACACATAATTGATTCAGTCCATCTCAATATAACTACAGAAAGCAAAAAGATTATTTACGTAACCAAAGGAAGTTATGAAGATATCTATAAAACCTCTTTCAATAAATAAGGCATTTCAGGGACGCAGATTCAAGACACAAGACTATAGGAGCTACGAACAATGACTCATGCTATTACTTCCTAATATAAAGTTACCAAAGGATATTAAGATATCAATGACTATCGAGCGACACTTTTCGAATGAAGCTCAAGATATAGATAGTTCGGTAAAACTAACACTAGATGTCCTGCAAAAAAAATGGTGATTCAACGACAAGCAGATATATCAACTAAATATGACTAAAAAGATTGTACCAAAATGAATGGAATGATTTACACTAGACGTTTGAGAAATTGTAGAATAATCTCTTGCAAATAAGAATGTAGTTCTTATTATACTAATATATTTATTTCATATACAAGTTTACATGACAGATACAGCTGGGGGGGAAATTGTACAAAAACCATGATCGATTGCTATTTTTGATAGAGTCGATGTCAAGGATAAGTTCAAAGCGGTACTATGAAAGAAGTCGCCACAATTTATAGCATCTGTACTAACAGTAGTGAGTCAAAATGACTTACTCAAAAAAGCAGATCCTACTAGTATTTACTTAGCAGCACTTGTAGCAGCTACGCTAGATCTACCAATAAATCCTAACCTATGATACGCACATATTGTGCCATATGGTGGGAAAGCACAGTTCCAAATGTGATATAGATGATTTATTCAATTAGCACATAGGACGAACCTTTTTAGAGATATTGATGCACAACCAGTGTATGAATGACAACGTGTACAGGATGATACTGTATTCGGATGATGGACATTCAAACGAAGTGCAAAAACATCTGATAAGATTATATGATACGCTTCGTACTTCGAACTCATATCGTGATTCAAGCATACATTCTACATGAGCTTGGAAGAGATCCAAGAACATGGGAAAGAGTATAGTAAAACATACTGACTAGAAAGTGGTAGATGGAAAAAAGATTTTGATGCAATGGCAGAAAAAACTGTATTGAAATTACTACTAAATAAGTACGCACCACTATCATTGGAAAACACATACCAACTTGCAGAAGCTATCAAATATGATCAAGCGATTATCAATGCTGACTGAACTCCAGATTATGCGGACAATGAGCCAAGTATGGAGGCAGTAATGGAATGATTCGAAAAGAGTCCTTTACCTTCTAACAAAGGTGGAGATGCAGAAGAATGATTATCTTAATCTAACAGGTATATGAAGACAAGTAGTTGAGGCATGGCTAGAACATAAAATTATGAAAGATGAGTCGGTAGATATTGGTACTCAAATGTCATACGAGGAAAAAATTGAAAAGTATTTGTGTGACGAATGCAAGGATCGATATGTTATTCGTACTAGATGATCAATAACGGCATCAAAGATAAAATGCTTTATGAAAAACCCAGAAGAGTTCTGGATCAGATACGAGCTTGAACTTCCAGAGTTTGAGCCGAAAGATAAACAAGCATTCAAGATGTGATCAGCGTTTGATGTTATGATATCAAGTGGTATAGATAAGTTCTCAGAATTATATTACATTGATAAATGATATGTAAAATGAGATCTTATCAAACATATATCCTCTATGATTGATAAATACAAAGATGAGATTATGAAACATGAGAAACTAGCAAAGGAAGCTATCGAAGAAAAAATCCTAGAGCTGAAGAGCGAATCTCATATATTAAAATGGAGAGAAAAACAAAAGAATATAACTCCAGAAGATGTACTAGAATGTCTTACGCTTGATCAGTTGAGAGATATATTTTATGAGGCATGAGATAGAATCAGATTGACTCCAGCTGAAGCTAGAGATATAATGGCTATGTATCATGAATACGTTAGACAACCTCTATTTGATAGAGAATGAGAATATCAATGACAACATTATATTGAAGCTAAGTATGGAATCCTTCGTATTACATGAACTCTTGATAGATTCTCATTGGAGAAAAAACTCATTAGAGATACAAAAACATCAGGTCGTATAGATAGATTCGAATATGATGTAGAGCATACATTTGACTATATAACTCAAATGGCGTTCTACTTCACACTTGCATACATACAATATGATGAATTAGAATGTGATGTATTGTTAGATATAGTTTCAACAAGTTCACCGTATGCCAGTATCGTGTACAAGGTTAGCAAAAAGAAATTGAAGCTAAAAATGATGCAGGAAATCAAACCGGCATTTGCATCGCTTATCAGATGTTACGAAACAAATGAATGGCCAGTATGAGATAGAATGGCATCAATAACATCACCATACTATCCTATTATGCAAACAAGTATAATGTACCAGCCAGTAGAATAGCTTTATTATTCACAAACATATACATGATACAATCGTATATCTTATCAAAGATAGCAATCGCATTATGAGTAAAATCTGGGCTTATCAACTTTTTTGGTAACGACATTGTAGTAACCATTGGTATTGCAATAGAGATTATTCATACGCTGTTTAAGTCAAGAAAAAATTAGTATTTTATCATTTATTACATATCCACCATGAGACTATTTGACGAAGAAGGGATACCAACAAAAAAGTTTATTTTATCAATTATATTTGTTATATTGTGATTGATATTATTCTTTGGTAGTTGCTTTACAGTATCTCAATGATACGTTGCTGTAACAAAAACCTTCAGTAAAATGAATGACAAAGTATATCAACCTTGACTACATTTCAAGACTCCAATCATTGATTCAGTTGAAAAGTTCAACATCCAAACAAACAAAGATCAAGCTATTGCAGCAGCATCATCAAAAGATTTACAAAATGTAAGTACAGAGGTGGCAGTGAACTACAATATCGATCAAACAAGGGTAAAAGATATTTACACAAGTTTAGGAAATATGAATGCAGTTCAAGAAAAAGTAGTAACTCCAAGTATTCAAGAAGTAGTGAAAGCTGTGACATCAAAATATAGTGCAGAAGAACTAGTTACAAAAAGATGACAAGTATCTATAGATATCACTGAATGATTGAAAGTAAAGTTATGAAATTATGGAGTGAATGTAATTGATGTGAATATAATCAATTTTGAGATGTCAGAATGATTCAACGCATCTATTGAAGCTAAAGTTAAGGCAGAACAAGATGCTCTGGCACAAAAGAACGTATTGGAAAGAGTAAAATATGAGCAACAACAAAAGGTGATTACTGCAGATGCAGATCTACAAGCTCAAAAGCTATCAGCAGAATGAGTAGTAGTAGCTGCGAAAGCAGAAGCAGAAGCTATCAGATTGAAGTCTTCAGCAGTAGTTAATCAATGAGGTAAAGAGTATGTCCAACTCAAATGGATTGAAAAATGGAAATGAGAAATACCTCAATATCAATTAGGATGAGCAACACCTTTAATTCAATTACCAAACTAATATGAAAAAATGTTTTACAATAATAGAATTACTAATAGTATTTGTAATCATTGGTATTCTTGCTGCTGCACTGATTCCTAGATTACATAGTATAAATAAGGGAACAGAGGAATATAGAGTATGAAATAATGCTATATGCTACTGATTTTATGGTAAGATTGTTAAAAAATCAGAAAAGAAACTAGTAATTGAAACCAAAGTATGAGAGGAGAAAGTATTCTCTTCTTATGAATGTGAGAAGACAGACTAATTTTATATTATTTTACGAAACCATGTTCCAAAACATTGTATACCGTTGACTCAAAAGTACAACGAAGGAGTGAGAAGTAATTGATATTGCGATACCAGGATATGATAATCCGATTGGTGAATCAAAGTTCCTAATCAAAGCTAGGAGAAAAGCAGTTGATGAGCAATCTATTGAAAACGGAGTGAAAATACTCTACTCAGATAGACTCAATAATCTCATTGATGATCCTGATAATATCCGCAGAGAAATGAAAAAAGAATTGGATGATCGTATCTACAAAGCATGGGAGGAATGGCAAAAACTCCCAAAAGCTATGATTTTTGAAGTATTTATTAGAAAGGTAGAAAGAAAGAGTGGACATACATATTTGTTATGTTCAGTAAGTCTACCAGTAGCTAGATACTTCATAGAAAACAAGGAAAAAATACATAGAATGGAGTTCGACTTTGAAAAGATACCATACTTCACGTTTGATACTGATATGGCTTGATTCATTAGAGAAAGAGTAAATCTATTCAATGATGACTACACAGTAAAATCTGGACCAGAAAACAAAACACAATCTCCTCAGATAAACAAAGAGGACTGGGCTATCTATGATAAAATCGAATTAGCTGATCCAGAGAAAACAGAGGGAAGAGTGAAACCAATTAGAAAAGTAACACCTACAAAGAAAAAGAAATAATTTACATATTTTTTCACTCAACCCTCTATGGATAAAAAGGTAGTCATACTTGACACAGAAACAAACTGATTCGTACATAATGAGATTATACAATTAGCGTATGTTATGGCACATTGATATTGATATAATTCTCTCCGAGAAAGAAGTATATACTTTTCGGCAGAAAACCCCATTGATATAGAAGCCATGGCAGTACATCATATTACAGAGGATAAAATCTTTACAATGCCTAGGTTTTCATTAGACTCACTAATCCAAGCTATATGAGAAGATTCTATCATTGTAGCACACAACGCTCAATTCGATATAGGCGTTCTCCGTAAATATGGAGAAGTAAAAAATCCACACATCTGTACTATGAAACTTGCAGTATCTCTACAGAGATGGCCAAAAGTATCATTGCAATATCTAAGATATGCTATATGATTATCTCAGGAATGAAAAGCACACGATGCTCTATGAGATGCAGTAATATGCCATAAGTTATTTGAGCATCTAAGAGACACAATCATTGCAGAGAAAGGTATGTCACTGGATGAGTTCTATGACTACGCCATAGGATTGAGTATGAAAGATATGTTCAACTTCGGTAAGCATAAATGAAAGTTTATGGAGGAAGTAAAAAAGGAGGATCCATGATATTTCAGATGGCTTATCGATGCAGAGAATAGAAAAGAAAGTCCAGACCAGACACAAATATGAGTATGGCAAAAGTATCTTTAACATTACGAAATGCCTATGATGTATAAATTAGATTTACCCAAGTTCAACAGACTAGTGAAGATGTATAGGGCAAAAAAATGAGAATGACATCACATCCAACCTATTAGAGATTTTATGAAAGATGTATGAATCAACTGAATGCGTAGCTTGTATAATATCATGGAGAAATGAATTATACAAGAAAGAACCAAGGACAAGTTAGAAAACTTTTTCAAGGAAGCATTGAAAAGACCTCATTTTAGATTGCCTCTAAAAAAGACCAAGTAATCTTTACTATTCACCACTAACATGAGCATCACAGATAGACAAGCCATGTACTTCAAGACTATCCAAGCTCTAGTGGATGATGCTGCAGCACACTGAGAAGTCCTCATGATCTGAATATACATGAGAGATCCTATAGACACCTCTCCTATGAATCCGATGGGGAGGTTGTCATATAGTATGATGGCCACAAACCATACGGACTATGATAGACTCATGCTACCAGCAACAGTGAAGCTAGAAATGGACACAATGAGAGTTACAGATCATTTTGATACAAGAAAAAAATTATAGTTTTTAATTGTTCCCCAATATAATCCATGAAAATCAACTTCAAAACCCCTATCATGAAAGTAGACAATACTGTATTCTCTGAAACAAAGGACGGAGAAACGATACCGTATATGCTCAACGAAACACTTGCAAATGATGTATTAGCTGATGCACCTAATGCAACAGATAACGCCATCAAGTTTACTGAGTGGGCTGAAATGCTACACAAAACATGAGAGCTAAATATAGATTCAACTGATGCTAAAATCCTGGAACAACTTATCAAAGATTCTGGACTCAGAACATTCATCAAATGACAAGCTCTAAAGTTGATAGATGCAGCAAGATTATGAGCATCTATTTCAGCATAAAAAAAGCCCTACCGTTAATACGATAGGGTAGCCCTGATTCGCAGGGTATACGTGTTGCACATAAAATGCAACCGCTATATATGAATAAAAATACATAATGCAAGACTATCGCCTGAAGCTAAAATCTCAGGTGATTTTTTTGTTATGGATCATTCACATACAATTCAATACATTTACTTCCCAACTACTTGTAGATGTAGCATAGAATGGAGCCGTACCTCAAGAGTATGGAGATAGATCTCATATAGTTTGCTTTCACTTTAGATATGATCAATTCAACACCCATCATATAGCATTGATACCTTGTTCTATATTCTTGAATCAAACCTTGTCACCACGATCATTATTACCTACATTCCCCCAGTTAAAAGGAGTCTTGAGATGTTTACCTATTGACGTATCGGCGTATGTTATACATAGTAAAACTTCTGGATATACTTGGTGAATACGTGCAGTATGAATAAATGTACTCCATACAGCAGCTCCGCTTTGTCAGTAATCATTCAATAATTCTATAGCTCTTGCATCCCTACCTTTTCATTGCAAATCAGTGTATTTTTGAGATTTACCATTTTCATTCAGTAGCCATCGATCAGTAGGTTTTGTTGTTATTATTTCATCAGAAGGTAATCATATTTTGTCATTGTGCATCCAATCAGCCAGAACTGATCTACCAAATAGCAAAGTCACTACAATTCACACTATGAGAACTAGCTTTTGAGACGTTTTATTTATTGTTACTGGAACATATATTGTTTGTTTCATTAGTCTAATAGTTTAGGAGATAAAATGAGTGCTGATTCCATAGAGTCAAAATCCATCAATAAGATTTGATGACGTATTCTTTTCCCAATAGGATTGATAACTGATAGAGCTACTTTGTTTCCTTCAGCTCTTACTGGTCAAAGAACTACACATTGTTTACAAGTAATATCTACTACTTGCATAATTTCCTTCTTGTGATCTTGGAGTGTTGTTTCACTGATGGTAGTACATGAGTGAAATCGTGCGATAAGTGCTAATAACATGTTTGTATAAATAACGAAATAAATATCGTGTGATATTAGTATAGTCAGAAAAATAATCTTGTCAAAAAATTGAATACTTTTTTCAAAAACCCCTTGCAAACCATATAGGGAATTGTATGTTAGTAGTAATTTACTTTTTACTAAACGCCCTATGACTGATACAACAAACGCAGAATTGGCTCAACAAAGCCAATCTGAAACTACTGCACAAAAAGACACTAATGTTTCAGAACAAGCATTTAGTTCTCCTTCAGAAGAAGTTGCAACAACAGAAACTCAAAACACATCTGATGTGCAACAATCAGAAGGAACAGATCCATCTACATTGCCTCAAGAAAACAAACTCAATGGAGTAGAGTTCGGAGGACAAAGTACACCACAAACTCCAGTGAATGCAGAAACAGGAGTGCCAGTTACAGTAGATAACGGTCAAGAGAAGGAAGAGGAAGTTGCAACAGCACCATCTGAACATCCAACGTATAAGAATGCTGAGACAGGACAACCAGTTCCATCTGATACTCCAGTAGCAACAACAACTGAAGAAAACCCAGCGTAGATTTATTCATAACATCCCATCCAATATGAAAAAAGGTACAAAGGGTTGAAAGTGAGGAAAAAAATGATGCTAATACATCTCTCGGCCATGGGCTGAGACTGATGGCTATACGAAAGTATAGAACAATCCAGGATTTTCGCCTGGCTTAGGTAGCTTGCTACATTGTTGTGGAGGTGAATACTAGCACCCATCGCTCTCAGCTTATAGTTTTACAAATAATCAACGCCTTGATGAAACAACTAAGAACACGGATCATTGTCATTTGACTAATTGCATACATTGTCTACCAAAGCAGAGTGATTGCACAAATGGGAAAGAAACAGGAGGAAATCGTGCAAGATAATATCATCACATGTCAGAACTTTTCAACTGCGGTATGCAAAAACACAGCGTACAACGATATCCTTGCAGTAATGGAGATGAGGAAGAACTATTGCATACAACAATCTAGGATCATGTACTACGAATCAGAGGAAGATAGATTCTTCCAATTCGCAGACTGTACAGTCAAAAGATAATCATATTTATTTTCTTTTATCACAGCATGGGGGGAAGGCCAGAAGAAGAGATAGTCGAGGGAGGCGAGGACGTGCTGGATAATTTAGACATAAAACAGAAGCCCAAGAGAAAAGGTCCAGAGAAGCCAAAGGAAGGAGAACTCCGAGAGACAAAGATCCGATACAAACCAAAGGATCCAGCAGATTACACAGAACCACAAATCTACCCATCTGATTACGTCACAGTCACACAAGAGATTTACAGGCGTAGAAAATCAGGACAACCTCCAATACGAGAGGACGAGCAAGCATGTACAGAGGCAATAAACACATACCTTGAAAGATGCTTTGAGAAAAAGAAAGTCCTAGAGGAAGAACCAATAGAATCAGAAACCTGAAACGTCTATGTAAAACAGAAAGTAGTAGAGAAGATTGTTATGAAGAGCTTGCCAACAGTAACTGGTATTGCTTTTTTTCTATGATTAGACAGAAGAACTTTATTGAACTACTGCAAAAAAGAAGAATACTTTCCCGCGGTGATATGATTTGTGAGATTAGTGGAGCAAATGACAATTCAGGAATGAATGAAATGAAATCTAAATACAAAGATAATATCAATGCTACTAACAAACAATTATGGCTACAGAGACTCAGTAAAAGACAAAGACGATGAAGACAAATGATTCGGATTGTGAGATATTATTTGAGCTATTATGCAAGCAAACGAAGCGAAAAGGGAAATGGATTATGCCAAACAGAAGGAAAGTATTACTCCATGAGAGGCAGAAAAAGCATCCAAAACGATAGAGCATATTGACATTTCACAAAAACAGGAAACACAATGAGTACCTATGGTTTGAGTGGAGTGAGACAAGAATGCTCCAGCGGAGAAACACACGCCAACATTTTATCGCAAATAATGTCAAGTCATGGAAAACAAGCTAGATGCTAACCAGCAACAAATGCTCAAGAAGCTATGAGACAAACGATGGAGACTCACATCAGGAATGATCTACAAGATCAAAGAGAAGGATGGAGTTATTAGGCCATTCATACCAAATGCACATCAGTTGCAGTTTTTCCGTTTAAGAATGCTATACAATAAAATTGTTATTCCAAAGTCTAGGCAACTTGGTATGTCTACAGCGGAACAGATAGACGACTTCGATGATGCACTATTTATGAGAAACATCACAATCGGTATCATTGCCGATACAAAAGATACAGCAAGGATGATCTTTACAGATAAAATCAAAGTCCTATGGGATAACTTGCCACCACGATTGAAATATGTGAACTGAGTGAGTTGAAAAACAAATTGGGTACTAAATACAGATACGACAAATCAGTTATCATTTGAAAATACATGATCGACTATTTACGTAGGTACATCTTTCCGTTGAGGTACATTGCAAAGACTCCATGTATCAGAACTATGAAAGATTGGATCTAAATACCCTATGAAGGCCAGGGAAATAGTCACAGGTTGATTCGAAGCGGTTTGACCAGCAGGAAAGATTACAGTGGAAAGTACATCAATGGGTGCTGAAGGTCCATTCTATGATATTGCCAAAGCAGCGTATGATCTGGATTTATCTTGAGGCGAACCAGGTCCAATGGAGTTCAAGCTATTATTCTTGCCACGGTTTATTGAAAACACATATAGGAGTAATGATACAATCATGTTCACATTGCCAGAGGTACAATACTTCAACGATTTGAGAGACAAATGAATATATCTGGACAAGATGCAAATGACATGGTACGCATTGAAACGCAGAGTGCTGAAGGAAGATATGTTCAGAGAATATCCATCAACATTCGAAGAGGCGTTCATGCTTATTACAGAGTGAAGCTATTACGAGAAAGAAATCAACCAAGCTAGGACATCAAAAAGGATATGTAGAACGGCTTATGATCCTAACCTTTTAGTGCATACTGCATGGGATTTATGATGAGCTTGAGGTTGAGACGATACGAGCATCCGATTCTTTCAAGTATACTGACATGAAATACGTATCATTGATTATTGGGAGTGAAACCGTATGAGTCTAGTTGCAATCATTGAGCAAATCATTAAGACGAAGGGGTACAAATACTGAAAACACTTCTGACCACATGATATGATGGTAACTGAATATAGCTCTTGAGTGACAAGATATGATACAGCACTCAAACAATGAATTGAGTTCACTGTACTAGAGAAGAATGCTATCAAAGAAGGTATAGACAATGTGAGAAACATATTCCCAAAATGCTACTTTGATGAGGAGAAAACAAAAACGTGAATCCAACATCTATCAAGATACCGCAGATCCTTCAATGAGAAACACTGAGTTTATACGGATCAGGTAGAAAAGAATGGATCACAACATGCTGCGGATGCTTTCAGATATCTTGCGACATGAATACTAGACATCATGGTAGAGGATAGAGAATCATTTGTTTACAATCCTAACTATAACTACTAATTCTGGGGGTATTTATATAATACCAAAACATCTAATATGACAACATCTCAACCTTGAGTAATGCCAGCAGTTCACAATCCAGCATCTAGCGTGGTAACACATCAACAACTTCCATTCAATGAATGAGATGCTCTAATGCAAATACAGAGCGAGTTCATGCAGTCGTATGCTTTCATGAGTCCAAAGCAAATCGATTGGCTAGAATACTTGAGAGCATACCATGACGGTAGAATGCAAAAAGAAAAAGTGAAAATCAATCTTGCGTTTTCTAATATCAATGGATTGCAAGCTCTTGAAGCTATGGACCAACTACGTATCAAATACGTAGGACAAAGCTACGAAGATTTTCCTAAGTGTGACAACTGGAATAAGCTAGCCAAGAACGCATATCAAAAAATGGGTATGACTCTGATTGATATCGAATGAGGTACAAACAAGTACATGTACTGAGTGAAAGTAAAGCTCCTAGATATTGATGAGGACGGAGAAAGCATATCAGAGATTTTTGATACAAGACTCTTTTTCCCTGATCCAAGTGGATGCTACCATGCTGAAAGATACAGATGGATGTGATTCAGAAAGTTCATGACAAAGGAGGATATGAAAGCTATGTGATTTGCTAACATAGGACAATTCAGCAGATTGAAAGGTAATGATCTCCTTGAATGGAATCCATATCTTTGATTCGGACAATCACTTGAAATGGGAACAAACCTCCAGATGAACTTGTACGCAGTGTATATGCACATGACAATCATTGGATGACACAAGTATATTATCTACACAAACGATGCGATGAACTGCATCGCTAAAGTTGTTAGATGTACTGATCTCATACCGGCGTTGAAGAAAAGAACACTGGGAATCAAGTGAGAATTATGGCCAGTTGAACTAGACTTCTGGAGACCACAATATGGAAATCCAGTAGGTATTTCAGTTATGGATCTAGTGTATGATAAACAGATAGCATTGTCTCAGGCAGTTAATCTACAAATGAAACGTGCAATCAGAATATCACTATGAGGACATAAGTTTTACGATATCAATATGATCAGAAACAGAAACGACATAGCAAAGATGGGAGTTGATCCAACTATTGTCGGAATAAATCTCAAGCAGTGACAAAGTCTATCAAATGCAGTATACGAGCAACCAATCGCTGCACAAATGCCACCAGATAATTTCAACCTCCAAGATACGCTCCAATACCATACAAGACTATGAACTGGTATGGATGCAAACCAACTAGGAGTTATGAACCAATGAGATCAAACTGCAACAGAGGTAAATAATCAGCAAGCAAATAGTAATGTGATACAATGATTCGGTACAGTGCTTAACATTGAATCGGAAAAACTATTCCGGCTGAAGTGGTATCTCATGATGAAAAAGTCTCTCAAGTGAGTGCATAAAATAACAGTACTAAATACACTCGGTGAAAAAGCCCTTGAATTCGGAAAGGATGACCTTATGATGGGCGAGATTGATGACGTTGTTATCAAGAGTGCATTAGACGAAATAGCCAAAGGTCAAAAGATGCTTAATGATATGCAACTAATGATACCTTTCGTATGATCTCTATGAGAATACTCTCAAAGAAAATACTATAGAGATATATGTGAACTCATTACATGAGACAAAGACAAAGCACTTGAATACGTCTATTATTCATCGGATGAGCTACAAGCTATGATCGATGTAAAACTCCTAAACAATGGAGAAAAACTTGGACCAGTGACTGACATTATGACTGAAGACCATATTGCATACATAATGCGATACCAGCAAGCGAAGGATTCAGCATACAAAACACTTGCTATTCAGAACAGAATGGAAGCTCTCAAAGAAAAAGAGAAAGCAATGAAACAACAACAAATAAATCAAGCACAAAATCCATGAGGACAAATGGCTTGATTACAAAGCCAGATGGCAGGTGCAATGGTCAACAAAGCTACTCAACAATGACAAGTAGCAGGTCAACCTACTGCAGCACCACAGGCAGCTTAGTTTTACAATCTTACTAACATATCACATGTCAACGTCTTGAAAAATCGTAGAAACACCATTCTTGAATAAGATGCAAGAGGAAACAGGTATCAACATGCTAGCTACCACAATCGAAGAACTAGGAGACAAGTTTCCAGTGAACTTCGCAGCTATGTCAAAGAAATCATTGCAACTAGCTATTGATGAACTAGAAAAAACATACCTAGAAAACATCCTTGCTATTATCGGATCTCCTTTCAACCAATCATATCTTGCAAAAACAAGTGCTAATGCGGCAAAGGAAGTACAATCATTGAAACAACACAATGAGGTTATGCAAGAAGAAATTGAGCAAAAGAATAAAAAAACAGTTGAATTTGATGAAGCTATCAAAACTAAAAAAGCAGCTGAGAAAGCAGAAAGCAATGTATCAGTGAAAGACGTTCTCAAAAAAGAAATCCATGTACTTATGAAAGAGAAATCAAATCATATTACTGAGATTGAAAAGATTGAGGAACTTATCAAAGCTAATGAAGCTATCATTGAAAAACATCTTACTCAAATTGATGCTGATGCAACACAGTTGCAAGCTAATCTAGTTAATATAGATAATGGTCTTGAGTTCATGCCTTGGTATGAGAAAAAGATTTTAATCTTAAAAAAGTATCGTGATGCAGCAACAGACTAGTTTTTATCAAAAGAGAGCAGGTGAAACATGAAGCCCCATGGATTCAGGTCCGAAGAAAATCACTGATGTGAACTTCGGACTGAACTTCTGAAGGTTATGAATGTACGGTGTCGCTCCTTTGAAAAAAGCAGGATGAATGCAAACTATTTGAATGTACACTCCGATAGATTTTATCATGGAGAAGTACTGAATCCTAAAAGACTCATACGATTGAAAAACTGAGAACCAGCAACGCAATAGTATGAAGTCTTATCTAGGAAAAGGTATCAAAGATCCTATTGAGATCCAAGCCATAGATGAATACTTTGCATATTTTTTGTGAGTATCAGAGCCAGGCGATTTCACTGCATATCTACAAGAGAAGGATTATGAACCAGTCGTTGCACAATCTGAGCAAGACAAACAACTTGCTATGCAAATGAAAACAGATGAAGAACAACGTGCAAAAGACAGGGAAGCTATCCAAAATACTGACATGACTTGAGTAGTTGCTGCAATGCAGGAACAAAACCAACTACTACGAGCATTGATCAAAGCTAACGGTCTTTTACCTTCTGTACCAGCTAATGTCGCTCCAGTCGAACAAGCCCAAGAGGCAAAGCAAGAAGTCATTGAAGCTCAATGAAGCTCAGAAGCCATCATTTGAGAAAGCATTCAGTGAACCATGATTGCAACCGATTGAAAAACAATCGAAGAAGAAATCCCCAAAGCAGCTCCAGTCGAACTCGTCATCCCTGACAAAGTCCTTGCCACTGACAAGATCCAAGAAGACGCAACAGACGACTTCGAAGACTCGCTCATTGACGAAGACGAAAGGAAAGCAGCAGAAGAGAGTGACGACATCTAATTGATTACCAGTTGAATCAGTATGGAGGAAAATGGAAGACTACAATCAAAAGGTAGCAGCTGCAAACGTAAGTGATGAGGATGAGGAAATCGTACAAGACCTTGAAGACATCATTATCAGAACTGATGAGGACAAGGCAATGTTCGAAACATATCTCAAGACATTACGTGCAAGTCCATGATGGAGAATGCTGATGTGATCTATCAAAAAAAGAATGAAAACACTAGACGATAACATTCACACAGATTTCTCTTGAAATCGCAAAACATTATCGTATAGCATAGATGAATTAGAAAAGGTCGAGTACAATATGTGGAAGGCAGTCCTTGAAATGCCAGACGACTTATTGGCTCAGATCGAAGTGATTGTCCAGAAGGTGCAATCGCAATCATTAACATATAAGGAATAAACTCTGGGGGAGTTTCTGTAAGTATTACAGAGAAGATCGCCCCCCAGCTGTCTTCTCTCTACTACTTATGGACACTCTCCATAAGTTTTTTTTTACTTGCAGACAAGCTGCGTAATAATCTTTGTACTATGCCAATACTAACTCCAGAACAGGAGAAAGCTCTTGAAGAGCAAATCCTAACATGAAAACCTGATCTAGTAGCACTAGAAAAGGGAACTACTCCTACCACTCAACAGGGTGATGAAGGAACTCCAGCTGCGAAACCAGCTGAACCAGTAACTCCTCCAGCGAAAGAGCCAGAGCCAAAGACTGAGGAAGTCAAGACTCCTGAAGCTACTAAAACTGAAGAGTGAAAACCTGATGAACCAGGGAATAAGAAAGAGACGGATTGGAAAACTAAGTACCACCGTGATATTACTATCAAAAATCAACAGCACAAAAAGGAAATCGAAGATGCCGTTCAAGCTGCACTCAAAGCAGCATGAGTTCAACCAAAGGATGTTAATCTCGAAGATTTCGATGAGGAACAAATCTGAATGGTAGAAAAAGTAGCATCGCAAGTAGTTGAAAAAGCAGGAGCGAAAACTCCAGCGTATGAACTTACTGATGATGACCTCAAAGAGCTTGATGCCTTCCTAGAGAAAAATCCACAAGCTGGAGATTCTGAAGAGAAGATAGATAAACTTATTCAGTTCAAAAAAGCACTACCCATTGCATCATTCTCAAAACTATATAAGAACCGACTTCAACCAGATGATCCAGAAACGCCTCAACAACCAGCAAGGACAGTGACAGCATGACAAAGCATGGCAGGCACTGAACCAGAAAAAAAAGACGGCTGAGATAAGGGGGGCGACAGAAAGGAATACACTGACGAAGAGGTGAAGGCAAGTTTCATTAGAATGTCATGAATGGGGCAGGTGTAATATATTTACTTCTCTGTACTCAAACTACACATGACGTTTCCATTAAGTTCAATTAACATCAAAAATCCAAGTGCGGAACCATTTGTGTCATATATCAACAACAAGTTCTTGAAGCAATTCGAACCAAACTTGTTTTTTGCGAGATTCGCAGAACCACCAGTGGCACAAGAAGGTTACAAATCAGTAACCTGGGTAAAAGCACAAAGATCTGAAGTAACTCCAGATCAAGCCAAGATGACTCCAGGTATCACACCTCCAGACTCTGGGCAAAAGTTAGATACCATTGAAGCTACGGCTAAACAATATGGTATGTATACAATTATCACTGACGAACTTGAATTGATTGCAAAGAACTTGCCATTGATGTCTCAAGTTGCTGAATTGATATCAAACAATATGGCACGTATCGTAGATCGTATCGTACAAGACGAAGTTCTTGATAATGCGGTTTATAGATTATATGCTGCAACTACTTCTGGATGAGTTCGTGCTGCCAACAGAGCTGCATTGACTGCTAACCACAAGTTATTTGCATTAGACTTTGTAAGAGCTAATACTCTTCTTCAAGAAAAGTATGTTCCTTACAGAGAAGGTAACAGTTATATCGCTATTGTTCACCCAAGAGTGACTGATGGTCTTAAAACTGAAACTACTGTAGGTGCCTTCATTGACGTACGTAAGTACTCTCAACCTGAAGATATTATCAGAGGTGAAATCGGTAAGCTCAATAACATCAGAATCGTAGAAAGTCCATTCGTTAAAGTTGTATCTAACGGTTCAATTAACGTATACCAAACTGCAGTATTCGGTTATCAAGCATACGGTATGGCTCAACTGGATAATATGAAATCTATCGTGAAACCATTCGGTTCAGGTGGAACAGAAGATCCATTGAATCAAAGAATGACTATCGGTGCTAAAACATTCTTCGCTGCTAAGATCCTTCAACAAGAAGCTATCCTAGTAATGGAATCTGCTGGTGCATTTTAGTCAATAGGAGGTGGGGAGTAATCCCCATCTCCATTACACTTATTTACATCTCAACCCAACTCAACTATGCTATTTCAATTCGAGGAAAGTACTCCTCTATCAGCCGTGACAATCACGAGTTCAGCATCTCCTGATGTTGTTATTCCTGCTGCGGTAACTTACAAATCAAGATGAATAGTTAATGTGGGAACTGGTATCACAACAGCATTCGCTCTTGTACCAGCATTCGCTGCATCAACTGCATACTTAAGAGGTCAATTCGTACAAAGTGGATGAATAATCTACTCTGCTAAAGTTGATTTCACTTCAGGTGCTTCATTCTCAGCTTCAGATTGGAACGCATTCGGATCAAATGTAGTAGGTACAACTCAATATAGATGGATTGCTATCTATGTGAGAAAAAACTCTGCAGGTGCATTCGTAGCATTCTCTGAAGTAGGACCATTGACTGACTTTACAGCTGATGGTATCCAATATGCAAATGGGCCGTTTGATTCTCTTGTAGATCCAAACGCATGTCTAATATGAAGAGTTCTTGTATATGGAACAGGTGGTGCCGTAACAATCGGTACAACTAACCTTTCAGCTACAAACTCAGTAATAGTGGTAAATCCATCTGCAATCGGTGGGTAATCATACACTGGGCGGAGTTTTCTCAAGGCGTTGACTCCGCCCAGACATCATTATCTGCTAACCTACATTTCCCATGAACTGACAAGCTATCATTGATATGGCACTAGAAACAACAGGAACTAAAATAGCGGATCTCGGATGATATCCGTCTTTTTCTAAGTTTTTGGATGTCGTACATAAAATGTACTATGAGTGAATCAAAGAAATCAATGAGGACTTCCTAGATGATAGGATTTTTGTTGATTTTGTTGCATTCCAAAATGCCTATGATCTTGGATTGCCGACATCTGTATCAGGATGAATAGACAAAATCCTCAGAGTAGGGGTAAAATACCAACTAGAATCATATCCAGCATGGGATGCTACGGCAACGTATAATAAATATGATCGTGTGATATATAATAACGGTGCATATATGGCTAAAACCAGCATTTCACCTAACGCTATTTTCCAATCAGCTTCATTTGTACAACTATATGACTGATATGTCGATTCAAGAGAAACAACACGCTATGAAAAGGACACTGATAGTCTAAATACACAGTCAGTTATGAATAGCTATGAGTTCCAAACTCCGGTAGCTCCAAGACATATACTACAAAACAACACATTATATGTATTTCCATGGCCACAAAATGATATTGCCAAAGGTTTGAAAATAGATTATGTAAAATGACCAGCTGATATAGATTACAACACCGCTGAAGCTGACATACCAGTACCTAGACAATACCATTGGTATCTAGCAATGACACTCAGAAGATTTGTATTTATGAAAGAGATGCGTGCTGAAGAAATAAATGCGAAAGTATACTCGGATGAGTTTTTCAACAAATGTATCAATGATATCAGAATGAGAAATTACGGTACAATCACTGAAACGAAAGACGATTTATCATATTATAGATAATCATGCCATCTACACAGCTACCAAAGGCGTGGGCTTGAGTATATAAATGAGAAGCTGACAATGATTTTATAGCTGCGGATTACTACTACTACGCCAGTGAGAACATTGATACGCTATCTAATCCAAAATACTACAAGTTATCAGCAAAGCCAGTAACGGTATACGACAAAACTGCGGATGCAAATTGGGACTGATCGCTCACAATTTTTTCTAAATATGCCAAGATTATCAATATATCAAATAACAACTGATCATGAGATGCTTATGTGTACAATAATGGAGTATACGCAACATCTATTCATAACGTAGCGACAATATACAAAGCCATTGAGTTCCAAAATAAGATTTTTTTCGCATATCTCAGAAGTGGATATGAGTTTGCAGTGCCATATACAATCCACTATGGATATATGGAAATAGATAGTACAACATGAAACATAATGTCGGTATACAATCCAGTAGAATGGAGAGTTACTGATTTTTGAACGTATAATGTAGAGCTATATAATTTCAATGATGCTCTTCTAGTGTTTGCAGTATGATATAAAATCCGAGCGGTACAGCGACCATTGCTAGTGAATCCAACTGGATGAATATATCCTTGTGATACAGTTACGCCAACGCTCTCATTGAGAAGACGTGACAATGTAGTATGAATAGTACAGTATATGGAACAATTCAAGATATACACAACATACGGTGATAGAGATAATCCTCAAACATCATGTGCGTATATTTGTAATCAAGCCGACATAGAGGCTGGTACTTTCACTCAAAAGATTGATTATCCATCAATAAACATCAAAGCGGTCATATCTAACTGATCTATTGATTATGCTATATGTTCAGATGGTGATTATTTACTCAGTGGATGACAAAATCCAAAAAAAATATCATCAAAGCCATCATATACTGATTTCAGAAGAGCAAATACAACATTTTATTGATCAAATTATGTCACTACAAACATAGATTGAGATTATAATGTAAGAGTGTATGGGAAAGAGGTAGCATGATTTCCAGACCAAATCACAAACTACGTTGAGTTCACAAATATCAAATCAATGACGTCTTGAAATGGTAAAATAATTGTCTCAGGGACATATAATTGAATCAAGTGAGTATTCTATGTACAATATGATCCAACTGACGTGCTAGAGAAAGTGGATACATGAAGTCTTACATATATGAAGTTCTATTGAAATCTTGCAAGCACACTAAAAACTATGGATCAATTCACTCTTGGCCACAAGCTACCAGTGTGAACGTCAATAGCAATGCAAGTATCACTAGATGAAGGTCCATTCACAACCATCAAGACATTCTCATGAGCGGATTATGAATGAAAGACAAGATCTTTTCTATTCGCTGATCAGATGGCGTTGACATCAAAAGAATGGTGATGGATGCAACTGAAAATAGTACTCACATCTAGTTCAGATAATAGAGTATTGACTCCATGGATTATGGATATACTCATGCTTTATTCAGATATTATCAAATGACGTTAACAACTACAATAGATTGATTCAAGATACCGAATCCACCTCAAGTAGAAATCAATCCAGTCTTCAAAGACGAGGATTGATTGAACGCTCCTAGAAAAGAAGGTAGATTCCAAATCAGAAACAATCTTGCATCGTATGGTAAACCAATCAATACAACAATCACTCCTACAAAATATATAGTGGTAGAGATAAATTGAAAAAGATATCAGGTTCCAGTAGTGCCTACAACCGAAAAGCTAACATAATCATATTGCTTTTCGCAAAGTAAAATATACTACTACGAGTAATATCTTGCTGGGGGAGCATTTAATCATTTTAATCGAAACTATGGCAAGAACCCCAGAACAAATCGCAGCGACAAAGGCAGTAGTAGAAAAAAGAAGAGCAGAAAATACTGCAAAAAATGCTTTGCCTACTACACAAGTTGTTCAATGATGACCTCAGCAAACTGCAGAGGCAGTTCAAGCAGCACAGGCAAAACAAGCTAATGCACCAGTAGGATGAACTCCTCCAGCGGTGCCAACTCCATGAGCTACGCCGGCAAATCCTACTCCACCAGCAAATCCAACACAAGCACCTAATCAGTCAGTTGCTTTGCCAAAAATAGGTGCTACTGCTAACATAAATCCTACAACAGGAGCTATGACAAATGCAGATGGTACTCCATACGTTCCTGGTCCTAACAGTACAATGAACCCAAAGACTGAAGACCAATCAATGCTATTCGGAGATGCTGCAGTTGCCAAAAATCTTGAAGATCCAAAGTTCATACAAAATAGAGATGCAAGTATTATCAAAGAGCTAAGTGCCAAATGACAATACGGCGATATGAATGATGCAGAACTCAAGAAAAACATTGAAGCTGACCTAGTGAGAAGAGGTGCTGATATCAAAGATCCTAGAATATCACAAACAATAGATAGAGTTGCTTCAGGGATAAGATGAGTACAACCTATGAGAACTGCGGATGATTACTACAATATCCTAGCACAAGGTTGAACTCTACCAAACCAAGACATATCAAACCCAAATGCACAATATGCTATGTCTACTTTCAAAAAAGTGCAAAACATAGCTACAAAAACTCCTCAACAAATATCGTCTGATCTTGCATCAGGTAATTTGCTTATTTGAGGTAATCTATACAACAAACTAGTTGCTGCATGATACTGACCTAAATTGGAAGAGGCAAAGAAATACAAAAACCTTCAGTTTAGACAAGACGTAAACAACTATCTTACATCAGGTACAGATGTTGATCCAGACAAACCGCTTGGAGAACAAAAAACATCATTTCCTGACCATCCTAATTTTGAGGAATCGCTTTCTCAAGAGTTTTCTACAAAATCTCCAAATTATGTAGATATGTTTAGAGAAAGTATAGCTAATAACCAAGAACTCAATGATGCTAAAACAGCTGCAAGATCTACATTGGATGCCATCAATGAAAAAAGAAGACTAATCAGTAATTTGTCAGCAGATATAAAAGCTCAAATAATCGCATTAGGAGGTACAATAAGTGACTGATACCTTGCTCTTTTGGCACAAAATAAATCAAAACCTATCGTGAGAGAATTGGAAGGATTACAAGATCAATATAATTCAGAAATGGCACTTGTTAGTGACCTAAAAGATACAGCAAAGACTGAGTTCGAACTTAAGATGAAACAATACGGAGAAGATAGAGAAGTTGC
Organism: uncultured Candidatus Saccharibacteria bacterium; assembly: GCA_964408305.1. Taxonomy (GTDB): domain Bacteria; phylum Patescibacteriota; class Minisyncoccia; order Phycocordibacterales; family UBA9973; genus UBA4124. The sequence goes on from CAYOYW010000005.1 coordinate 30,061, forward strand.
ATTGGAAAATATGAAATTCGAAAGAGATTACAAAAAACAACTCAATATCATGGGGATCCAGGATCAATACGCTCAACAAGCAGAGGAAAGAGCGTTCGGAAGAGATCTGAAAAAGATGGATATCCAAGACCAATACAGTCAAGCTGCAGAAGAAAGACAATTCGGAAGACAAATCAAGCTCGGAGATATCCAATACGACAGAGATCTCAACAAGATACAAATTGGATTCGAACAAGATATCAAGAAACTCCAAATGTCTCAAAACTTCGATCTTAACAAGATGGATAAACAAGCATATATCAACCAACAGCAAGCGAAGTATGAATATGATCTTAAAAACCAAGCTACTATGAATAGTAACCTTGGTATGGTAGATGTTAGCCAAATAGAACAAGCAAGAGAAAAGTATGGATACGCTCCATGATGGGATAATCCACAAATTGCAAAACTATGTCTACCAGACGGTTCAAACGCTGGTCAATGTGCTAAATATGTGAATGATCTCTATGCTGCAGCATGAGCTGGAAGGCCATTCGGTTGAGCAGATCAAACAATCAAGGGGAAAATCGCAGTTACACAATCTGATAAACGAGGATCTACAAAGCCAGTTATCGGATGATCAGTTGTGTCTGATTTTGGATTACAAGATCCTGATACAAAACAAAATTATGGTCACGTTGAGCAAATCATTGCTATCAAACCAGATGGTACATTGGTAGTATCAGGTTCTAACTTTACAAACGACAAAAACAGTCCTAAATATAACAAAGCATATACAAGAGAAATCTTGCCATGAGATCCAACAGTGAAATGATATACAAAAGCTCCATGAGCTGAAACATGAATCCAACATGCTCAGTTGACTGATAAAAACTTCACTCAATTCAACCAAGCTACTCAAAACTTTAGAAACAATCCAGTTGTTCAAAGCTATGAAAAAGCTATTACATCAAGTAGAAATCTCCTTTCATCATTGAATGATGCAAGTGGACCTGGTGATGTAGCAGGTATATTTGACTTCATGAAAACATTGGATCCTACGTCTACAGTTAGAGAAGGTGAGTTCGCTCTTGCAGCAAAAAGTGCATGATTGAAATGAGATATCCAAAACCTTTACAATAGAGTTGTAAATGGTCAAAGACTTACAGCTGATCAAAGAAGAGAGTTCTGACAACTTGCAAAAACGTATATTAGAAACCAAGGTAAGTCATACGATAGAGTCTATGATGATATGGTAAGAGCTTATGAGGCAGGATGAATTGATAAATACTACTTGCCTACAAGTGCATCAAAAGAACTAGATGATATATGGGGAGATACAGACCTCAAAGATCCATACGAAGAATAATTTATCTATTTCAGGACAAGATGTTCAACATATTCGATACTATTGATGAGCTAGCAGCTCAAAACAGAAAAAAGAAACAAATAGCTAGTGGACAACAGTACGCTAGTTTTGTCAATAATGTCGAGCCAACTACTCCATCTCCGAAAAAGATGGATTTTTCTCTTATTCCATGATATAACACTCCATCAGTTCCCACATCGATCACAGGTGGGAAAAGTATCGCATATACAGACAATCCATGAACGGTTGCACAAATAGAGCAGAACACTGTGAACCAAGTAAAAAGTATACTATTCTCAAACGCTGAGATACTTAAACTCAGAGAACTCAAAAAACAATGAGTTTCTAAACAAGCTGCATACGAGCAAATCGCAAAAGATAGAGCGACTGAGTCATCACAAAACCCACAAACTCAATGAGGTATAAAACGTGGACTTACTCCAGATCAAGTAGATCCATCAGAAGCTGCATATAATCCAGTATGATATGGATTCGAAAAGCTAGACAACGCTGCACAAGGAATACCTACTATTGATGTAAGAGGTAATGTATCGCAAGAGATAAATGACAAGGTAGCAAAATTGCCACAATCAGAAATTGATAGAAAGACAAAAAAGTTCAATGATACACGATGGATACAAAAACTATATGGTAATGTAAACAACTATATCAGAGAGACGTCAAAATCATATATGGAATGATTGAGAGAAGATTTTGCTACTCCTCTCAACATTTTTGCTAATGCTCCAGCAAGTGCCATAAAAACGGCAACTGCAACTGCAAGATGAGTGACAAATCCACTAGATACGATAAAAGGTATATATACGCTCTTTGCTACCCCAGAAGGTAAGCAAGCTCTTACGGATAGATATTGAAGTATGGACAATATATTGAAAACAATGGAAACTGATCCAGTATGATTGGCAAGTGATGTACTTACACTACTTGAGTGAGGTGCGAACCTTACAAAACTATGAGCAAAATGAACTTCACTAGTTGCGAAAGCTGCAGGTGCAAGTGATATTGCTAAGAGTGCGGAAAGGGTAGCAACGACTGCATGAGATATTGCACACACTGCAGGCCAAGCAGCAGATCTATGAGTAAGTACTATGGTACCAGCATGATTTGATGTTGCGAAAGGTGCATTCAAAGGTAATTCGGCATTTGACAAGGCAGCTAGATTTACGATTGATGCGGCAAAAGCTCCTACGGCTCCATTAGAAACTGCAGGTAAAGTCGCAAAAGCTATTGTGCCAAAAGGATTTGATGTATTTAATCCAAAAGTAAAAGCACAATGATCAAAACCTGATTTTGCTGACAGAGTAGCTGCAGCTCATTTTGGTGTTGATGCTGAAAGTGTTAATATAGCTAGACAAAACCCTGAGATATTCAAACAAATTGATGAAGGTAAAATAACAAAGAAGACAGTGATTGATGATTTAAGATCTCTTGTTAGCGATAAAAAATGACAAAAATCTGAACTATGAGCATTATATGAAGATGTATACAAAGCTCCTGAAAAGTTCAACAGTGTAGAGATGGCGAAAGATATAGCTAGCAAACTACAAGAGGAATGAATTGAGATGACGGATGGAAAAGTTACATGATATGATCCATCAAAGACGACACTCACTGATACAGAGTTTTCAGCACTCAAAAGCAAGTATAACAATACACTTTCAAACCTTACATCAAAACCACGTGAATTATCGGTAGAGGAAGTACACAATATCAGAAAAGACATATACAACACATCATACAATGATGGTGTTAGATCTAAAAAAGCAAAAGGTGTGGATATCATATCTAACCTTATCAATGAAAAATATCTCCATACAGTTCCATGATTCAAAGAACTAGACACAGAGTTCGGAGATGTAGCTAGTATCGCTAGAGAAGTATCAAAGATAATTACAAACAAAGACGGAGAGTTCAAAGGTACATTGAAAGCACTCCTAGGAGAAAAACAAGCTCCTAGATTAGAACTACTTGAAAAATACGTTCCTGGTATCACTCAAACACTAGAAACAATAAAAGCACACGATGATTTCGTAAGAACAAGAGATACTCACAAAGTATGATTATATGGCAAAATAGTGAAATGAGCTACTAGCACATGAGTAGGCTTTGCTCTTGGTGGCCCAGTATGAGCATTCATAGGATGAGTAGGTTGAGCATTACTCGATCAATTTTTGTCAAATCCAGATTTATTGAAAAAATATATCAAAAATATAGACGGTGGTAAAACTCTTGCCAAATTGGAAGCTGGAAAAGAACTTAGTGCGGTTGAGCAGGCAAAAGTTAAAATTGCAGCAGCAAAGGTACAATGAGAAGCCGATAGAAAGGTAAAAATGGAAGCTCAAAGAGTTGAAGCTGAAGCCAAGGCAAAAATGGAGGAAGAGAAAAAGATTATCCAAAGTAAGAAAACTGAAGCGTTTAATAAAATCAAGAATGATCCAGAATATGTGAAAAGAGCAGAAGCTGGCCACAGAGTAGATAAGCCACTTGTATGAGATATTACAAGAGAATGAAAAGTTACTGCAGTGAAAGAAACTGGTGGTCAATATAATCATTTCAGAGTACAAATTGACGGAAAATCTGAATGGATGAAACCTGAAAATGTAGGTGGTGTTTACGGTAAAAAAACAGTTGACACAAAACCTCCAGTAGAAGATTTTGACGAAACTATGAGAAAAACAGTTGAATCAGCTACTACAGAAAAAGATCCATTATCAACATTTGCTGAAGGATGAAAAAGAGAATACTATGTCAACTCATTGAGTGAATACGGCGTTGATGTAGGTAAAATAACAGATATGTGAGATAGACAAAAAATAGCTGACATGATCAATGCTAGAAGTACAGATAAGCAATACGAACTTTTCAAAGAAATTATTGAAAAACACGGTGATGATGCCTCAAAAGAAATGTTCCAAAGTGCTAGAATTGCATGACAAACTATAAGTAATCAAGAAGCTACAAAAACTGTACTGAAATACTTTTCTCCAGAGGAAGTATCAGTACAATTTGTCAAATCTCTTACTACTCCAGAGTGACAAGAGGCACGAGGATCATACCACAATAAAATCATAAAGTTCGTAGACAACCCTGATAAAAATACCCCAACACACGAAGTGTTGCATGCTTACTTTGATATGTTCACAGATCCGTCAAGAAAGGTGGATATTTTAGAAACAGTAAAAAGACAAGCTCAAGTAGATAATCCAGGATCTAAAATGACAAATGTGGATGCAGAAGAATGGCTAGCAGATAATTTTGTGCAATATGTAAGAGGTGCTGAAACATTCACCGGTAAAATCAAAAAATACTTCGAGAATATGTGGAATACAATGAAAAATATATTCGGACAAGGAGACAAGATAAGAAACCTATATAACGATATCATTGATAAAAAAAGAAGTAAATGATCGAATAAATGAATAGCTATGTTTCAAGAAAAAGACAATCATCTCTACGAAGAAGCAAGGAAGTATAAGAGTGCAGAGGAGTTTATAAGCAATTCCGATGTGGTTTACCATTGAAGCAGGGCTAGTATAGGAAATGCACAACTCACTCCATGATTAAAAGGTTCTAGGGGTGGTGGTATATATACTACAAAAGATGTTCAACAGGCAAGTAATTACTGAGATATAAATACTAGATATATTACTTCTAATGCACGTAAGTTTGATTTTGATTCTATGAGGAAGAAAGATATTATTGATACTATACAATCATGATTGGAAAAGAACAATATTGCAGTAAATAGAGATTGAGATTTGCTCGTTACGAAATACTGAAGACTAGATTTCGAGTATTGAAAAGATAAATATGCTCTAAACTCTTTATTGATGGATTTGAAAAATGACTGAATCAGTCAAGAAAGGTTCTTTACAGATATGTGATACGATTTAGTAAATCTATGAGATTGAGAAAAACAGATAGTCGTATATAATCCTAGTGTCTTAAAAACTAAAGACCAACTCCGCCAAATCCGAGAGGAAGCAAATAAAAATACTAGAGAATATGCTTGAACGCACCAAATAGATGAGAATACTTCTTCTTCGATTGTGGATATATCTAATAATACTATCGATTCATTTGTTAGCGACTTCAAATCGAAATATTGATACCCAGCTCTAAAGAATAAAGAAATAGCTAAGATGAAAGAGTTAATGTCTAATAAATCTGAAGAAGTAACTATATATAGAGCATCTCCCAAGAATGAGCTTAATCCTGGTGACTGGGTTACAATAGATAAGGCATATGCACAAGACATAAAAAAACAGAATGGATGAAGAGTATATAAATATAAGGTCAAAGCAAAAGACTTATACTACCCAACAACCAAGGAATGATTTGACGAATTACCGTCACTAGCAAAACGAAGTTCATTTAGCTATAACCCTAAAAAATAGTATTGAAAACACCCAATAAAAACTTATATACGAACTAATAATAAAAGCTGGGGGGCTTATTTACTCCTAGCTTTTTTGCAATATGGACACTCCAAGAGAATACGCTAGTATCCTAGCACAGGATACAATACAGGCATCTACACGTAAGGTAGTATACACTGTACCAACTGGGATGAATGCACATATCGCCAGGATATTCTGGACGAATACTGACTGAAACGCTCATACATTCAGTTTTGGTGTAGCAAAAGCATGAGCAGCTGATGCCGTAAAACAATACCTATACTCAAATCTACCTCTATCAGGGAATGATTGTTTCGTACTTGCCGCAGATCTAGGACTTGAGTCTTGAGATCAGCTTTTTGTTAATGGAGATAGTTCACTTATAGCGGTTAATGTTCATTGATCTGAGTTCAGATATAAATGAGAAAAATAATTTTATATAGCAATAAATCGTAGATGGCTCCTCACTGATATACCTCTGAAGGTTCAACAGTAATCACAAAACAAGTACAGACAGCAAACTCTGATCCAGGAAGTCTAAGTATGATTTTTTCTGATACATCAAACCTAGCAAAAATATACGCTCTAGTAGCAGGTAGTAGAATAACACTAGATAGGAACGTAAACGGTAGAATGACTATAGCAGTAGATTTGACTGGATTATCTAGTTCTGATATTACTAATTTTCAAGCAGCAGTTTCAGCTAATACAGACGTTGCAGCTAATACTGTAGCAAGACATACACACGCTAACAAAACAACTCTTGATAAGTTCTCAGAGCCATGAGGAGTATTGAACTTTAATGGTGTTCCAGTGAACTTCGAAAATCCTTTCCTAGGACAATGACAAGATGGAGCAGTTACAATATCAGTAGATACAACTCTTACTAGAGATATGTACTATGACACGCTCGTAGTAAATGCCTGAGTAAGATTGAATGCTGCATGATATCGTATTTTTGCAAAAACTAGTGTAACAGTAAATGGTATAATTAGTAACAACTGATTCAACGCATCTTGATCAACAGGATGATTGTGAGCTAGTGCTGGTACATTGAAATGATGACTTGACGGTAAAAATGGTAGTATCTGAGCTACTGGTGCTATACCAGCGGTTGCAGGTACTGCATGATTAACAGGTACTGCATCAGCAAATAGTCTATGAGTTGCAGGTACTGCATGAGGTGCTGGATGAGATACTGGAAATTATGGTCCAAATAGTATTGCATCAGGTGGTGCATCTTGAGCTGGATGAGCAAGAACAGTTGCCATAAATCTACCAAAATCTATCTATCAATTCATGGCATTCGTAGATGCCAATTATAGTGTTAACAACGTAACAGCATACTACTCTTCTTCAGCATGAGGTGGATGAGGTGGATGAGGTGCAGCATATTGATCTCCAGCTACTGGTTGAACTGGTGGATGAGGTGGATGATGATGAGGTATCGTATTCATCTATACTCCTAGCTTGACTATATGAGCTACATGAGTGATCGAAGCGAATTGATGAGCTGGTTGAAACGGAACGGCTTGAACTGGCGGTACTGGATGACAGACTGCAGGTTGAGGTGGATGAGGTTCTGGATGAGCAGGATGAGTTGTTATCTTGATATATAAAGCTATTAGTAATGCTTGAGTTGTTAGAGCGTTATGATGAGCTGCATGAGCAGGATGATCTCCATTGCAATTCGGTGGTACATGAGCTACTGCATGAGCAGGTTGAGTATCATGAAATACATGAAATACTTACACTTACACATATATCTAATGATAGAAAAAGCCAAACAATTAGTCACAATACAGGTGGATCGAGATATTCCAGAAGAGCGATATTGGAGAAAGCTCTATATGGAGTATTTCGAACATCTATGAATGGAGTACGTAACAAAATCCATTGTCCATGTGTTTGACTGGATTGATAAAAGAGTAAATAACAACTATTGAAAACAAGCTGAAGCGTTCGCAGAAATAGTGATACGTTTCCAGTGAAATCCTATTTTAGATGCTATCCCAAACTAACAAATGTGAGCTACAGTACACGGTTATACGTGAAAGAATCAATCACCAACTATGGTTGCATGGGGGAATATCACAGGTACGCTTGCGAATCAAGCCGACCTAGTTGCAGCACTCGCTACCAAAGCGAATGATTCTACGGTTGTTCACAAAGCTGGTAACGAAACTATCACAGGCGTAAAAACATTCAATGATAGTACTATTGTTATGCAAAATGTAGCAGGTACTTTTACGGTAACACTCACTAATACAGTTACTGCGAATAGAGTACTTACATTGCCAAATGTTACTGATGTTCTAATTAGTAGATCATCTTCTGATACTGTGACTAATAAAACATTTTCTAATAATACGAAACTTGCAGGATCTACTCAAACTACAAGTACATCAGTAACAACAACATCTAATCCAGTTCAATACGTAGATGCTACCGCTTGAAATATAACTATTACATTGCCAACTATTGCAAACTGACAGTGGTATAGGATCTATAAAATAGATGCAACTGCAAATACCGTAACAGTACAAAGAGCTTGAACTGATACAATAAATGGTGGTACTAATGTGGTAATATCTAAACAATACGCATGATATGAATGTCTTTGATGATGAGGTACTAACTGGGTAGCTGAATATATGCAACCTACAGAAACTGCATGATGAACTCCATGAGGTTCAAGTACACAACTCCAATACAACAATGCTGGAGTTTTTTGAGGTATTACATGAGCAACTACAAATGGTACTACAGTTACTCTTACATCTCCAATAATCACGACTTCTATAACAACAGGTTCAGCAACATTATCTGTGTTTGATGCGACTGCTACTACAGTGACTGCGTTCCAAGCTGCAACAACTATGACAATAGGTTGAACTCCTACAACAGCTATCACACATAACTATTCTACAAATGCTACTGCTGCAGCAACTACAAAAACAGTTAATCTTGGAACTTGAGGTGCAGCATCTTCTACAACAAATATCAATATATGATCAGCAAATGGTGGTACTACTACAATCAATTCACTACTAATTTCATTGTGAGGTATTACATGAGCAACTACTACAGGTACTATTGAATTGTGAAACGCTTCAGATACTACATTATCAAGAAGTGCCGCAGGTAGATTAGCGGTAGAATGAGTTAATGTGGTTACTATATCAAGTGCTGATACATTGACTAACAAAACAATGACAGCAAGTACTAATGTTATCGGTTGAGTTACAATGACTCTTGGTACAGATGCTACATGAGATATTTATTACAGAAGTGCCGGATGAGTACTAACAAGATTGCCTATATGATCTGGTACACAAGTTCTTTGAGTTTCGGCAGGTATACCAGCGTGGACAACTCCTTCTGGATGAGTTTGAGATCACGGTTGTTACTTAACACAAACAACAGGTACTACAGGTGCATTCGGTGCATATACTACATTATGATTTGATACTGAATCGTATGATACTGATGGTTACCATGATAATGTCACAAACAACAGTAGAATTACAATTCCAGCAAGTAGATGAGGTACATATATAATCAGTGGATGAGCTGGTCAAAGTGTTAACTTCAGAGCGTTGAAACTAATCAAAAACTGAACTACTCAGTTAACAGTACAAGGTGCAGTAGGTTCTTCATGATCTCCATCAGGTACAGATGCTGGTACATTCAACTTATCATGGACTGGTAGATTGGTAGTTACAGACTTTGTTGAACTACAACTATATACAACGTCTAATACTGTAACATCTTCTACATACACATACTTCTCTGCTCAACAAATCGCATAATGGATTTGATATTCATGTGAAAATATCTATACAACAATCAATAACAAGCTGGGGGCTTTTAGTTATGATACACTGCGATGCTAGAAACCCTTATATTGCCTACTCTCAAAGAATACTGACCTTTCATGTGAATGGTTATATTAGCAGTAATATACTTCGTATATGAGCTTAGAAAAAAGGATTTATATATAATTGATATCACCAACAAGTTCATCAATATCGCTCAGGATAACATAAAAGTAAACACAGAAATCAGTGTTACTATCAAAAATCTTAGCGAAATGATGAGGACACAAACTATGCTTATGCAAGATAGTCAACAAAAACTCACTGAGGTATTGACAGAAGTGAAGTTTATGAGAAAGTAGTTTTTATCATTTCCAACGCCTATGGAACTAGAGATCTTATCACTCCGACACGGAAAGAAAAAGCTCTGAAGAAGAGCTACAAAAGAATACGTTGCATTTATAGTTCTTTTTCTATTTTCAACAGTATATCGATGACATGCAAATACAGTTATTCATACTCTTGGGCTATATTCCTTCAACACTACTTTATATTCTACCTAACATAATCATGACTCCAGAAATCCCATCATTACCAAACCAGCTCAATAAAACAGACATCGTAAAACGGCTCATCAATGTTATCAAGTACTTTGGATGAGTTGTTATTATGTCAATTTTCGATTACTTCATGGCATTCTTTGGAATGTGAGTTTTTTCTCTACATGACCTATGGCTATGAATCGCATGAGCGGTAGTCGGTGCTGCACTTGATCTATATCACAGATATAAATCAAATAACACATTGCCTTTACTCCCATAACAAATCACCATGACTCACCAAGAATACATCAAAAAGTATTTGTGAATGAGGGTAGATTTTGACAACGCTTATGCTTATCAATGTGTTGATCTTGCACGCCATTACTGCGGTATGGTATGGCAATATCTTACATGATTATTTTGAGGTAGTGCATACGCAGGATGGGTTAATAGACAAAAGACTTTCAAGTGAAAAGCATATATCACATGATTCCCAAAGGATTCATCTACCGTAAAAGTGTGAAGTGTTGTTATTTTCAAGCCAGGTGCAACAATTATGACAAAGTATCCATGAAACAACCAAGCATGGAGAAAAATCAGATTTTGAAAAGACTGACACGTTTGAGTTATTGATTATATTGACAACGATTGAGTCATGAGAATCATTGAGCAAAACTGAATCAATGGTAGAATTATCAATGGGAAAAGAGTGTACGATTGATTATGAGAAAACGCTATCCGCCTAATGTGATACCAAGGGAAAGATGCAGTAGCATGATTTATTTTGCAATAATACCATGATACCAGCTCCAAAACACACCTTCAGCGAGAAAATGTATGAGTTCAATCAGCATGATATGGATGAGAGTTGATGTACGTATATTACAGGTATAACAATCATAGCAAACAACCATTGAATACATTTCACTGACGAAAACATAAAAACGCTATTAGATAACAGACCAAAATTACCACAAAGATCTTCTAGTAATTTATGATTCGCATTCAGCAAATTGGTGCTGGATGTAAATATAATGTTCAATGTGAAACTTAATCTCCAAAAAATCGACTTAATTATGGCTTACGATTGGATGCAAAAGTGACGAATGGTGGCAGTCCAATGAAAAATCAATACTTTGTACGTTAACGACATAAAAGATTGAAAATGGGACAAATCATTTCCAATACAAGCCAATGATGATCAGCACGCTAGATGTATGCACATTATGTGAAATTACACTTACATAACAGAGAACTTCAAATGAATATTGCCATACAATACATTCCGTGTTAACCGTTTTATACAAATGGTTACAGATGGAGTTCTAAAAAGAGAGGCATTTACAATAATATAAGAATGAAACTAACAAAATTGAGAAAGACATTGATATGGATCCGCATTGTATTGCTTATTTTAGGCATATCAAAAAGAAGATAAAAAATCTCTTGCAATCAAAAATATATTGCTTATACAATCTCCAGCCACCTATATCTACGTATAGGTAGGTAAAAGACCATTCTCTTGCAGGTACGGAAGTAGTGAGCCGTCAGGCAAGCTATCATGTACCACTCACTACGCAAGTTGAGTGGTCTTTTTTTATTCAAATTATTTACAAAACATGGATAGACATTGAATTGAACTAGAACTTATTGAAAGCCTCATTGAGGCAATACAATTAGTTAATTGAGAGATGTTCTCAAAAGAAGAATTGATAAGTCGATTGCGTAAGCAACAAGATATAATTTCACAAGAGGAAGATGAGGAAGAAATGTTTGACGAGCAATGAGACATAGATTTCCTAAATGCAATCGCTGAGGCAACAAAGCAAAAATTCGCATTTTGAGATCGACAATTCTCAGGATGAAACTTTTTTGCAAAAATGTGAGTGTGAAACAAGGCATCAATATCATTGTGACAAACTCAAGCTACAGCAAACAATAAACTAGTAAAACATATAAAAGCATTTTATTTATTTGTATCATAACATGAAAGTACT
>CAYOYW010000006.1:0-17826 GCA_964408305.1 uncultured Candidatus Saccharibacteria bacterium
TATGGTATCACTTTTTCCTTACCAGAGGAATAGAGCGGGTCGGTATTAAGCCTATTACTTACTGCTGGCCTACTATCTGAGATAGGGGTATTTGCAACTGTGTCAAATGCTTGTATTTTTGTCTCACCAGAGAGGGTGAGCTCAGATCCTACTTGCACTTTGGTCGGACGAACTTTTACTTGGAAAGAAACAGTTCGCACAGCAGGTACTGTCGTTGCTCGTGGAAGCGCACCAATATTCCAAGAAACAACTCGTGTCTCAGGAGTATAGGTAATTACCTCTGATTGAGGCACAACGACACCAGTCCAGACAACACCAAGTGGTAATGCTGTTATCGCAACAACATCAGAGAGCGGGTTCTCAACAGGGCGAATGATCCACTGAATAGTATAAGTTGTATCTTTATCAAACCTCGGAGGAAACGGTCCGCTGTTTGCAATAGGGCCTATAGAGTAGAGCGCCTGGGAAGCAAACTGTATCTTTGATGCAAAACGAACGACCTTTTGATCAATGTTTGTAATTGAATCTTCAAAGAAGTCTCTATCAGGAAATGTTCCAGCTACAGAAAGTGAAAGGTTAATATCTCCTGCAGTCCCCGCTTTTGGTTGTTTAGTTGTAAACATAAACGGAAGTTGTCCACTTGCTCCAGGCGGAATACTCGCAAGAGAGAGACTCGTTTCATTACTCCAAAAAATTGTCTTTTGAAGTTTGTCATAGTAACCACCTTGTGCCTGTATCGAATCAGTATCAATATTATCTCCGGCAAGAGAGAGACTAAAAATTGGATGCGTGATAGAGATAGCAGAATTATTTTTCCAATCAATAGATCCGATAACAGATGAGCCATTTGGGAGCGAAATAACATCGCCAGTCTGTTCTCCCACTCGTATCTGTGCACCAATAAAGGGCTCTGCTATGACAACAGTGTGTAGTGCTGAGTTGTAAGATACTGCAATACGAGGATCGGTCTCGCTCGTTCGAGAGCCTACATAAATGCGAAACGATTTTTCATCTTGTTGTTCACCAACAAGCTTTCCTTTTACACTAATTGTTCGCTCTGTCCCCTTCACCAGGTCTCCAAGGCTCCAGGTGTTGTTACCAACAGTTGGTGCAGGCACTGCAGACTGAAAGACATAGCCGTTTGGATACTCCACTTTCACAACTGCATTATCAAGAAGTGTGTCTCCACTAAAAACAGTTCGAATATTTATAATAAATGGCTGGTTTGATGCAGATGATGCAGGTGCATCTACGGTGAGTGCAACAGGAGAAGAGTTAATCATGACAGGAAATGTCTTTTCTTTTACAAAACGAGCATTCGATCCAGGAATGTTGTATTCGAGCGTAGCAACAACAGAACGACTTGTCCCTTGCTCACCATAGAGAACGACTGAAAACTCTTCTGTCTTTGTTTTTCCAGAGGAGATGGTACCAAGATCTTTCTTCACTCGTTCGACTTCTGCAAGCGTAGTATCTGTCGCACCTTTTGGATAACTCACCGTGAGCTGCGCATTAAGAAGGTCACTCGAATTTTTATTTGCAATATCTACCTGTATAGGGAGAGCTTCTCCTCCTGCAACAAAAGAATTGCCGAGCATATTGAGCTCTACATTTTTACTTGAGAGTGTAATAGCTCCACGATAGACCGAGTATGCTGCAGCAGCAGCTGCAATAACAAAAAAGATAACAGAGATAACGAAGAGTCTTTTATACCCTGAAACACGAGTTATCTTTATCTGCTTGTCAGGCGGCAGAGCATCTTCTCCCCAGGTAGAATCAACCTTACTCTTAAGTGGCCGTAAAATACCAAACTTTCTTTTTGGAATATTTTCTGGATCACGAGCATAGAGCCTGCGCTGAAGGTCAGCAATATGATCTATCTTTTCTTCAGACATATACCCCTACAGTATATCAAAGGTGGCTCTCTTTGATAGCTTTTTCAACATTTTTGATGAGTAGCTTGATTGTGTCACTCGAACTTTCCCCAAGGTCAGCAAGCGGTGTTTTGAAAAGTACCTCTTCGTTTGGTGAAAGCGGGAGATACCCAAGAATAACCAGTATTTTCCAAAGCACGATCGTATCAAAATACTTTGGCTCTTTTTGAGAAAGAGCAAGCACGCTCATACTCTCTTTCATATGGTCAAAGAGCTCTGGCTCACCGCCTTCTTCACCACAGAGTCTCCCCACAAGAGAAAGCGCTCGAATAAAAGAACGAGCAGAAAGCTCATCATAAGTGGCAACAAAAGGATTTTCTATAACTTCTGCACTCACAAGCCTCCAGACATCTCTCCCTTTTACAAGATCGGCTGAAACAAGTGTGTACTCAATAAGATGTGAGCGAAGCTTTGCGGTAGGCTTTCTGACACCTTGGACAGTAGCAACAATAAGTCCGAGCTCTCTGGTAAAAAGCCAGATTTGCATATTTGCTTCCTTAAGCGGTATCGCTTTTACAATAAAGCCTTCCGTATGATAAATCTCATGCACAATGCCAAAAGTATAACACTGTTGACAGTTTCAAAAATAAAGTTAAAGTGAGAACAAATTGAAAGCTATGATATGGATTGAAGTTTCTTCAGATGGGAGAAGTAAGCTCTTACAGAGCAGTCAAAAAGTAACCTTCCAAAACAAGATTTTCAAGATGGTAGAAAACAAGTACATTTCTTTCTTGGGTGAAAAACCGGGAATGAACTTCTTGTTTTTTTCGCCAGAAATGAACAGAAATCTTTTGCTTGCAAAAGTAACAGTGGTTACTAAAGAAAATCTTTCTGTTCAGGAAATAAATGGTTTTGCCAAGAATTTCTTGGAAACAGAAAAAGGGTGGGCAATTAGTGAGTACGGTCATGCAATACCGGTGATACTCCAAATCACAACAAACAACCAGAGCTACTTTTTCGAAAGCTAAACCATTTCAGGCTGGCACATGTGCCGGTCTTTTTTAATTCTCGTATTTATAATTATATGTATCCAAATCTATTCTCGTGAAATCAATAAGCTTTTTTGATTCAAGATCATAGGTGCAGTTTTCATAAATATTCTTAGGGTTTGATAATTTGAAGAAATTCTTTTGATATAAATAAACCAAAGCTTTTGGTTGAACCCCTGGATAAGCTAACAAAACCCATTGTTGTCTATCTTGAACATAGTCGTTGGGGATTCGTAACTCTCCCTTTGAAAGAAGATAAAAAATCAAATGTTCTTCTAAATAAAAATTAATCTGGTTCTCTGTGTACTTAAATTTCCATTTTTTACAATCTTCCTTTAGATACTGAACCATCTTTTTATCAGCAAGTGCTAGTTTTTTGAGTTGCAAAAACCTGACATACCAATCTCCTTCATATCTTAAGTACTGATCATTCCATACCTGAAAGTTAAATGCGTGTTGAATTTGAAATTCATCTCGATACTTTCTTATAAGATTCTTAAAAGCCTGCTTATGGTCAATCATTATCTGAGCCAGATCATTTCTAAGAACCTCGGCTTTTTTATTAGAATGAAGATATAGATAATCACCGTAGACAATATTTGCACCTATTTTTGAGTCTGAAACCTTCGTAGGAGAAAAGTGGCGTAAAAAGTTTAAGTATTCCTTTGGAGATTGGCTGGTCCCCGCCCTACTCATAGATATTGGAAACACTAAAATACCATACTCTTTTGGAAGTTTATTTATATCGTAGAAAGTGTTTTTTGGAAGATTTGTCATATTAACTGATTATAATTTCCTCTCCTGTAATCGCAAGTTCTTTTGCTCCAACTGTCTTCTTGAGGTCGTCACCAAAAGTATCAACAATTTCTTTATATTTTTCAGGAAGTGTGAGCGAAATAGTATCTTGTGGAGTGAGGTCTTTTTCTTTACGCATATCTTGTATAACTCGAACGAGTTCACGATAATCACCTTCTAGTTTGAGCTCAGGCGTAATAGTTGTATCGAGCCCGATATCCCCTACTTTTATCTCTTTGACATTGAGTTCGTCTTTAATGAGATCGTAGTACGATTCCAAACCTGCAACATTTATTGAAAAATATTGTAGCGGCTGACGCACTGGAATTGCTTCTTTTTTGCGAAGAGCGTTCCCTTCTGCACAAAGTGCACGAACTTTTTGCATATCAGCGATAACACTTTCTGGAGATCGAGTTTCTGATTTTGGCCATACTGACAAATGCACACTTTCTTCCTCCGACTCATTCTTGAGTGTCTGCCACAAATATTCTGCAAAGAATGGTGCAAATGGTGCGAGAAGTTGTGCAGCTGTTTTGAGAGCCCTATAGAGCGTTCGTTTTGCATCAGCGTCACCATCTCTGAGTCTGTCCCGAGATCGTCTCAAATACCAGGTAGACAGGTCGTCGACAAACTCTCGTATCGCTCGAGTCGGACGGAAAAGATCGTAACTATCAAGCGAAGTGGTTACCTCTTGTGTTAATTGGTTCAGTCGTGCCATTATCCACCGATCGAGCACATTGGCGCTTTCGGTATTTTCATCTTCAACTTTAATATCTCTATACTGCTCATAGAATGAGAGCACATTTCCAAGGAGGTTAAATACTTTGTTATTTATTTCAGCAACAGATTTTTCATCATAATTCTTACTCTCCCCTGGGGCATTCACGCTGTACATCCAGAAACGCATGGCGTCCACTCCAAACTTGTCCATTTGTTCAAATGGTTCAACAATGTTTCCGATAGATTTCGACATTTTTTTACCATCCTTATCAAGAAGATGCCCCAGACAAATAACATTTTTATACGGTGTTCCTCTCCCCATCAAAACACCAACGGCAAGAAGTGTATAAAACCACCCGCGTGTTTGATCGATTGCCTCTGAAATAAAATCTGCTGGATAAGAAAGTGTTCCTTCGCCCATATAGTGATCCTGGGCAAATGGCATCGAACCAGAATCAAACCACACATCCATTACTTCTTTGACTCGTTTCAGCTCCTTACCATCCTTCTCAAGCACTACTTCATCAATATATGGTTTATGAAGATCGAGCTCATACTCAGTATTATGTGGAAGCGGCACAAAAGGTATTTCTCGTACTTCTGCATTATCAAAGTTTCGATAGTCTCTCGTTGTTTCAAAGAGGGTGTCATAGGCAAAACCACGAGTTACAAGCTCAAGCGCTCGAGCAGGACCTCCATGAGTCACAATGAGAATATTTTTATTTTTATAGATATTGTCTATTTCATAAAGAAACTCCCCGGTACGAGTAAAAACATCAGCATAAGACTCTCCATCTGCTGTTTTAAAATGATATCTATCTTCATCTTGCGCTCGGATATGAAAATACTTTTCCATTGGGCCTTGGTCGAACTCAACGCCAACATTCCATTCTCCAATGCGGGCATCAGTGATAATCTCGCTCTCTGAAATACCAAGAACGCCTGCAATAATTTTTGCGCTTTCTTGTCCTCGAGAAAAAGGTGAGGCAATAATAATATCAATCTTTCCCTTGAGAGATTCTGCGGTATTTTTTATTTGTGCTCTTCCTTTCTCAGTCAACGCATCTGTTTTTCCTGGTGTACAACTCCAAACATCTTTCACATTGTGCTCTGCTTCTCCATGACGAATCGCATAGTACAGATTACCAGAGCGCTTCGTAAGTGATTTTAGTTTTTCAATAGAAGTAATAACTTCTACACCTCCGGCTTCATCAGTCCATATTGGTAGCGGTGTCCCCCAATATCGTTCGCGAGAAATAGCCCAATCCTTATCCCCTTGTAGCCACTGCCCAAAGCGACCTTCTTTGATATGTGCTGGTTCCCAATTTACTTTTTCGTTTTCAGCAAGAAGCGTTGGCCTTAAACTTTCCATTTTGAAATACCAAGAGTCTCGTGCGTAGTAGATAAGCGGTGTCTTACAGCGCCAACAATGCGGGTATGAGTGCTCATATTTTTCTTTCTTAAAGAGAAGCCCTCGGTGAGCCAAATCTTTAATAATATCGACAGCAAGCTCTTCATCTTTTACGAACCTTCCAGAAAGAAAATCCATTCCATCAAAAAAGTGTCCTGACTCATCTGCTGTATGAACCTTTGGAAGTCCTACTTTTGTACCAAGATCAAAGTCATCTTGCCCATACATCACTGCGGTATGCACAATGCCTGTACCATCTGTCGTGGTTACAAAATCAGCAGGATAGACCCTGAATGCTTTGTTTTTATCTTCTAGTTTTTCATTAAGATATGGATATAGTGGAAGATACTCCATACCTACCATCTCAGCGCCCTTGTGCTCAGCAACAATTTCGTATCCTTCTGGCAGTACACTCATTCGCTCTTTCGCAACAACAAGTATTTCATCTCCCACTTTTGCTTCGACATAATCAATATCAGCCCCTACTGCAAGCGCGACATTGCCAGGAAGTGTCCAAGGTGTTGTTGTCCAGGCAACAAAATATCCATTGTCAGTACCTACTATCTTGAACTTTGTATATACTGAAAGATCCTTAACATCCTGATAGCCTTGTGCAAGTTCATGTGAAGAAAGTGCGGTACCACACCGAGGACACCATGGTACAACCTTATAGTCTTTATAGAGAAGCCCTTGTTCGTGTACCTTCCCAACAATATTCCAAAGTGATTCTATATATGGCGTGTTAAAGGTATAGTAGGCATTTTTTTTATCAACCCAGTAGCCAATGCGGTCGGTAAAAGCTTCCCAATCTTTGATGTAAGTAAAAACACTATCCTTACACTCTTTGTTAAACTTTGCGACACCATAGCTTTCAATATCTTTCTTCGACTCTAGCCCAAGCTTTTTTTCTATTTGAAGTTCCACAGGAAGCCCGTGTGTGTCCCACCCTGCTCGCCGTGGCACATGGTAACCCTGCATCGTCTTATACCTTGGAATCACATCTTTAAATGCTCGTGCCTCAAGGTGATGCAGTGCTGGCTTTGCATTAGCTGTCGGTGGGCCCTCATAAAACACAAAATCTCCCTTTGGTGCATCCTTCTCTAGGGTCTTTTCAAAAATATTTCGCTCTTTCCAAAATGCCAAAACTGCTTCTTCTCGAAGCGCTGCGTTTGATTTTTGATTTTGCTCAGACTGAGGCATAGTTGAAATTTTATACTAATACTGTACTATCTTTACTCAAGACTAAATACACTTATTATGCTTGTTCTTGTAATGAAAATACTTGGTGGAGTAACACTTCTCTACTTGTGTATCGGACTGCTTGGGACAAGGTTTGTCCCAAAAAACTAAATCGCCCATGGAAATAATCAAAAGATTACATTCCAAGGGCGATTTTTATTTTCGCGGTACCACCTTGTTTTCCGCCATCCGCCAGCTGGCGGAGGAGGACTTCATGACAGCTATATCGGGCATACCCGCTGAATTCTACTTTCCGAAGATTTCTTTTCAGGAGCTTGGGATTGATAGTCCCTCAAGCGCTATAGCCCTATCCTAACACAATACTATTTACGGTTCAAATGAGCGTTTTCCTTTTCAACCATTGCTATTACTTTTGCAACAAGAGTCTTTGGGTCTGGATCAAAGATGACTTTATCTGCAGGACGGTTACTCTTTTCAATCATATCTTTTAACTGTTCATCCATCGTCCAGTCCCCCTCAAGAACACCGATAGGTCTCCCATCCTCAAACGCAATTGTAAATTCATGGATTGTTCCTATACGACCACAGCCAACAAAGAGTGCATCACAACTGCGAGTAAAGAGGAGGTCTCTCCCAGGAAAACCGAATCCGGTGTAGATAATAAGATCCATATAGTCGAGCGGAAGTCGGTAACTCTCTACATGTTCTTTCGCATCAACAGCAGGAGAAAGTCCGATAGAAATACCGCCGACTTCTTTTGCGCCCATCGCGCTCCAGAGCGGAAATCCTGTTGTTGCACCGGTCACGAGAATGCCTCCTTGTCTAATAATTTCTCTTCCGAGCTCTTTTGCTTTATCAAGCGCATCGAGACCGCAATGCCCTGTCTCAGCAGCACCAGAAACACCAAGCTTGAGTTTTAAATGCCCATGCTTGTCATTGTTTGTCATCAGTGTTGCTCCAGAAATTTTTGGTTCAATGCTCATACTAGTTACAATCTAATTTTACTACATCTCCCTCCTCTGGTGCATACGCAATAAGTCCGAGATAATCACGAAGTCTCTGTGTCAAAAAGAGTGAAGACTTTGTTTCTCCCATAGCAACATAGACAGCCTTCAGCGAATCAGCAAAACCTTCAACGAACTCGATAAGGTGGTCAGAGTCTTTATGCCCAGAGTACCCTTCAATAAATTCAATTTGCGCATTTACTTCAATCTCATGCCCATTGATGCGAATGGTTTTTGCACCATCTTGAATCATTCGGCCAAGCGTCCCCCCGCCTTGGTACCCAGTGAGAAGCAGTGTATTGTTTTTATCTGGTAAAAAGTTCGCCTCATGATGCAAAATACGGCCACCGTTACTCATACCACTCCCTGCAATGACGATCTTTGGATTCGGCTCATGCACAATATCTTTTGATTCATCGGTAAGGAGTGTCGACTTGAGTCCTGGAAAATTAAAAATATCGTCCCCATCCTTGAGTTGAGCTCTCGCAAACTCATTAAAATATTGCCCATACTGGCGATATATCTTTGTCAGCCTGATACCAAGTGGCGAATCAAAAAAGATAGGCATCTGAGGAATTCGCTTATTCTCAACAAGTTCATTTATTTCAAACAAAAGTTCTTGGCTTCTTTCAAGAGAAAAGGTAGGGATGACGAGTGTTCCTTTTCTTCGGTAGTTATCTTCAATAACCATTTCAAGTCGTTCTCGTCGCTTGTTTCGATCCATGTGGTTTCGATCACCATAGACACTTTCCATAAGAAGATAATCAACATTTTTAAGTGGCTCAGTATCACGAAGCAGTGGCGATGGCGAGTTACCAAGGTCACCAGTAAAGACTATTTTTTTATTGTTATAAATCATTTCGAGCATCCCTGAACCGAGAATATGCCCAGCGTCTCGATACCGAAAGATATAAGGCCCGAGTGCGATATCTTGATGATAGTCAACCACCTTCCAAAGGGAAAAAGCTTTTTTTATATTTTTGTCTGAATAAATAACTTTCAGCTTGTCGTTATCTCCTTTTGAGAGAATATTCGCAGTATCCTCAAGCATGAGTTCAGTAATATCCTTTGTTGGAATCGTTGAATAGATAGTTCCGTGGAATCCTTCTTCAATGAGCTTTGGGATGCGACCAATATGATCGATGTGTGCATGAGTGATAAACAACGCATCAATTGATGCTGGGTCATAGATAAACGGTGCCCAGTTTTTATCATCTGCTGATTTTGTTCCTTGTTCAAGGCCACAGTCAACAAGAAATTTAACCCCCTCTCCTTCAACAAGAAAATTGGCTCCGGTTACATTTCCAGTACCACCAGCAAAAGTAAGTGTGAGTATTTTATCAGTTGTGCTGGTTTCCTTTGACATGTGCTCTATTGTACAAGGAGAGCGCTCGAAGCACAAAGGGTACTGCACAGAGCCCGCCAATAAGATCCATAAGCATATCTTTTATTGAGTCAGGAATATTTGCAAGCTGCGCTCCTTTGATAAGGTGTTGTACTGTGTATTCAAAGATTTCCCACCCAAAACCAAGGAGTAGTACCATGAGTAGCACACTGATCGTAACCTCCCTCTTTCTAAGCACGGAAAGTTTTTGAAAAAAGAAACTACCAACTAAAAAAGAGAGAAAAAAACCGCCGAAAATATGCATTGGTATATCAAACCACCAGATAGCGCTATACCAGTAGAATGCATTGGCAAGTGTATTAACAAGCCAGAGTAAAAATGCGAGAACACAAGCATATAGTAAGAGTCTCTTATTCATCTAAAACATTATCTCATCCAAAGGAAAAATAGAAAAATCCGCCAAGGGGCGGATTTTTCTTACGGCTATCTAGGAAATTAGTACCATAGCTTGGAAACCAAGTGGGATATCTGGACGAAAGAGAAACCAAAAAAATATACATGATTCTGATTGCTCAGTCGCCACACGACGCCCCGTACAAAAATTGTTCTAGGTACTAATTTTAAATAGCCGTACTTTCATTATAGTGCTGGGTAGTCTCTTTGCAATATAGACACTCGCAAAAAGTGGTGTCGAACGAACTAGAAATCTACACCGTGGCGTTTGTAGTCCATAAGTTTTACATCGCCGAACCAGTGCTTGATTTCATGCGCTGCTTCTTCTGGTGTTTCTGACGCATGAATGATATTTGCAACGGCTCGTTTTTCTTTGTTTGCAAGTGCAGGACTATCAATTGAGAAATCTCCACGAATTGTCCCAACTGGAGCAAGGTAAGGAATAGTTGAACCAGCTATCTTCCGCACAACTTCAACAGCATGAACACCCTGAACCACCATTTTTACTAAAGGCGCAGATATCATATAGTCGATAATCCATTCACGAACTTGCGGACCCATAACCTTTGGGTCATCAGTACCATAATCATCCATCATACTGTAGCCGAACTTATCATAAGTAGCCTTTGTTTTTTCTCCAAGGCGAGTAACCCAAGCTTCATCTTTGGGATAATGGTTATCAATCAACTCTTTAGTTGGCTGGAACATTTCAAGAGCTACAATCTTGAGATCTCGTTGCTCGAACCGCTTTATAACCTCTCCAATCAAACCTTTCTGAACTCCATCAGGCTTAATCATTACATATGTTCTTTCTTCTTTTGGGTGTGTCATAGACACTTATCCTATCGTTCTTTGAGAATCTTGTCTACCATTTCAATTTCTTCAAAAATACCAGGGATAAGATTGTATGTTCGAAGTTCATCGAGAGTTGCCCATGCATACTCAACAGTATCAGGTTCTTTCGAAATATCAACTTCACCGCTTTTGTATTTACAAAAATAACTCAACACAAGAACAGGAACATTGTCAGGGCGAATAAAAGTAAGGTCAAGGAGATATTTTGGCTTTTCTATTTCTATACCTACTTCTTCCATAATTTCTCTTCGAAGAGTCTTCTCTACTGTGTTATACCACTGTAATCCATCACTAGTTGTTGGAGGAGTGCCACTGTAGTCATCTGTACTAAGTCCTCCACCAGGAACCGTCCACATACCTGGGAAAGCTTTTTTTTCAAGACTTCTCTTTGTAACTAAATACCTCTCTTGTTCGTTATAAATAATCCCAGTTATTGCAATTCTATGTAGCTCTTTATCCATATACAGCAATCATACTACTCCTGTTAAAAATAAAAAAGCCGCAAATGCGTTGCGACTTTAGTGTAAAAAGAACCCTTTTTCAAAACCTTTTGGGAGTTCAACGATGTTTGCGCCGAGCTCTGAAAAGATACGATGTTCCAGCATTGCACCAGTAGAGTACTGATACTCATGTATAAAGTTGGCGGTCCACTCTATACCGGGAAGACGGAAAATTTTTTCATAAAAGTGATCAATAAAGAACTTTGATGAACTTCCGTCAGGACAATACTTTGCATCGCCTTCAATAAGCCTGTGTGCTTTCGCAAAAGAGGGCTCAAAAGGAAGCTGGTTGAATACCGGTCCTTGCTGAGCAATCTTGAAAACGGTTCGTATAAAAATACTAATGTTTTCTTCAACAGATTTATTTCCGGAGGAGATTGGCCCACAGACCACAGAGAGCTGCTTTGGTGAGGAAGTCATCATATCAAGTGCCATGCTTAAAGCTTCGGACATGATTTCCAGCGGATCGTTAAGCTCTTCGATCATATAAAGGCGATCAAAGTGCTTTTCTTCCCAACGGTTTCGTTGTCTGAACTCAACAAAGCGATGCTTTGTGCTTGCTGCCCAACCAGGAAACTTTCCACCAAAAGCTTCGATAATTTCATCGGTTAGCATTCGTTCTTCTGTCTTCGAATACAGCTTTGGAAATGGCAGTATGCCAAATCCTTGGGTTTGCCAAAATTGAACAGCGTGCACTTCGTTGATAGAAACGATCAACTCAAACAGGTCTTCATGCAGTGGGCCCACAAGGATAGGTTTACTGTTATAGAGAGGTCCTGCTTTGCGAAACGCTTCAATGAGTGCGTCTTTGTTTTTTGTAAGAGGTACCATGGTTATCGTTTTTACTACCTTATTTTATGAAGTAGTAAAAGTCAAACCTACATTTTCTCTGGGACAGAAATACCCAAAAGAGAAAGTCCGTTGGTAAGTGTTTGCGCAACTGCGGCAGTAACAAGAAGGCGATACGCTGTTGCGTTATGGTTTTCATCAAGAATCTTCTCTCCTCCATACCAAGAGTTAAAAAGCTGCGCAAGCTCAGTAAGGTAGGTTACGAGAAAATGTGGTGCCCAATCGGCTTGCGCTCGAAGGACAACTTCAGGAAAACGAGCAATGATCCGTTCGAGTGTTTCTGTACCCGAAACCGGAGTGTTGTTATTTGGGTTGATACCAAGGGCAATACCTTTCTGAAGAAGTGTTTTTGCTCTGACCGCAGTGTATTGCAAATACGGACCACTATCTCCATCAAAAGAAACTGCTTGTTCTTCATTGTAAATAATGTCTCCACCAAGCGCTTGTTTTAGTATGGCAAATTTGATAGCAGCCACTGCAACAGTACTAGCGAGTGTAGACGCTTCTTCTTGTGTAAGGTTTCTCTCAGTAATCTTTTCCGCTACAAGCGCTTTTGCATCGGCAAGAAGCGACTCTCCTGTAATCACATTGCCTTTTCTTGAAGACATCTTCCCAGAGGCAAAACGCATCATACCGTGCGTGATATGTATCATTTTTTCTGCAAGCGAGGCATCTATCTGTCTCATTGCTTCTGTCGCCACCGCCATATAATCCTTTTGTTCTACCGCAGTAATCACGACAGAGCTATCAGGGTGTTCTTTTTCAAATTTTGTCTTTGTGAGCCCGAGCTCTTTTGTCTCATAAGTCGGAAGTCCTTGAGAAGTAATAAAAACACGAGTATGGAGTTTTGAATTATATTTTTCTGCTTTGAAAACAACAGCTCCATCACTCTCTTCAAAGATTCCTTTTTCAAGATACTCTTTTACAAGCGCAGCTCCTTTTTCTGCCATTTCGCTTTCAAAAAAGTAGTAGTTAAACTTTGTGCCGAGGATTTTGTAAAGCTCTTCAAACGCTTCAAGTGTTACGCTCCTGCCCCAATCATAAAGTTCATTGATAGAGGTATCACTTCGTGCGTATATTTTTTTATTTATTTCATCGATGACTCCTTTTGCCTCTGCATCTTTTTCATACTCATTTGAACCATAGACATAACATGCTCCAATATACTGCGCCTGTTCTGAAACAGAAAGCGAGCTATCTGGCTTACCTTTTTGTTGGAGTCCGTAGATTGCTTTTGCAACATGAGCACCAACATCTCCTTGATAGTTTGCGCGAATAACCTTGCTTCCTGAAAATTCGGTAAGACGAGCAAGTGACTCTCCAATAGCATTCGTCATAAGGTGTCCAATATGAAAAGGTTTAAATGGGTTTGGGTCAGTGTACTCAAGCATTATTTTTTTTCCAGAGCCTGTTGCATTGCTCCCCCAATCCTCATCAAGTGCAGCTGTAAGATATTGAACAAAGACCTTTCGAGATAAAGTAAAGTTGATAAACCCAGCACCAGCAACACTAATATGCTCTACCCCTTCGATATTTTTTTCTCCTAACTTTGACGCTATCTGATCAGCTACTTCTTTTGGGTTCTTGTCAGCTTGTTTTGAGAGGATAAGCGCAATATTGGTTGCCCAATCTCCGTGAGAAAGCTCTTTTGGATGCTCAAGCAAAAAAGACACCTCAGGGCCTGCCTGCGCAGACAGGAGCCCAAGTTCCCTGGCAGCTTCTTGTATGTGCGCTTTGAGCGATTGTTCCATGAAGGGATTCTAGCATTTCTCTGAAATAAAAAAAGAATTCTATATTAGTAGACAAAAACAGATAAATCTGTAGGATAAAAGCAAACTAATTGAAATGAAAAAAATAGTTAAACTCATTGTCGCACATGACAAAACAGGTATTATCGGCCACGGGCTTGATATGCCCGGATGGGTCATGACTGACGACCTCCAAGATTTTAGTCAAAAAACCAAAGGTGAAATAGTACCCGTAGAGGGCAATCCCGTCATCATTGGTCATAATACCGCACTATCAATTCTCAAGATCCTCGGCAAACCATACCCAAAGAGAAAAACAATCGTAGTCTCTTCAAGAGGAGATCCTCTCCTTGAAAAGGCAGGGTTTGTTGTAACTAAGGGTGAAAATGCATTTGCTGATGCGCTTGCGATAGCCAATGACTCTCCAGGAGAAGAACTATGGATTGGTGGAGGTGGAAAGATCTATGCCATGGCATTTGCTCTACATATTGTTGATGAGATTCATCGAACAATAGTACTAGGAACATTTCCAGCAAAAAATCCAAATGATCAGATCTTTTTTCCGGA
Organism: uncultured Candidatus Saccharibacteria bacterium; assembly: GCA_964408305.1. GTDB lineage: Bacteria > Patescibacteriota > Minisyncoccia > Phycocordibacterales > UBA9973 > UBA4124. Next base: position 14,371 of record CAYOYW010000006.1, read on the forward strand.
ATTTGATATCACAATGTTCCGGAAAGACCATACAAGGTCAAAGACATTTACCCAACGGCAACCAAAAACAAACGGAGAGAAAGATCGTGGCAACAGCCATAACGCCGAGGTTAGTGTGTATGTGCGAAGAGTATTCTAGATTCCTGCAGCAGTGCAGGAATTTTTATTTTCAGTAAGGATAGACAAAGTTAAAAATCAGTGTAGTATTTCAAAAAACATCCGCTATGTACAAAATAAAACCAATAGTATTCTTTGCGACCCTTGGAAGCATAGACCATTCTCTGCTTTCAAATTATGGCGAAAACTTCCTACTAGCAGACAACAGGAAGTTCTTCAGGGAAAAGATAACTCGCCAAATAGTCATAACAGACCAGGAAAGCTACCTCTCTCTTCCAAAAAAGATACGGTTGCTCCCGCGGGCAAATATTGTCATCGTTAGAGATCCAGCCTGGAGCCCCGCTTCTGCCGAAGAGCAAAGCTTGTTCCACAGTGTACTGACTCCCTGGCAAGCACTTGAAAAAGTCCAAAATGTACCGGGAGAAAAAGTAAACATCTTTGGAAATAATGATATCTGTGATTTCTTCTGTGCACACATCAAGTTTGATGAGCTCCACCTAACAAGTGTTGATCATTGGTTTGCAAGAGAAAAAACATTTTCTCCTTTGGGGTACTCCTTATTGGACAACTATCCTAAAAGGACTACCCTGAAGTTTCAAAAAGGAAGTTTGAATGAGTATAGTTTTTCAATAAACTCGTACGCAAAGTAAAACCCCCGCATCACTGCGGGGATTTTTATTTTCATTAGTCTACAATTTCGATACCTGCACTTCGAGCAGACCCAGCAATGATTTTCATTGCAGCTTCTACATCGTTTGCATTGAGATCTGGCATCTTTCGCTCTGCTATTTGCTTGAGCTGTGCCTTAGTGATCTTTCCGGCCTTACTCGTGCGAGGTTTTCCTGACCCTTTCTCAATACCAGCAGCCTTAAGGATAAGATCTGTTGCAGGAGGGGTCTTCACAATGAAGTCATATGACCGATCATCATATACTATCACCTGAACGCCGAGCTTTTCTCCTTTTTGGTCTTGGGTTGCAGCATTGAACTTCTGAACGAAGTCAGAAATATTCACCCCTGCCTGACCAAGCGCTGGACCAAGCGGTGGAGCTGGGGTTGCCATAGCACCAACTGCTTGAAGTTTAATTTTTTTAGTAATGTTTTTTGCCATGTTTTTATTGTGAAGCGTTACTTATATGGCGAAAGCGTAACAGAAAGCATTCTACCAGAAAGTTTTCTTTTGTAAATTACAGCTTTTTTATCTGCAAGAAATCGAGCTCAACCGGAGTTTCTCTTCCAAAGAGCGATACCATAACTTTTACCTTTCCTCGTTCTTGATCAATTTCATTGACGGCACCTTCAAGATCTTTGAATGGACCATCAGTGATAGTAATTGTTTCGCCGATCTCAAGATCAATGTTGTGCTTTGCGGTCGTTTCTTCACTCATTTGCCCAAGGAGATAGTCGATTTCTTTTTGCGTAAGTGGCACCGGTGTAACCCCTGCTCCAACGAACCCTGTCACTCGAGGAGTATTACGCACCACAAACCATGAATCATCGGTTACCACCATATCAACAAGCACATATCCGGGATAGATTTTTTCTTCTACCTCAACTCGCTTTCCTCCTTTAATCTTTATTTTCTTTTCAGTTGGAACAACTACATTGAAGATTTTATCTCCCATACCGAGACTTTCAATTCGCTGTTTCAAGTTTCGAAGCACTGCATTTTCATACCCTGAGTAGGTGTGAATCGCATACCAGTGCCGCTGTCCTGTCTGTTCTTGTTTTGACATATTTATTTTATGAGACTTCGAAGACCTGCGTGAAAGAGCGTATCAAAGCCCCCAAGCACATACCCAAGTACAAATGAAAAAATAATAACGACCGCTGTATAAATGAAAAGGTGCTTTCTCTTTGGCCAAGAGACCTGATGCATCTCACTTTTTGTTTCTTTTAAAAATTGTATGAATTTCATGGTTTTTTCACTCTTTAGAGCGAATATTTTTTGTTACTAAAAAACGCCCCGGAAGGCATTACTTTTTCATAATACCGTACAGGGCGTTTTTAGTCAACACGCTCTTTTAGCGTATTTCGTAGACAATAGTGACAGCTGATTCCACTTTATTTGAACCAATAGGAAGGGCTGGTGCACTCTCAACTTTTGCTGAACCAGAAGCCATCATCATATCTCGAGCAGCATACAGCGGTGTCGGATAAGCACTTCCGTTTTCACTAAAAGAGACGATACGAACAAGACGAACACCGAGACTTTTTGCAAGCTTTTCAGCCTCCCCTTTTGCATCCGCAATAGCAAGATCTCGAGCCTCTCGAGCAACCATCTTATCATCTTCAAAACCAAAGTTTGGACCAGTCATATCAGTGACAGCATTCTTTGCAAGTGCGCCAAGTACACTATCAACTTTTGTAAGATCTTTTACTGAAACAGTAATTGTATGGTTTACTTCATACCCTCGAAGCACTGGAGCAGTTGGCTTACAGCCATAGCATGCCTGCGGATAATCATACTGCGGATATGATGTATAGCTATCAGTTTTAATATACTTCTCTTCAATACCAAGTGCGATGAGTTCCTTTGTGATAGCGTCTATCTTCCCGCTTACCTCATCTTGCGCATCCTTTAATACTTTCTTTTCGCTCCGAATAGAAAAAGAGATTTTTGCGGTATCAGGAGATTTTTCTACCTCACCTTTCCCAGAGACGGTAATTGTTTTTGTTGGTGTTAATCCAGAGCCGACAAAACGACTCTCTCTTACTACCTTTACTGTGCTTGCAAGGAGGAAAAGTCCGAGCACAGCACAGACACCAATAATAAGTTTTTGATTTTTTTCAATAAATGTTTGCATACCTACTAGTATACCAGAGTGAGGATGCTGCTTTTTTAGCCTTACCTAATAAGATCATCGGCAATAACCTTACCATCAGAGAGCTCTATAATTCGATGCGTGAGAGCGGCGTATTCTGGCTCATGAGTCACCATTACAATCGTTTGGCCATCTTTATTAAGCTCAAGAAACGCATCAAGCACTGAGCGGGATGTTTCTGAGTCAAGGTTTGCTGTTGGTTCATCAGCAAAGACTATCTTTGGATCGTGTCCAATCGCTCGAGCAATCGAGACTCGCTGTTGCTGTCCTCCAGAGAGCTGGCTTGGAAGATAGTCCATCCGATCCCCAAGTCCTACCCGAGAGAGTGCGTATGCTGCCTTTGTTCGAGCAGTCTTTTCATCAAGCCCTTGCATAAGGAGTGGCACCATGACATTTTCGATAGCAGTAAGACTCGGAAGTATCGCGTAGTCCTGGAAAATATATCCGAGTGCGTGAAGTCTCATTAGTGCCTGATCGTGCTCACCAAGTGCTGTTACATTTACCGCGTCAATCCA
>CAYOYW010000006.1:17926-38968 GCA_964408305.1 uncultured Candidatus Saccharibacteria bacterium
CCATCAACAGTAGCAACAAGAATACCGTCAGAAAATGGAAAATCGATTGGATTAGTATCAAAAAATGGCTTGAGCACAGCAAAAACAAGAACGATACCGAGAAGTGAACCGATAAAAGCATACAGAAGTGATTGGAAAATATAAGAAATAATAATTGCCCTTGGAGCAATACCGATCCCTTTCAAAATACCAATATATCTTCTTCGGGTAATAGCATTCACAAAAATAACAATAAAAATTGTAATTGCAGCAACGACAAGACCAATAGCACTAATCGTATTGCCAAGAAGACTAAATGTTGTTTTCACCTGATCAAGGAACTGTGGAATTGCTTCTGCGGCTGTTTGAATACGAGCATACTTATTAACGCCAGCCTCAACAAGAGCCTGTTTTACGAGCGATGGGTCAGTAGTAGGAGAAAGTAAAATAGCAATTTGGTTTACATTGTAATCATCTCGCCCGGTGAGCTTTCGAAACTCGCTATCAAGCATAAAGATAGCGCCATCAACTTCACCTACCTTAGATTTTACAATACCCTTTAGTGTGTACTCTTTACTGTTTTCACCTATCTTAAGAAGAACTCGAGATCCAACAGGTACATCCTTGAGTGTTGTAAGTCCTGGGAACTCGTTCGTATTATATTTTCTAAAAAGAAAGCTTCCCGCAATAATACTGTCAGTATCGCTTGGTTCGAGGTATGAACCTTCTACAATAAGCGAAGAAAGGTTGGTTACTTGGTTTTCCTTTACTGGATCAATCCCGGAAACCTGAGCACCAACACTGTTTGGCTGTTCATCTTTAAGGAGAACCTCTCGATAGTTCGCCTGAAGAGACCCGCCACTTGTATACCGGGCGCTGTATCCTATTACCCCGGGAGCTTTTCGTATGATATTAATAACCTCTTGGCTGTTATCTATCTTTGTTCGATTAAGAAATGAGGAAACAATGACATCACCACTACTAAACTTTTTGTTTTGGTCAAGCGACCCCTGGATAAGTCCAACCAAGATACCACTTACTACTACAAGGTTAAGAAATGTAAGTAACATAACAAAAACAATAAGTGCTGTTGTCCACTTATTTGCTCGTTTAAGCTCTCGTTTTGCGAGAAACATACCAACCGAGAGGTCTATTCTCAATTTTTCAAATAATCCGTGTTTCTTCGGCATAGCATTATTGTGCCTTTAATGGTGTCCAGAGAATACTCTGCCCTGCACTAAGTCCAGATTTTATTTCAACAATATCACCGTCTCCTTTTATACCAACAGTAACTGCAGTTCTCACTGTTTTCTTTTTTCTACTTTCAGGGTTTGTAACAACAAGAACATAGGTGCCTGTCTCATCTTCCTTGATTGTTCTGCCTGAAACACTAAGAGCATCGGGAACTTCAGCCGTTACAATTGCCATATTTGCGGTCATTCCAGGGCGAATATTTGTAACATCTCCAATGAGCGCTTTAATTTTGTAATTTATTGTTGTTCCGTTCTCTGTTGCTGAAGGATCAATAGAAGAAACGCTGGCAGCATACTTTTGGCCAGGAAATGCGTCGTATGAAACGGTCACACTCTGTCCAAGTGAGACAGCGCTAATATTTCCTTCTCCAATATTTGCTTCAAGATATAGATTATCAATATCTTCAAGTACAATGACTTCTTTTTGAGGTATCGCGATTTCTCCCGGCTTGATACTAACCTTTGTAATAGTGCCATCAGCAGGTGCTCGTAAAATCTTTTTTTCAAGCCGAGCATTTGCTGACTCAACACCAGCCTGTGCAGTAATCACATCTGCAAGAGCACTGTCGATATCTGGCTGCCGAGCAGTTGCTCGCTTGAGATTAAGTTCTGCTTGTCTTTGGGCAACGAGCGCAGCAGCGCTTGCAAGAGCGCTCTCTCGAGTATCAAGGGCCTGGTTATATGCTCCAAGATTTGCGACATATGAAGCGCCTGATTTGTTTGGGATAGAAACCTTCCAGCTTCCTCCTTGGCTGGTCGTTGAACCTGTCGGGAAAATAATTGAAAGCCCTTTGGATCCAAAAGTTTGCGCAACAGTGGTGTTAAAGAGTGCGGTCCCTGTTTCAATACCTGAGAAGCTAACATAGTCACCACCTGAAAGAGAGATAGTGTACTCTCCTTCTTTTCCTGTATAGGTGCCAGAAATTCTTGGTGTATTTGCAATATAGATAGTGCTTACTGGCTCTGCAGCAAGGTCATCGGAGAGAAGCTTTCGATATGCGTTTGCAACAAGTGTATCTTGTGTCTTTTTTGTTGTTTCAAGATCTTTCTGTGCATTATCAAGATTTACTTGCGCAAGCGCTATTTCTTCATTTGAAGAACCTTCGAGAATTTTCTTATATCGTGCCTCAGCAGAAAGAAGTGCTCCTTTTGCAGAAGTTAGTACTGCTCGTTCTTCACCACTGTTTAATGTTGCAATAATACTACCCTTCTTTACATGGTCTCCAACAGAAACATTTACAGAGCGAACGACATCACTTACCTCAAAACCAAGAGAGAGATCTGTTGAACTAACCACCTTTCCGCTGGCAATAACAGTACGAGTAATATCTCCTTTTTGCACTACCTCAACAACAGAGCCATCACTTGCATTATGTTTCTTAAAGGCAATGAGTACCACAATGACAAGTAAGGCAATGATGAAAAAGCGAGATCGTTTTGATCGAGCTTTCCACCAAGATATACCTTTTTGAAAAAAATGTTTTATGTTTTGTAGCATTGTTACTTTATTGCAAGAAGCGCAACATCAAATATAAGCGTTGCATTTGGCGGGATTGCTCCTGGAATACCATTTGCACCATACGCAAGATCTGCCGGGATAGTAAGAGTGCGAGCTTCGCCGACCTTCATACCAAGAACTCCAAGGTCCCAGCCTTTGATGACCATACCTGCGCCGAGTGTAAATGAAAATGAGCCGTCACCATGGTTTTTACTTGCATCAAAAACAATGCCATTTTCGAGTTTGCCAACATAGGTGACAACTGCTGTTTTGCCGTTTGTAATCTCTGCCCCTGTACCTTCTTTTGTTATTTCGATTTTCATACCTTGTATTGTTTTTATTTTATTATTAGTAGTATTTTTGTTCGGTGCTACGGTTGTATCAGTCTTTTGTTCTTGTTTTTCAGAAGGAGTCTCTGGTATTGGAGTAGTACTTTCTGAAGAAGGCGCCCTCTTTATCCAGAACCCAATAACAAGCACGATAAAAATAATAACGATACCGACTGATATATACTTCATATGAGAACGAGTATACTCGGTTTTTCGATAGAATCAACTTAACGAATTTCAAAGGATCCTTCTTTTTTAATTTCTGAAAGAAGAACACTCCACCACTCCTCAACTTCTTTCTCAGTAAGAGTTTTCTCATTTGATTGAAAAACAAAACGATATGCCACTGATGTTTGTCCTTCTTTTTCAAAACGATCAAAAAGTACAGGCTCTCGCACACAGTAGTTCTTAGAAAATTCACTCACAATCTCTTCTAAACGAGACTGTGCCTCAACACTAGTGCACCAGACAGCAATATCACGGGTAATGAATGGGTAGAGAGACCATACTTTGAAAGATTTGTTGACGGTTTGCAATGAGTGATAAGCAGCGGCAAGAGCAGTATCTATTTTGTACTTTTCTATAAAACTCTCCAGAGTGAGCTCTTCAAATATTCCTTTATCACATGTTGCAATATGAACCTCTTCAGAATCCTTAGTAAAGACAGTTCCTACTTCAAAGATTCTGATTGCATCAAGCCCAAGAAGTGGTGCATTCAAACGATTCTTTTCATAACTTTCCTTGAGTCCATCAGAGAGATTTGACCTCAGCGCACTTTTGTCTTTTGCTCCGTAAGCAATATAAAGCTCTCCTTTCTTGGTAAATGAATAATTCATTACTTCTCGAAAACCGTTTTGGGCAAGCCAAAACTTTACCGCAGAAATCGTGTCATATTCAGTTGATGCTGAAGAGGTAAAGGTAGAGAGCGCACGAGGAGGAATTTTGTCATATCCAATGACTCTCCCAATCTCTTCTGCAATATCGTGGGCTCCAACAATATCAAGACGATTTTTAGGAATTGTTATAGTATAGACATTTCCCTCTTTGGTGCTCTCTATGTTGTATCGAGCTATCCAAAGATCAATATCTTTTTCTGTAATTGTTTCACCAAGGAGTCGGGTAATATTTGCAAGTGAAAAAGAAAGTTTCCGAGCCTCTACAGGTTTTGGATAAAAATCTGATACCCCTACTACTTTCCCACCAGCAACTTTTTCAATGATACTAACAACATGCTGTGCAGCAGCATACGCTATATCGGGAGTGAGTTCGTTTTCAAATCGTTTTGATGCATCAGTCACAAGGCCAAGTTTTCGAGAAGTCTTTCGGATTGCTGTTGGTTCAAAGTTTGCAACTTCAATGATGATTCGCTTTGTGTCAGTAGTAATCTCAGCGCTCACTCCCCCTTTAACACCCGCAATAGCAAGTGGACCAAGGTAGTCAGCAATAAGTAAATCTTCTGTGGCTACCTTCTTTTCTTCTTTTGAAAGAGTTGTAATCTGTTCATTTTCATGAGCAAGCCTGACAACAATTCCACCATCTATTTTGTCAGCATCATATGCGTGTACTGGTTGGCCGTCATCAAAGAGCACGAGGTTTGTTGCGTCCACAATGTTGTTGATAGAACGAGCGCCGATAGATTCGAGTGCATCTTTAAGCCAAGCTGGTGATGGTCCAACTTTTATCTCTGACATTTCTATTGCCATATAACGGCGAACTAAATCACTTTGGATTTCAACTTTTGTAGAAAGAGGTGTTGTCGGCAAGCTTGGTAAATCAAAAGTTTTAAGAGTTAAACCCAAAAGCCCGGCAAGCTCTTTGGCTATGCCTTTATGACTTAAACAATCATGCGCCCTATCTGGCAAAACCTTAACATCAAAAATAGTATCGTCACCCACCCTCTCTTCTGATTCAACTTCAAAAGCATGAAAAATTATTTTTTCTTTTAGTTCTTCCGGGGAAGGAAGCTTTTGTTCTATATGATTTTGTAGCCAGTTATAAGAAATTTTCATAGTTAAAATTGGTTGAATCGTAAATCTCCTTGATACGCCAAACGAACATCAGGAATACCAAATTTTACATTTGCGAGTCGATCAAGCCCCATACCAAATGCAAAACCGGTGACTTTTTCTGGATCATACCCAACAGACTTAAAAACATTTGGATGCACCATACCAGCACCACACACTTCAAGCCACTTGCCTTGTCCTGAGCCTATCGAAGGATCGCTTACCCATACATCAACCTCAAATCCAGGCTCAACGAACGGAAAGAAGCTTGGACGGAGACGAATTTTAGTCTCTTCTCCAAAAAGCCTTTGGAAGAATGAGAGCATTGAACCTTTCATATGCTCAACAGTGATACCTGCTCCAACAACAAGTCCTTCAATTTGATGAAACTGCATTTCGTGTGTTGCGTCAGTTGCTTCATTTCGAAACACTTTTCCTGGAGCAACAATTGCAAACGGTGGTTGGTGTGTTTCCATATATCTGATCTGCACCGGTGAAGTGTGTGTTCGCAGTACATATCCAGGACGGTCTTTAATAAAAAAGGTATCCTGCATATCTCGTGCGGGGTGATCTTTTGGTACATTTAGTGCATCAAAATTGTGCCACTCATCTTCAAGCTCTGGACCAAGCGCAACAGAGTATCCTTGCTCAGCAAATAGTTTAACAATTTCCTCGGTTACAAGGGTGAGTGGGTGTAGTGTCCCCTCTGGTATTTCGTTGTTTAATTTTTGAGTATCCATATTAACGAAGCAATGATTTCATTGTACTCCAAAACTTTCCAAGTGGTGATCGATGCACCTTTTTACAGTTCTTTACACAGTGCGTATGTCCTCTTTTTTCTATTTGTTTCTTTTCACAAGCATCACAGAGTATGAACTGACCGTTGCAACCAAACTCTCGACAATCAACGATATTTTCTGAAGGAGCATCACAAGAGATGCACTTGCCTATTATTTTATGCTTTGGATCATCAGTATAAAAGCCCATGGCCACACGACCATCAAAGACATAGAGCTTGCCTTCAAAATCTTCATTTGGATACTTCTCCATATAAGAGACTATTCCCCCATCAAGTTGATACACGTCTTTGAAACCTTGGGTAATAAGGTAGCCAGAAGCTTTTTCACATCGCACTCCACCAGTACAAACAGTAAGTACGGTTTTGTCTTTCAAGTGTTCAATGGTTTTGAGAAGTTTTGGTAAGTCACGAAAGTTTTCCATTGGCGGGCAAATAGAACCAGCAAATTTCCCTACCATATGTTCATAGGCATTGCGCATGTCGACTATGTAAAATTCACGACCAGAATGAATCCATGCATGGAGCTCTTCTGGCTTCAAGTGAATACCGGTTGTAACATTTGGGTCAACATCACAAACTCCGAGCCCAAGCGTAACAATTTCATTTCGAGTTTTTACAGAGAGTCTCGGAAAGGCATTTCCTGTTCCCTCACTCCTTTTCATATGAATATTTAAAAATCTAGAAGCTTGCCCTGAGCCTGCCGAAGGGTCCTTCTCCATTTCCTTGATAAAGGTTTCTGTGTCTTCAGTCTTTCCTTCAAGGGTAATATTAAGCCCTTCAGTTGCAACAATAAGGCGCCCTTTGAGAGCAAGCCTTTCACAAAGGGCGCGAAGCCAATCCCGAACAACTTCAGGATTATCAATATGCACATATTTATAGAAAAGGAGGATTTGATATTCTCGTTTCATGTTGTGAGCTTATCAGAAAAGGATATTTTTACCAAACAAAAAGACCATGTTTTATAGAAAAGTCGAGTCATATAATGAAGCGTGGTTCGTCTATTAGGATAGGGGTATATCAGAACTTAACAATCCCCTTTTATTTTAACTAATTTATGAAAAACATACTTAAAACAATACTCGCGCTCACCATGGTTCTAACACTAGTGGCATCTTCTGTCTATGCAAAAGATGGGTTTGAAGATAACAGTAGTGATCGCGCAAAGGAAGTGAGAAATTCTGGGTCTTCACTTGAAGTCCATATTAGCGACAATGGAAAGGTGCTTGTTCGTGGAGCAAAAGTTACAGGAATAAGTGGAACCACTATAAATGCAGAAACTGTGATAAGTGGATCTTCCATCGCTTGGGTAGTAGATGCAAGTGCTACACCAAAGGTAATTCGCCGTTATGGAGGTAACTCTTCTGTATCAGAAATACAGATCGGAGATATTATTAGTTTTGGCGGATCACTCAGCGGAGCTGGTGCATGGAATGTAAAAGCGACAAGTCTTAAAGATTGGTCTATCCAAGTAAAAAATAGTTCTTTCTCTGGAAGTATCACGAGTATCTCTGGATCAAGCTTTGTTCTTGATATTGGTAATGGAAAATCAGTAACAATAAACACTGATGCAAACACAAAAATTATGAAAGCTGATCAGGGTATTGCTTTCTCAAGTCTTGTTGTTGGAGACAAGATCTCAAAGACTGAAGGACTGTATAACAACAATACTAATACACTCCTTGCAAAGAGCATCAGAGTGTATGTGAACCCTGTTATAAACAAAAAAACTTTTGAAGGAAAACTTGAATCAGCGATTAGCGCACTCCCTCCAACAAGCTTCTCTTTTTCTTCTGAAGGAAAAACCTATACAGTAAATGTGCCGACAGGAATATCTGTTCTAAATAAAGATTGGGCACAGATTCCACTGACCTCATTCGTTCAGGGAGATACGGTACGAATCTATGGACAAGTACAGGTAGCAAACACCTCTATCATTGATGCAACTGTCGTCCGAAATGCGTCTCGATAATATTCTCTAAGTACTCTCAAACAAAAATGCTTCCCTTGGGAAGCGTTTTTGTTACTTCTTTTCTATAAGTTCTTTTAAGTGATCAATCATCTTGTTTTGATTTTCAAGGTGTTGGAGGATAATCGCAATCTCTTCTTCTGATTTTCTATTTACCTGGAAGTCTGCTTCTGCCCGGAGCTCTGCATGACGAGACTGTATATTTTGGCCGATCATGATAAGTGGCATAAGGAGTATCTGAATCATATTTGAAATGAAGAGCCAAAGCACAAAAGCTGGCTGTGGATCAAAGGCAAGCGCACGAGGCGCAAAAGTATTCCAGCCAAGCCATATTGCAGTCCATAAGAAAATAATAAGAAAAAAACCCATACTACCAACATGGTTCGTAATCCAAAGTGCAAGGCGATCGATACCTCGAAGACTTTCTCGCTGTTTGGTATTTACATCAAGAAGTGGTTGTCTTTTTTTAAGTACTTCCTCAAGTGACGGAATAGTTTTCTCCATACATTAGAGTATAGCAACTTTTGGGGGACTATCGGGAATCGAACCCGAATCGAGAGTTCCACAAACTCCAGTGTTAACCGTTACACCATAATCCCCATGTGTGTCTTGTTATACCAGAAATACATTGCAAAATCTAGCTTGCTGTCTCTGGTGGCAGATTTTGTTGTACCTGCGAAGAAAATCTCCGCTTTGTAATATATCGCTCAGCAACCTGCGAACCAACAATAACAAAGAAAAGTAGTAGTCCATAGAGCGTGAGCGCTGCTGGAAAATCTATGGGAATACTTCGAAACGACCCAAGTAAAAACGCTCCATACCATGAAGTAAATGAAATGGCACCAAGCGCAAAGGCTAGTCTACGGAATCGTCTTGCTTCTGGAGAACCTTCAAAGGAAAGTCTCCTCATGTGTGGGCCAACAAACATATTTAAGAGGACTCCGTTTACGACAATAACACCAACAACAACAACCTTAAGGAGAAACTTTGAGGAGACAGCCAGGCGAGCCTGTTCTGGAAGGTAGAGTGCGATACCGCTAATGATAAGGATTGAAAGCCCAACCCAAATAACACTACTAAGCGTATCCATGGTCTCCTTTTCATGCTGTGTAATAACATTGTCTTTCAAAAATCGAAAGAAGAGTATATCGGTGATTGTCGCAGCTCCAAGACCCAAAACAAAACCTATATTATGAACAATAACCCATCCCGTTTTCTGAGCAGCAAGAAATGGTTTGAGTGTCTCAAATGGTAAATGCCAGAGGGTAGCAACAAGAATAAGATTAGTAAACGCAATTCCAAGACACCAGAGACACCAGCTCTTTATGACAAATGCTTGGAGCCCAATAAAATAAAATGAGAAGAGTGCCCCAATGATACCGAGAAAAAAGAGTGGGTACAAAAAGACAGCAAGCGGAAAAGTGGTTGAAATAAAAAGATACAGTAGTACAGAGACAAGGAAAAAGTACAAAAGACCAAGTGCTTCATTTGGAATACCAAAAGTTCTACTAAACCGACTATGGAGCACCACATCGCACGGGTGTTCACGAGGACATGCAAGCTTTTCGTGGCGATATTTTTTTATAAATATATAGAGGCTCAAAAACGCCCCAGTGATGCACGCAACAAAAGAAATAATAATCATTATCTTTAGTATAGCAAAAAATCCCTGACGGGATTTTTCTTGTGCGCGAGAGAGGACTTGAACCTCCATCCCATTGCTGGGGCTACCACCTCAAGGTAGTGCGTCTACCAGTTTCGCCACCCGCGCATGATCTTTATTTTATTCTATGCACTTCGGAACAACTCTTTTTAGGGCTTGCACTACCTTTTGTAGTGCGTACTCTCTAAAACTATGAGTTTCGCCACCCGCGCAATACAGCTACTATAACAAATTTGTCTTTTGAAGCAAGAACCCCGCAATTTTGCAGGGTTCTTATTAATTCTCTACTGATTGTGTTTTTTCTTCTTCAAAAGCTTCTGTTGCTTCTTCTTTCCCGAGAAGAACCGCTTTCATCTTTCTTCGAATTTCTTTAAGCGCCTTGTCTCTAATGTAATAAAGTTTGCTTCGGCGGGTTTTTGATTTCTTAGTGATTTCAATTTTATCAACCATTGGAGAAAAGAGTGGAAATACTCTTTCAACACCAATACCGTTAGAAACTTTTCGAACAGTAAAGGTTGCGGAAGGGCTAGTGCCATGCTTTCGAGCAAGCACAATACCTTCAAACGCCTGAAGACGGTATTTTCCTTTATCTTCAATTTTTGACCAAACACGAACAGTATCCCCTGAGCCAAACTGAAGGGCTTTTCGAGCTTCAATGTCAACTGGTGAAAATGTCATCTGTTCCATATAGGCCGAAACTGTATCACGAAATCTGGTATTTCGCAACTAGAGCAGCAAAATCAGCTGGGTATGGGGCTTCTACAGAGACTGTCTGGCCGTCAGGGCTCAAAAAAGAGATTTTTTTCGCGTGAAGCGCAAGGCGTTCAAAGCCAAGTGCTTTCGGCTTTGAAGGAGCATAGAGAGTATCTGAGACAATTGGTCGTTGAATGAACTTCATATGCACTCGTAGCTGGTGGGTTCTTCCTGTTTTAGGAAAAAGATGCACAAAAGAAAACGCCTCTCCTGTTTCATCAGAAAAACGAGCGCTGCATTCCCACACTGTCAGCGCTTCTTTTGTTTCACCTCGAATACCACGACCAGCATGCTTTTTCCGAAAATCATTTTTATTTCTGCCTATTGGCTCATCAATCACCCCTTGCTCTTCTTTCATATGCCCCCACACAACTGCGTGATATTCTTTTTGAATTGTTCTATCCATAAATTGTTTTTTGAAATGGATAAATGCTTCTTTTGTTTTAGCAACAACAAGAACACCGGAAGTTTCTTCATCAAGACGGTGTACGATGCCTGGACGATCAATTTCAGTATCATTAAAAGTAACAGGTTCTCCAACACCTTTCATTTCTGGGTATCGAGCAATGAGAAAATTGGTAAGTGTAGGTACTTGTTTTTTTCCGTCAGGATGCACCATAAGACCGGCAGGTTTATTAATAACAAGGTATTCATTTGTCTCAAGCAGTATCATGTCATCCATGCGGAAATACTAACACAATTTTGAAACGCCTTGAAAAAGGACACCAAATGATATAAAGTGTGAGTGCGCAATGCGCTCTTAGCTCAGTGGTAGAGCAGCGCTTTTACACAGCGAAGGTCGGGGGTTCAAATCCCTCAGGGCGCACCAAGAAAAATACTAGCGGGAGCTAGTGTTTTTCATTGGCTGTGACCCCTCTGTGCTTTTGTGTTACAGTATCGGTACGCCCCTGTAGTTAAATGGATATAACTGCGGACTTCTAAGCCGTTATTCTAGGTTCGATTCCTAGCGGGGGCACAACATTAAAAAATAACTAGTCACCTATAATTCCCGTTCGATCTGATACTGCCTTTTCACTCTTTTCAATAAGACTTTCTATTTTTTTAATTTGACTTTCGTTTGTTCCTAGATTTGGAGCTACAACAGCATCAAGTTTTCGAGACGAAGAGATAAAAAAGAAAGAAAAATATATCATTTCTATGGTCACAACAATAAGAAAGCCTGTCATAAGAAAAAGCCAAAAGCGGTGTGGGTTAAAACTTGCTTTTTTGTAATTCTTTTTTTTATTTTTTAAAAAATTCAAATGCATACATTAAAAGCTGAGTATCTGGGCAGTGACAACTGCTTGCCATGATTTTTCTTTTGGTACGGCAACTGGAGTTTTTGGCTTGCCTACCTGTAGTGTACCAGTTGTGGCAGGTGCTTGCTCTCCTTCTGCAGAAAAAAGATAGAGCTTTGAAATGGTGACCTGAAACTTTTGGTGAACAATATCAGAGAGAAAAAGTGCTATTTGGTTGTACGCCCCCTTGAGATTAAATTCAATGACAAGCTTTGTTTTCTCTCCTTCAACAGGAGTTTGTACACTGGTTATTTCTATACCTACCCCTCGTGTCGCTGCTACCTTTTCAAACACCGAAAGTGTTTCGGGAATAGAGTCCCCTGTAACAATAAAGCCCTCAAGTATATTGAGTCTTTTTTCAAGGCCGGAGAGTTTTATTGCCTCTGCTTCAAATGCGCGTTTATTACTCTGATATGAGGCGATGCGCTCTTTAATCTCGGTGACTCGATCAGTTCCTCTTTGAATATGATTGAAAAGAAAAAAGACGCCAAAGAGTGTGGCACCAAGGCAAAGGAGTGTGAAGACAAGTGAGAAAATATGTTTTTTAAAAATTGTATTCATGCTATTTGAATAAGATTGTTATCTTAAAAGGACTATTTCCATTTTTAACAAAATTCGAAACAGGATTATCAATACTTTGGATGCGTTCATCCTTTTGAAGTAAAATAATAAAAGCCTGGAGTGATTCTCTGCTTTCTGTTGCACCTGAGACCTCTAGTGTTTTTGGCTCTGCCATAACAAAGCGAGTGATCGTCACCCCTTTCTGGGAAACAGCACGAACAATTTCTATAAAATCACTCGGTTGCATACCTATCTCTTGAGAAAGTTTTGACTGAACAAGTTTTGCTCTTGTTTCAATATTTTTTATATCAAATGCTGTTCTTATTCCTGACTCTCCTTGTAAAGAGTTTATTTGATTTGTTGCAATCGCAAAACGAGAGTTCGTCGTAATAAGTGTTGGAAAAAGGAGTAACCCTGAAATAAGGACTAGCAGAGTAAGAGAAACAACAATACTTTGAACAAGCCTGAGTGTTCGTACCCTTGAAACAGTCTGTTTTTCTTTGTATGGAAGAAGGTTAATCATAGATAGTCAGTAAGCGCGAGTCCTACCGCAGTAACATAACTCATCGATGCTTCATAGCTCATTTCAGGAATCACCTCATCAAGAGAAAAACAGTTTTTCCAAGGGTTCACCTGAACCACCTTTAACTTAAGTGTGCTACTTAAATATTCTTCAAGTCCTGGCATATTGCTATGCCCACCACAGAGATACACCGTATCAATTGATGGAAATGAGCCAATTTGATTCTTTCTATCTTGCCAATAAATATAACGACGATTGATTTCATCCTTGAGTACAGAGATTCCTGAAACAAGGATTGAAAAGATGTTTTTTTGTTCACCTGCCATTGAAAGGCCGTATTGTCGTTTCAAAGACTCCGCTTCTTCAAGTGAGACAGCAAGCTCTTTTGCAAGATTTTGTGCGAGCATCTTACCACCAAAGTCGAGTGTTGCGGTGACCATTGCTGTTTGGTTTGTCACTATCGTAATGCCGGTACGATGTGCACCAAAATCAACAATCATGCACGATCCTGTATCGGCAGGATCAAGCACTGCTCTCGTGATTGCCTGACCCTCAAGCTCAAAACTTACTGGATAAATACCCGCAGCAGAAAAAGCGTTGAAATAGTTAAGCGCAACAGTTTCTGAAATTGCAACAACCTGTACAGTAAGCGCTTTTTCAGTGTGACTGAGAACATGGTAATCAAACACTGTTTCAATCGCCTTAAGCGGAATATTATCCTCTATAGAAAATTCAATTGATTCTCGAATATTTGTTTTTGCATCAGGGTCTAAAGAAAGAGTAAAAGAGTAAACCTGAGATTCAGGAATGGAGACTCGTACATATTTGAGCTTGTGTTTTGTCTGTACTTCTCTAAGAAAGGCAATAAATTTATCATTATCAATGATGCGCCCACCTTTCATACACCCTTCGGGAATCGCCATTTCGGCAAATCGTTTTGGGACAAGCCCGTGAGGAACCATAGAGAGAGAAACAAAACGCATTGTTGCATCTGAAAAGTCGAGACCAACAGTTGGTAGTGTGATAAATGGCGGCGTTGGAAACAGTCTACTAAGAATATTCACTCTTCTATTATACGAGATAGTATTCGATAAGACTACAGCACTATCGCACCTTTGCACCAGGAGCAACTTCTTTTTCCGGAACGATAAACACTGGTGCACCATCAACCCCATCAACAGCCATGAGCATACCTTGCGACTCAAGCCCCATCATACTTCGAGGGGCAAGGTTTGTGACAAAAAGAAGTGATTTCCCTATCAAAGCTTCTGGTTCGTACCACGCATGAATACCAGAGAGTATTTGTCGGGGAGATTCATCTCCAAAGTCGAGCATAAGGCGAAGAAGTTTTTCTGATCCTGAAACAGCTTCTGCAGAGATAACCTTACCAATACGAGCTTCTACCTTTTTAAATTCGTCAATCGAAATATATTCCATACTATTTATTGTGTCATACTTTGTGTGTCTAAGAAACGCTGCAAGATAATAGCAGCGGCACTGTCATCTCGATTTCCTTTTTTTATTTGATAGCGATGTGCCTCAACAGAGGAGAACCCTTCTCGCTGAAAGAAGACTGGCGCAAGCTTTTCGAGCTTTTTTGCAAAGTTTTCTATGTCTCCTGAAAGCTCATTTGGGAGTCCGTTTGAGGCAACCGATCTGCCTATCACAATACCTATAACCCCCTCCTTTTCTATGATGTTTTGTATTTCACCAAGCGCTTCCTTTGGAGAAATAATATTCAAAGGAAACGCAAAGCTTCTCTCTTCATCAGAAAGTGCAAGGCCTATCCTCTTTGTACCATAGTCAATACCAAGATACTTCATACCGGAGATAATAGCACGGAAGCGTTGAAAGGGTTGGGTTTTTGTGCTATCTTGTGCTCGGAGGCGTCGCATAGTGGTTTAGTGCACCTGTCTTGAAAACAGGAGACTCGAAAGGGTCCGCGAGTTCGAATCTCGCCGCCTCCGCAAAAACCCAAAATGTGTTTCCGAACCCCACAAGCGGTCAGTGCTTCGCACTGGCTGTTTTGTATTCTCCCCGCCGAACCCAGCATCCGTAAGCATTTTCCACGCTCCGCGTGGCTCAAAAAGTACGGTTCGATCTAAAATTTTAAAGTTCGAACCGACTTTTTGGAACAGATGAAGATTTTCTTCATCTGTTCGCTCGTTTGCCAATTCCGCTTCGTAAATACAAGCTTTTAGAAACTTGTCGGCAAGTTCGAACCGATTATGAGATTTTTTCTCAAAATCTTGCAATGTCTCTTTGAGAAGCTGTTTTTCACCCATCAGCTTGTTTTTCATTTCGCGGTACTCGTCTAGCGACACAGCATTTTCAAGATATGCGTTCATCAGCTTCTCTATTTTTGAATCTAAAAGAGAAATTTCATTTTGAATTTTTTGAGAAAAAATCTCGCTCGATTGATTTTCGGATGATTGATCCTTTGCATTTTCTTCAATCATCCACTTCGTCCAATCGAGTGGCAAAGAAACTTTTTGAATATTCTTTTTGATTTGGGAAGTGATGATTTCCTCACGAACATATTTTTGCTCGCAAGGATTTTTCCGTTTGGTACAACGGAGATAGTTATGACCTTTCTTTGTCTCGGTGGTAATGAAACAGCCACACTCTCCGCAACGGAAAAATCCTCGATAGAGATATGATTTCAGTCCGCGAGACTTCGGCTTGGACTTTCGGCTCATCACTTCCTGACAAATATCAAAAAGTTTCTTTGAAATAATCGGCTCATGCTTTCCTTCAAAAATCTCTCCATGCCAACGGATAAGCCCAATATAGATCGGATTAGTCAAAATAACCTGACAATTTGAGATAGACAGACCAGTTTTACCTTGTAGACCGAGAGTAAGAAATTTTTCGCGGACTTCCCGCAAAGTGAATCTACCTGTGGAATATGCCTCGAAAAGCTTTTTGATCAGCGGAGCGAGAGTTTTATGCGGTTCAATGCCTCCTTTTACATTCACATATCCGAGAGGAGCATTTCGAGGCCATATTCCTTCTTTCACTTTATTCCTGTGTCCGCGCTTTATATTCTCGCTCAAATTGTCCACATAATATTTTGACTGACCGAAAGCAATGGAAAGCATGAACTTGCCTTGCGGAGTTGGATCACACCAGAACGTCGGGAATTTTAGCTCGGTTATTACTTCAGTATCAAGGAGATAAATTATCTTTCCACCATCAATACTATTTCTCGCTAATCTATCGGGATGCCATGCTAAAATTCCAGATGCTTCTCCTTTTTCAATACGCAAAAGCATCTCATTAAATACTGGCCGACCCGGAGCTTTGGCGGTTTGTTTTTCTACGAATATATCAATAATCTCAATGTTTTCTTTTAACGCCAAAGACTTTAACTCGGCCAGTTGATCCGAAATACTTCTAACCTGCCGATCTTCAGTATCGGTGCTTTTGCGGGTATATATGAAAAATTTTCTGGCGTGATTCATATGCAAAAACCAAAATGGCTAACCATGTTGCACCAACATCACCCAAAGAGCGACATTGAACACAGTTAGCCATTTTGATGCTCGAAAATAAAATAGCTCTGTGGGTCTCTATGATGTTGGTGCGTGTTCATAGTACCATTTTTGTTTTTGTATTGGCAAACGAGCACCCCCGCGCCCTGCGCACAAAATCCTTTCGGACGCTGCATTTTTCGGGGAGAATACAAAACAGCCAGTGCGAAGCACTGACCGCTTGTGGGGTTCGGAAACACATTTTGGGTTTTTGCGGTCTCTCTTGGACAAAGTTCGAAACTACCTTGCCGAGAATCCTGATGAATGAATACTAACACACATGCGGACTCGGTTTTGCGAAACTACTTTCTGGGGACATGGATTCGCAAAACCTCGGCTGTGTTCCGCGGGCAGGAAGGGTCTGGGAGGGAATGCCCGCGGGGTTTTGGATTTTTTGGCGGGGGCTACTAAATCTTTTCCCAAAGACCTTTAAACATTTCTCGTAGATTTTGAGCCATGACTGCGTCATGGGTTTCTACGAGATAATGCGGGTGTTGGTTGGTGACTATAAATAAAACATAATCCCCAAGCACCGCATGTGTTGCGGTAAAATCTACGGTTTTATCCCAATACTTTACCTGTCTCCGTTCGTTTGCAATTTTCCCTGCTAATTCTTTTTCTGCTTGTTTCTTATTTGTAATCAATCGTGTGCCAAAATCATCGGGAAAAATTTTCCAATGATACTCAACCCAATCTTTGTATGATTCAAGTAATGAAACATCCTGAAAACCCCACCAATTACGGTCATTCTGTTTTTTGGCGCTCTCTATCCATACAGGTAACTGCTTAAACAGAAAATCATTCATACGCAACTCATCAATAAAGCGAATTTTTGGCACTGAATACTGTTTTGATTTTGGCAACGCATCAAGCTCTCGAATTACCTCCTCGATAACAGTCTTTTTTTGTTCCAAATCAACCTCTTGTGATTTATAGAGATTTCGAAGCTCGTCGGTAGATAGGGCTGTATAGTATCGATTTGTTCCACCAAGATCTTCGTGGATAATTCCTTTCTTTATAAGCTCTTTCGAAACACTATAAACAGTAGTACGGTTGATTTTGGTAATACGAGAAACTGCCGCTGCAGAAAGCTTGCCGTTCTCTAAAACGCACAAATATACCGCGATTTCCTTATCACTAAAGCCTAGTTGTTGTAAATATTGGTTTAACATACTCAGAGTATATATTGTTGTTGATACTATGTCAACACTATTATGTGTATAAATATAAAGCTTATATAAGAAATATAGCCAAATATAGTTGTATTAGTATTGACAAATACTTTACAAACTGATATACTGTGGTCAGATAAATAAATTGTTCATTTAAAAAATAAAAATATGAAAAAATATAGTATTTCACAGGAAGAACACCCGCAATCTCTTTTAAGAGACGGTCAACCATTTTTTACTAGCCCATTTCTTAACCCTTGCGAGGGAGAATTAAGGGTCGGACTGGTTATGCCCCAGTTTGAAGAAGGTATATCAAGTATGATACCTGAACTTAGAAATAATGGCTGGCTTTACAACACAGAAGTCGTTGTAGGAGGTGGAGGATGTTGCTTCGGATACGTGCACTGCCTAAACAGCAGAGGGCAAATCGTAAAGATATTGCCCATAGATTTCAACATCTGCTTCATTGTTCCAATAATATGGATTGATGAAAGATATTCAGACGAGAAGTATCGTTTAAGTATGGGATTGTTGTTGTCAGGTGCAGGTTGTGCTGGCCAAGGCGTAAGGTTTCTTGACCTTAATGGGGGTATACCCGTTTCAATACCAATTATAGGAACAAAGGAGTACGTTGTTCCCGGTTTTAGTACCAAGCTTATGGATTGGTCTTGGTACAACAGAACCCCCATAGAGATAGATACTTTATGGGAAAGATTGGAAAAGGCAGGTATTAAGGTTGACAGGGAAAAAACCGATGCAGCAATTGCGGCACTACCCACTTTCAGGGTAGAAAGAAATTAAACTTATAAATCAGGAAAACGAGGAGAGCCTAATAGTAAAATCTCCTCACTGTCTCGGAATGAGTATTCTGACTGATGAGTCCAAAAGGACGAAACAGAAATTTGTTCATTTATAAAAAATTAAATAAATATGACTACTGTAACAATTTATGGCAACAGCCAAAGACAAGTTGAACTCCAAACCGGAGAAAATAAGTTAATGATTTATGCTAGTAGCGACAATAGAAGATTACCGGGGACGGTAGTTATATTTGGGAATGGGTCACAGAATCATACAATAAGCGTTTTCTTCAGAAACCATAAAAGTGTTACCCTAAGGACAGACGATAGCAGAGTATGGTTTTATGAAGAATATGGTAGGTACGAGCAATCCTTGCTGGAACTTGATTTAAGACTGGTAGGGGGAATTGATGGACTTTTAAACTTGTTGCGCATTAATGAGTGCAACACTAAAAGATTGATGTATGATTTTGAAAGAAATTATATTAGGGGAGCTAGCGGGTTTGGAACACTAACCGCACTTGCGAAGCCGTTCAGAGCTAAGAAACGAAACGGTGCGGACGTACCACAGGAACTTATTGGTAAACTATTTAAGCGTTAGAGATAAATGATCTCTAAAAACTACTCGGCATCGGGTAGTTTTTTCTTTTAGCCCCCGCCAAAAAATCCAAAACCCCGCGGGCATTCCCTCCCAGACCCTTCCTGCCCGCGGAACACAGCCGAGGTTTTGCGAATCCATGTCCCCAGAAAGTAGTTTCGCAAAACCGAGTCCGCATGTGTGTTAGTATTCATTCATCAGGATTCTCGGCAAGGTAGTTTCGAACTTTGTCCAAGAGAGACCGCCAAGAAAACTTAGTATCGGCATGACCCACATACTTAGGTAGGTGGAGCGACCCGATTACCTGAGTTTTCAAATGTAAGGTAAAATGGAAATAACAGCATGGATACTTTTGAGAAACAATATGATAAAACAGCGGAAGAATTTAATGAATTCTACGATAATCAGGAAGCTCACGTATCAACCGATGCTTTTTTCTCAGTGATTACAGATGAAATTGTCTCTAGTATCGGGAATAAGAAAGTTTTAGATTTGGGATGTGGAGCGGGTAAGGATGCGGTTTTCTATGTCCAGAAGGGATTTACATACTCTGGCGTAGATGCCTCTGCCGAGATGTGCACTTTAGCGAAGCAGGACAAGAATGTATCTGACATCAGAAATGAATCCTTTTCCTCGAAAATGTCTTTTAACTCTAAGGAATTTGGCTTAATTGTTTCTAAGTACGCCATCCAGACAGCTCAAGAGATAAAGCCGATTTACGATGAGGTATATCGACTACTGGATGACCAAGGATATTTTACATTCCTTGTCGTTCATCCGATGCGACAGTTTATCGAGAAAAAGAAGCAAGGAAAAGATTACTTTAAAAAAGAACTCGTGGAATCAATCATCTTTGATGGAAAAATAACAGTGACCGAAGCAAGTCATACCTTAAGCGAGTATTTGAATTCCGATTTTCTCAACAAGTTCTCTCTAGTTGATATTAAAGAAGGTTATGATTTTCCTGCGTCAGAGCAAATTAACGGAGACATCTACCCAACCTTCCTAATCATTGTTGTTCAGAAAAAATAAACCCCGACCCACGTACCTAGATTCGCATACCCAAAATGCACTAGAATACCCTTATAAGGCTTGAACGTGTGGGTACTTAACCCACGTAGACCGCCAAGTAGGGCGCTCTAAAAGCGACCCGAGTGCTTAAGGTAATAGTGCGACCCAAGCACCTGATTACGCGAAGGGCGTATTTTAAGCTAAAATTAGTACATGAATTTCAAAGCCGACGAATTCCCAAAGAACGAAAAGACTCCTCTCAATCTGCAAGAAATGAGAGCGGATTTCGAGGGCTTTAAAAATGCAGGGCTTCCGGCACAAGTATGGCAGGATTTGCAAGCAAAATTTGAAAACGACGATTTGCATGCATACGAGAATACTCTAAATAATTTCAATGAGACTGAAATTATTATTGAAAACAACGATGAGAAAATAATTACCAACGAGGAACTCGTTCAATTTATAGACTCACATTTTTCTGGAGATATATTGAAACAATCACTCATTACGGCGATTGACGTCAGGTTGAACGAGGTCAATTACCAAGCTCCCGAGGATAACTTTATCGGTATCGAGCCCGGAGAATATTACATCCCAAAAGAGGTCTTTTTGAAATATCACGACAAGCTCTCCGCGGAGCAGCTTAAACACATTGAGGATCATGTATATCGCGCGGAAAGCTTTGCTGTTTGGAATCGCAACACTTCCAATGAGCTGACTAATATAGCTCTTGTCGAATCCGGCGCGGTACTGCCGACGCCGGTCGCGATTTTTAATCAGGAATTTGATAAAGAAAACAAGGGTATCAAGGAAAACAAGCTCGACGAAGTTGGACTGGAATACCTTTCAGTTGTTCCTCAAAACGAAAGGTCAAAGATGTACACCTTAGGCACGCTTGCTCATGAAATCGGGCACAATATCTTCCAGCATTTGGTATATCAAAAGCCACATGAGCAGGAATGGAAGAATATCGTCGACAAACTCGGCAATATCACAGAATACGCGAAGGAATATGACAAAGGAAACGGCAAAGATTATGACGAAAACTTTTGCGAGGCGGTCCGTGTCTTTACCACCGCTCGCGAATGGTTGGATAAAAACGGATATTCGGAAATGGCCCGTTATATCGAGAATTATTTCCCGGATATAAAAAGCTAGCCCCGACCCACATGCCTCAATTTACCTCTAAAATTATTTCAAACGGCCCTTATGGTGCCTCACACTCCTGGTACTAGACCCGAGTGGCCCGCAAACACAAAAAGCCCTTTTGGGCTTTTTGTGTTTGCGGAGCATTTTAGAG
>CAYOYW010000007.1:0-36321 GCA_964408305.1 uncultured Candidatus Saccharibacteria bacterium
AAATCCGTTGATATCATGGGGAATACCAAAAGCGAAGGCAGCACACTGGCACATTACTGACACTGAAACACGAAAGCGTGGGTAGCGAATGGGATTAGATACCCCAGTAGTCCACGCCCTAAACGATCTTCACTAGCTTTTCGGAGTATCGACCCTCTGAGAGGCGAAGCTAACGCGTTAAGTGAAGCGCCTGGGAAGTACGGCCGCAAGGCTAAAACTCAAAGGAATAGACGGGGACTCGCACAAGCGGTGGATTATGTGGTTTAATTCGTAGGTAAACGAAGAACCTTACCCAGGTTTGAAACTCTACTGAAAGCTCTGGGAAACCAGAGCCCTCGCAAGACAGTAGAGCAGGTGATGCATGGCCGTCGTCAGCTCGTGGTTTGAACTGTTCCCTTAAGTGGGCTAACGAGCGCAACCCTCGTTGTCTGTTACAAGTGTCAGGCAAGACCGCCCAGCCCAAAGATTACATCAGGGTCTTCTGTGGAGTAGTACAGTATTTATATTGTACTACTCCACAGAGGACCTTCGGGTTCTCTGCGGAGTAAACTAGTATTTATATTAGTTTGCTCCACAGAGGATCTGAGTGATGCAATTTTCGGGCTGGGAGGAAGGAGAGGATGACGCCAGGTCAGCATGTCCCTTTGATATCTGGGGCCACACACATAATACAATGGCTACTACAGTGGGTCGCAATGGAGTGATCCGGAGCTAATCCTCAAAAGTAGCCCTAGTTCGGATTGAAGTCTGCAACTCGACTTCATGAAGCTGGAATCGCTAGTAATCGCAGGTCAGCCAAACTGCGGTGAATACGTTCTCGAGTCTTGTACTCACCGCCCGTCAATTCAAGGGAGCCGGTAGTACCCGAAGGCTCTGCATAAGCAGGGACTACGGTAAGATCGGTGACAGGGAATAAGTCGTAACAAGGCACGGCTAGCGGAAGCTGGTCGTGGATTAACTCAAATTGAGATAGTCTCGCTCTTCTTCGGAAGACGGATTGAAACGATCGATATGCTCGCAAGAGCACAGGTTGTGGTAAGTGACTCAATACTTACTCCTGGTACTGAGGTTATAGTACAAAAATCCAAGTCGTGTGTATCTATAGAGCATATGATTTGGTAGAATGAGGCAATAGAAAGATGATTATTGCTCCAAAAACAAGACAGATTCGCATTCTCTATACAATACTTATCGCAGGAGGAGCACTTTTAGTAGTGCTCCTTTTGCGTTCTTTATTTCTGCACAAAGAGCAACTCCCGCCGGCGCTAGAGGTAGGCAATGCTACGGAGAAGGAGTGGGTTCTTTCGTTGGGTTCATTCTCTATTCCTGTTACGCTCGCTGACTCTCCGGAAGAACGAGAACAGGGGCTTTCTGGCACTCTTTCCTTACCAAAAGAAAGTGGTCTCCTGTTTCTCTTTGATAAGCCTGATTTTTATGGATTTTGGATGAAAGATATGGCCTATCCGCTTGATATTGTATGGATTGATAAAGATTTTAAAATTATAGGTATTTCAAAGGATATTGCCCCTAATTCATATCCTCAAATATTTTATCCGCCAAGCCCCGCGCAGTTTGTCCTTGAGGTGAATGCTGGTTTTTCCACACAGCACAATCTTTCCGAAAACCAATTACTGACACTGACACAAGAAACACGATTTTAGTTTCAAAAAGTCTTTTGTTTATCATGCTGTCTGGGGACACACCTTTACACTAACTCTTTTTTATTTCTGTACTATAAAAAATAGTAAAAAATTTTCATACCACCCGTTCTATTTTGTATAATACATGCACGAGTTTTTATTAGTGTAGTGATTTTTATCTATGGGCATCATGCAAGTGGAAAAAAGAAGCGGAATGATTGTAGACTTTGACCGGTCTCGCATTGAATCAGCGATTTCACGAGCATATGCTGCAACAAAAGTACTCATTGATATTGTCTCCCTTTCGGATCTTGTCGATAGTATTGTTGCGACCATTGAAAAAGACTATGCTCCTCATCGTATCCCTCAGGTTGAGGATATTCAGAATATTGTTGAAAAAGCCATTGCAGAGAAAGGGGATTTTGAGGTTGCCAAGGCCTATATTTTGTACCGAGAAGAGCGAGCAAAGGAGCGCAATCGAGATCTTTTCAAGAAAAGGCTTTATTTGAAGCCGTATGAGTACCCAGAACTCTATGAGTATGTAAGTGCTATTCGTCACTCATACTGGATCCATACTGAGTTTAACTTTGTAGGCGATGTCCAGAACTTTAAGGTGAATGTTGATGAGGTAGAGCGAAATGCTATTCGAAATGCCATGCTTGCTATTGCACAGATAGAAGTTGCAGTAAAAACCTTTTGGGGTGATATCTATAAAAAGATTCCAAAACCAGAAGTTGGTGCTGTTGGTGCTACTTTTGCAGAAAGTGAGGTACGGCACACTGATGCTTACGCGCACCTGCTTGAAATCCTTGGTCTTAATGAAGCCTTTCATAGTATTGGGGAGATTCCAGCACTCATGAATCGAGTACGGTATCTCGAAAAAGCTTTAGCAAACGCACGAAGCGAAGAAAATAGAGACTATAGTCAATCCATCCTCCTTTTTGCTCTTTTTATTGAGCATGTCTCACTCTTTTCTCAATTCCTCATTATTATGTCCTTTAACAAGCACAAGAACCTCTTTAAAGGTATCTCAAACGCAGTTGAGGCTACTTCAAAAGAAGAGCAGATCCACGGTCTCTTTGGTATTGATCTTATCAATATCATTAAAGCGGAACACCCCGAATGGTTTGACAGTGCCTTTGAAGAGGAGATTGTAAGGATATGTAAGGAGGCATTTGAGTCAGAAAAACAAGTGGTCGAATGGATTTTTGAAAAAGGAGAGCTGGAATTTATGTCAAAAGCCGTTGTGCTCGAGTTTATCAAGGAACGATTTAACAAATCACTCCACAGTATTGGCATGAAGAAACCTTTTGAGACAGATGATGATCTCTTAAAAGAATCAGATTGGTTTTATGACGAAGTTATAGCCACAAAGCACGGAGACTTCTTCAATAAAAAATCAATTAACTACAATAAAAAGAATAAAAGTATAACCAGTGAAGATCTTTTTTAAAAAATATTAACAAACTAAAAATCAAAAACACATCATGTATTGGCTCAACGAAAATAGTAGAAAATTTTTAGCAAAGGGTTACCTTATGAACGGTCAAAGCGCTGAAGACCGTATTCGTGAGATTGCAGAGAATGCAGAGCGTCGTCTTGGAAAACCTGGATTTGCTGATAAGTTTTATGACTATATGTCAAAGGGGTACTACTCTCTTGCGACTCCTATTTGGGCTAACTACGGACAGACTCGCGGTCTTCCTATTAGTTGTTTTGGTAGCTATGTAGCTGATGATATGAGTCGTATTCTTTTTACTCACGCTGAGGTAGGTATGATGACCAAGTATGGAGGTGGAACATCTGCGTACTTTGGAGGTCTTCGTCCTCGTGGAGCAGTTATCAAAGACAACGGACACTCTTCTGGCTCTGTTCACTTCATGGAGCTCTTTGACGAGCTTATCAACATCGTAAGCCAAGGAACAGTACGTCGTGGGCACTGTGCACCGTATTTGCCTGTAGAGCATGGTGACATAGAAGAGTTTTTAAATATTGGAAAAGAAGGTCATCCTATCCAAGAGTCTACTTATGCCGTAACAGTGGGAGACGCATGGCTCAAGGCTATGGTAGACGGCGATCAAGAAAAGCGTAAGGTTTGGGCCAAGATCATTCAGCGTCGTACAGAGATAGGTTATCCATATATTCTCTTTAGTGATACAGTCAACAACAATACTGTTGATGTTTATAAAGATAAGGGTATGAAAATCTACGGAAGTAATCTTTGTTCTGAGATTTGTTTACCTACAAGTGATGAACTTTCTTTTGTTTGTTGTTTGTCTTCTATAAACCTTCGTCATTACCACGAATGGAAAGACACCGATGCTGTTGAGACTCTGACAATGTTCCTTGATACTGTCATAGGTGAATTCGTAGAGCGACTTGAAAGTTTCCGAGACAGTGAAGATCCACAAAAGCAGTCTGCCTTTTATTTCATGCAACGCGCACACAAGTTTGCAAAAGAGCACCGAGCACTAGGACTTGGAGTTCTTGGTTGGCATAGTTTTCTTCAAGAGAACAACATTGCATTTGAAAGTGCTGAAGCTGCAGTTCTAAACAATGAAATTTTTGCTCTTATAAAAGAGAAGGCTTATAAAGCATCAGAACAAATGGCAAAAGAGTATGGTGAACCAGAAGTACTCAAGGGTTATGGTAGACGCAATACTACACTTCTTGCTATAGCTCCGACAACTTCTTCTGCATTTATTCTTGGACAAGTTTCTCAAGGTATAGAGCCTCTCATGAGTAACATCTTTGTAAAAGACGTCGACAAAATGAAAGTAACACTACGAAACCCTATTCTTGAAAAGCTTCTTGAAGAGAAAGGTCAAAATACAACTGGTGTGTGGAGTAGTATTCGAGACAATGATGGTTCAGTACAACACCTAGAATTCCTAACAGATCATGAGAAGCAAGTCTTCCGTACCTTTAGTGAAATAGAACAAAAGACAATCATCGAACAAGCCGCTGATAGACAAAAATACATAGACCAAGCTCAATCACTCAACATCATGATTGACCCAGCGATTTCTGCAAAGGATTTGAACTCTCTATATCTCTACGCATGGGAAAAGGGGATCAAGACTCTCTACTACCAACACTCTATGAATGCTGCACAACAGTTCGGTCGCAAAAAGCTTCAAGAGCAAGATGCCAAAAAACCAAAAGTTATTCTTGTTGCAGAAGATAGTACTTGTGTAAACTGCGAAGCGTAAAATTTCGTTACTCTTACTAGCAACCAATCTAGGTTTGGTTTCTGAAAGGGGTCGTGAAATTAAAAGTAGCTTTCCAGTTTCTACACGGCCCTAACTGGCGAACGACACACGATAGATGTCAGCAGAATGAAAACAGAAGATCCAATCTTTACTTTCATGAATGTGGTTGCTCCAAAGGTAGGACCAGTCAACGCTTTCAATTTATTGAGAGATGCTCAACTGGAAGCTTTCCGAGAACTCTTCCTAGGGTTGGGAGTAACCAAGGAGCATATAGATGAAGCAATAAATGCCTCTCTAACGAAAACAGCACAGAACATTTCAAAAATGCCTGTGCCATCTCCAATTCAATAAAAATTAAATAAAGAAAATAAGAATTTAATCTTTTTCCAGTCATTAGTGTGACTGGTTTTTTCTTTATCCTCAATTTAGATTATAGCAATTAAATTGAGAGAATTAATATCTTGCCTGGGGATACTGTTTTGTCAATTCTAAAGCAAAAATCTCAATTTTAAAAACTAGGTTTACATATTTAAAATATGAGTTATAGTTAAATAATTATGAAGGCGAAAATAACCGATATTGCTCACTATATACCCGAACGAATTGTAAACAATCAGGAATTGGAAGAAAAGTATGGAACAATAACTGCCGATAAAATATTTGCGAAAACAGGGATTCTCGAGAGAAGATACTCAGATGATTTAACAGCCGCAGATATGGCGACCAAGTCAATTGAAAAACTATTAGAAAAAACAGGTACTCAACCCCAAGAAATTGATTGTCTTATTGTTGGGACGCTTACCCCAGATTATTTTTTCCCGTCAACAGCAGTTGTGGTGATTAAGAATATAAAAGCAATTAATGCTTTTGGTTACGATACGGTCGCTGCTTGTCCAAGCTTTCTGTTTGGGTTAGAACAGGCTGTAATGATGATTGAATCAGGAAAAGCAAAGAAGATAATTGTTTGTGGAACCGATAGAATGACTAAAACAATTGATGCCTTTCATCATAAAACAGGGGTATTGTTTGGAGATGCAGCAGCTTCTATTTTAATTGAATCATGCGATGATAATGAGCAAGGTATTAATAGCTGCTTTTCACGAGTCATTGCTGATAACCTAGAAGATGTTTATTTCAAAACCCCGTTTACGAGTGAAAAATGGGCAGACGAAAAATTTGAGCTTGATGGGCAAAAAGTATACCAGCATGGTATTGAACTTACAGTGAAAGTAATTAGCGAGTTTTTAGAAAAACACTCTTTGACATTAAAAGACTTCAAATATATTATTCCGCACCAAGCCAATATGCGTATGTTAGAAGAAATTGCTAGTCGATTAAATGTTTCGATGGATATGATTCTTACTAATCTTGAGAAAATGGGTAATACTGCCGGAGCATCCGTACCATTGTGTTTATCACAAAAGATTGATGAAGGAATAATTAAGAAAGGAGACAGATTGCTCCTTGTGAGCTTTGGGGCAGGATACACCCTTTCTATTACAGACACTTTCCTTTAATCTTGCACATTGCTTAAATCCCCGTATACTAGCCTTGTTGTACCGAATGATCGAGCTTCTTTAGCAATAAGGAGGTTAGGAAAGTCCGAACACACAGCGTGTGGGACACGCAGTTTATAAAGTTGAAAGTTGAAAGTTTGTAAAGTAAGGCTTTGGTCTCCTTTATGAACTTTATAACCTTAAGAACTTGTAACTTGCGCGTTCCACGCGCACAGGTAGTGGGTAATACCCATCGTGCGCAAGCATAGGGCTGCGAACAGAAACGATCCGGTTTAGTCCGGCTGAAACGGCTAAATGCCTATCCGTGTGCAAGACCGTGTCGCGTGCAGAGCACGCGCGAGTTATAAAGTTGAAAGTTTGTAAAGTTTGTAAAGTAAGTCGCAGTTGTAGCTCACTTTATGAACTTTATGAACTTTATGAACTTTTGACTTTCGCGCGCTCTGCGCGCGGAGTGTCGCTCGAGGGTGTTGGTAACAACACTCCCAGATAAATGATCACTAAAACAGAATTCGGCTTATGAGTACAACAACATCAAAAAAATTCGCTTAATGCGGATTTTTTTGTTTTTTTAATTAAAAATATTCTTTAGAAAAGTTTTTATAAAAAAAATAAAATTTTTTTCTAAAATTTTTTTAAAAATAAAAAAGTTATCCACAGTTTATTTCAAAAAAATATTGCTCGTTTGTTGTAGACACGAGATAATTATGAAAGTGGTGATAACGCGTATTCACAATTCACTGGTCGATCATCACGATTAAAAAAATAATTCACTTCATAATTTTATGGCAGCAAAGAAAAAAGCAGCAAAGAAGAAGTCAGCGAAGAAAGCTTCAAAGAAATCTTCTAAGAAAGCTTCAAAGAAAAAGAAGATTTAATTCTTTTTCACACCAGAGGTTTATACTTCTGGTCATCTCTTTCCACTTAACCAACCCCACTTTGAAAAAGGTGGGGTTGGTCTTTTTTGGACTGGAAAAAGAAGCCTTTTTATGGTAGAATGAGCACCTTATATGGCATTTTCATTTCTACAAAAAGTGTTTGATGGCAATCAAATACGCAAATATAAAGGCATTGTCTCAAAGGTAAATGCTCTTGAAGAACAAGCTTCAAAACTTCTTGATAGTGATTTTCCAAAAGAAGTTGAAGCACTGAAAAATCGCTATGCAAAAGGCGAGTCTCTTGATGCACTTTTGCCATACACTTTTGCGCTTGTTCGAGAAGCCTCAAAGCGTGTCAGCGGTAAACGGCACTATGATGTACAGCTTATTGGTGGAGCAGTACTACACGAAGGTAAGATTGCTGAAATGCGAACCGGAGAAGGAAAGACACTTGTTGCAACGCTCGCAGTGTCACTCAATGCACTCGCTGGAAAAGGAGTTCATGTAGTGACAGTGAACGACTATCTTGCACGACGAGATGCGACATGGATGGGACAGATTTATGCGTTCCTTGGTTTTTCTGTTGCGGTGATTAATGGTCAAGATAAATCTTTTCTCTATGATCCAAATCATCTTCCTGAAGGGACAGATGTTGCGCTCGATAAAGAGCGAGATGAAAAAGGCTCTTTTGAAGTAGTAAGGCAGTTTCTCCGGCCATGTACTCGAAAAGAAGCATACGCAGCTGATATTACTTATGGAACAAATAGCGAGTTTGGTTTTGATTATCTTCGAGACAATCTTGTGCAGACAAAAGAGCAGATCTCACAGCGAGAACATTTTTTTGCTGTTGTTGACGAGGTTGACTCTATCCTGATAGATGAGTCTCGAACTCCACTTATTATCTCCTCTGCAGTTGCTGATTCAGAGTCTCTCTATAAGACGGTGACCGATGTTGCAAAAAAGCTTGAAAAAGAGACTGATTATACGGTTGATGAAAAACAACGAGCAATTCAGCTCACTGATGAGGGGATTACAAAGGCAGAAAAGCTCCTTGGTATTGTTGATATGTATACTGAAAAAAGTGTAAAGTATGTGCACTATCTTGAAACAGCGATTCGTGCTCAAGCACTTTTTACCAAAGATAAAGATTATGTGGTTAAAGATGGAGAGGTAATCATTGTTGATCCGTTTACTGGTCGTATGCAGCCAGGACGGCGGTGGAGTGAAGGACTTCACCAGGCTATTGAGGCAAAAGAAGGAGTAAACATAGAGCAAGAAACTCGCTCTGTTGCATCCATTACTTACCAAAACTACTTTAAGTTTTATAAAAAACTCTCTGGGATGACTGGTACCGCAAAGACTTCAGAGGAAGAATTTATGAAAGTCTACGCACTCCCGGTGGTGACTATTCCAACAAATAAAGTATCTCAGCGAATTGATAATAACGACCTTATTTTTATGACTGAAGAGGGTAAGTTTGAAGCAATCGCTCGAAAAGTAAAAGAGCTTCATACAAAAGGGCAGCCAGTACTTATTGGTACTGTTTCTGTTGAAAAAAACGAACTTCTTTCGGCGTACCTTAAGCGCTCTGGTATTCCACATAAAGTGCTCAATGCAAAAAATCACGAAGAAGAAGGTTCGGTCACTGCTCAGGCAGGAGAAAAAGGCTCTGTTGTTATTGCAACCAATATGGCCGGTCGAGGTGTCGACATTATCCTAGGGGGTAATCCATCAACTCCAGAAAAACAAAAAGAAGTAGTTGACCTCGGAGGACTTTTTGTTATTGGTACCGAACGACACGAGGCAAGGCGTATCGATAACCAGCTTCGAGGCCGAGCGGGAAGACAGGGAGATCCAGGAGAAACTCAGTTTTATGTCTCTCTTGATGATGAGCTTATGCGTGTCTTCGGCTCTGATCGAATCAAAGGCATGATGAAAAGACTCGGTGTTCCAGCTGATCAGCCAATAGCCCACCGGCTCGTTTCAAATGCGCTTGAATCTGCCCAAAAGAAAATCGAAGGGTTTCACTTTGATGCTCGAAAGTCGACACTTGAGTATGACACAGTGCTCTCTCATCAGCGAACCGTGACTTATACTCGTCGTCGAGCAATGGTAGAAGGGGATGTGGCACATATAAAAAGTGTTTTCTATGAGCTTATTGGAGAGAATCAGGAAACGAAAGAACTCGTTGAAAAGCTTCATAAGGAGCACGGTGATGCACTTTGGGAATCAGTTCGAAGAATTATTCTCTACACCATCGATACTCTTTGGGTTGAGCATATTGATACCCTTGAGCATATGCGTCAGTCAGTAGGACTTCGGGCATATGGTCAAAGAGAGCCGCTTGTTGAATACAAAAAAGAGGCAACCTACCTCTTTCGAGAGATGGAAGATCGGCTTCGAGAGCAGGTTATTACAATGACAGCAACTATTTCTTCGAACAAATAGCTAGCTTTCGCAGAGAGCTAGCTATAGCTTCAAAATAAGACAACTTTATTGATATATCGTCAATATTTATGGTATAAAAAACCCTTATTTTATAAGGGTTTTTATGTTTGACACTAGTATTTTTTATTGTATAACCATTGACAGTATGGACGCTTTGTGCTACTATATAAGTAATTCGTTAGCCTGTATTGGTATAACGAATTTTCGCTTTTTAGCTCTTTCTATAAGGGATAAAGCGCGAAAATATACCGTCATGAAGTTCCTCCGGAGCTCAACCGGAATCTATGAGTTCAACAAAAACAAAACAAATACTTCGTTCATTTATTGTCGTTCCGATGATTGCTACAAGTTTGTCTCTCTCCAGTTTTACTGCGAGTATTGACCAGTTTATAGCAGCTCAGGCGGATGATAGTCAGACATCGCAAGAGCGTGCTCTCCAAGTGGAAAGGGAAGAGAAAGCTGCCAAAATTGATGCCTACTTTGCAAAGAGCAACATGCCCCTTGCAGGTAATGGTATGAAGATGGTTGTCGAGGCTGAAAAAAATGGGCTTGATTGGCGACTAATTCCAGCAATTGCGGTTCGCGAATCAACTGGTGGCCGATTTGCATGTAAGAGATTTCCTGAGAACGCTTGGGGATGGCATTCATGTAAAGCAGGTCTCGGAGGATCAACCCAAAAGGCTATTGAGCTCATTGCGCAACACCTTGGCGGTAATCACCCAAAAACAGCTCGATACTATGAAGATAAAGACACTAATGAGGAAATTCTGAGGACTTATAACCCACCGAGCGTAGTTCCAACATATGCTCAAGAAGTTATCTCTCTGATGAATAAAATCCAAGAAGTACAAATATAACCTGTTGGATTATTTCTAAAGCAAAAGCACCGACTCAAAAGGTCGGTGTTTTTGTTGTAAAAGTCTTTGGTTTCAGCAAACTCAACAAAGGGTATTCAAAATCTCCATTCGGATCTATTTTATATATACCTTCTTCTATAAAATTTTTTGAAAAACTTTTTACAACAACTGTTTTTCTTTGTGGTTTTGTTGTCATCCCAACAAGACATTGAGCATTTATTCTCCAAAATGCAATTGGTGAATCTTTTTCTTCGTCTTTTTCGTGTACTATACTCTCCCTGTCAAAGCTCAGTATTGTTATGAATACACTACCACTTTTGGTGTTTAGCATAGAACTTTTTGTTTTCTTACTATACAATTTCTTCGTTCAATAAGTCAAATAGTTTATAAAACCTTTATATTTTCTATCAAAAGAGATTTCTTTTCACCGCGGTCGCCGAGAGAGCACTCAAGTGCAATAACGCTTCCTTCTTTAAGGTTTGCTCCAATCTTTTTAAAATTTTCTGGGAAAACAACGCCTTCTGCGGTACCAGAAATATCAGAGAGAGTAAGGAATGCCATTTTTGATCCTGATTTAGTGAGGATTGTTTTGAGAAGGTCAATGTGTGCGACAAGGAGTACTTTTTTCCCAACCCTTCCACTTTTCATGAGCGTGGCAATACTGGTACCTGATTTCTCTATTTTATCCCGATAACGATCGAGTGGATGACCTGAGATATAAAAACCAAGGAGCTCTTTCTCCCAAGCGAGTTTCTGTTCCTGTGTTGCAGTGGGAACTGCTTTCAGCGAGAGAACACTTTGCGGTTTTGAGGTAAGGCCATCAAAGAGCGATCCTTGACTTGTATCTGCTATTTTTCCGTCTCTATGAAATGCAAGCAGCTCTTCAATGTTTCCAAGTAGCATACCTCGGTCTCCAAAGCCGTCGAGTGCGCCGCACAAGATGAGTGCTTCGAGTGATTTTTTGTTGAGGTTTCGATGAGTGACTCGTTCAAGAAAGTTTTCAATGCTTGTAAAAGCGCCGTTTTGTTTACGCTCTGCAATAATTGCCTTTCCTATTTCAAGTCCAAAGTTTTTGATATTACTTAATCCAAACCGAATTTTATTTGTTACGGCACCCTCTTCTACAACAACAGTAAAGTCAGAAAAAGACTCATTGATATCAGGAGGAAGAATAGTAAAGCCCATACGGATTGCTTCGTTGATATATTCACTACATGATTCAATATCACCGCTTTCTGCGGTCATACACGCTGAGAGATACTCAGCAGGGTAGTTGGCCTTGAGGTAGGCGGTCTTGTAGGCAACCATACCATAGCTTGCAGCGTGTGCCTTGTTAAATCCATATGCTTGAAATGGCTCAAAGAGCTTCCAGAGTGTCTCAGCAAATTCTTGTGTCTGCCCATTTTCGACAATACCTTTTTGGAGTTTCTCTTTTTGAGCCGCCATTTCTGCAGGAATTTTTTTACCAACAGCTTTACGAAACTTGTCCGCCTCAAGCCAGTCATATCCTGCAAGTTCTATGGCACTAAAGAGCAGGTCGTCTTGGTACACGATAAGTCCATAGGAGGCACTGAGATATTTTTCCATACGAGGATCAAGGTACGAAATAAGCTTCGGGTTGTTCTTTCGTTTGATGTATTCAGGGATCATTTCCATTGGGCCTGGTCGATACAATGCCACCATTGCCATCAGATCCTCAACTTTTGTTGGTTTTAGATCTTTGAGATATGCAGTCATACCATCTCCTGCCATCTGAAAGACACCAACAGTCTCTCCTCGAGAGAGCATGGCAAATACTTTTTTATCGTCGAGAGGGATAGTATCAATATCTATTTTTATCCCTCTAATTTTTTCAATGCGTTCAATTGCACCAGAAATAAACTGAAGGTTTCGAATCCCGAGCATATCAAACTTTGGAAGATTTACGACACCGTCACGACCTCCAGAGAACATGTCGTATTGTGTGATGATTTTTCCTTCACCTTTTGGGTCGTATTGAATAGGCGTGTATTCAGAAATATCGGGAGTTGGGGAGATGACAACACCGGCTGCGTGCACTGAAATATGTCTTACATTTCCTTCAAGTTTTCTTGCCATGTCAATAATCTCTCGCGTTGGTCGATCATTTTCATAGAGTGTGCGGAGCTCTTCTTCAAGTTCAAGGGCTCTTTCAATAGTCATTGGAAAACCTTGGCTTCCCATAGGAATAAGTTTTGCAATTGCATCTCCTGTTGCGTATGGGTAGCCAAGTGCTCGGGTGACATCTCTTACACTACCGCGGGCTGCCATTGTTCCAAAGGTACAGATTTGTGCAACTGCCCCATGCCCATAGGTATCTTTTGCGTATGAAATAAGGTCATCTCTTCTATCGTCTGCAATATCAAGATCAATATCAGGAATACCAGGTCGAAGTGGGTTCAAGAATCGCTCAAAGGGAAGTTTGTATTTTATAGGGTCTACCGTGGTGATCCCGGTGAGATACGAAACGAGAGAGCCCGCTGCAGAGCCTCGAGTGTTTGTATAGATACCCCGTTCTCTTGCTGCACGAACAAGATCACTAACGACTAAAAAGTATGAAGGGAAACCTTTCTGTTTTATAACATCAAGCTCAAAAGCAATTCGCTCTTTTACCTCCTCTGTTTCTTCGTACCCTTTTTCTTTTATTCCTGCTTGCACAGCCCTTCGCAGCTCGGTGTCTGCATCGGAGCCCTCAGGAAGCGGATAAATAGGAAACTTCCACGGAGAGAGCTCTATCTCTAGATCAATCATAGCAGCGACCTTCAGTGTATTTTCAACCGCCCCTGGAATGTGCGCAAAAACCTCTTGTGCTTTTTCTGGTGAGATGAGTGAGTAAGATCCTTCAAATTTAAAATTTTGATTATTGGTATTAATAGCAAGGAGTGTATTATGTGCTTCTTTGTCCTCATCATGAAGATAGTGTGAGTCCCAAGTTCCAACAACAAGGAGGTCAAGTTCTTTTGCAATTGCTATAAGCTCTGGGACAAGCGGTGTATACCAGTCTATTTCATCGTGTGGCATGATCTCAATAAAGACATTTTCTTTACCAAAAATAGCCATATAGGTTCTGATGAGATTAACTGCCTCTTCTCTATTTCCAGCTTTCATGAGTCGAATAAAGCGACTTCCTGGGCAACCAGAAAGACAAATGAGTCCTTCGCTATGTTCTCTAATCATCTCGAGATCCATACGGGGTTTGTAATAGTATCCTTCGAGATGTGATTTTGAAACGAGCTTCATGAGGTTTTTGTACCCAGTGTTGTTCTTTGCAAGGAGGGTGAGGTGGTAGCGCTGGTTGTCGATACCTGCTTCTTTGTCACGATGGCTTCGCTCTGCAATATATGCCTCAACACCAATGATAGGCTTTATTTCAGCTTTTTTACATTCGTTATAGAACTCTATTGCTCCGTACATAACTCCGTGGTCAGTGAGAGCGAGCGCTGGCATACCAAGCTCTTTTGCTCGTTTAACCATATCAGGTATCTTTGAAAGCCCGTCGAGGAGGGAGTAGTGAGAGTGGGTGTGGAGGTGGACAAAGCTCATGTGGAAACAGTATAACAGTCGTACTAAATTGCTCCATGTCTTGACAAAATATGTCTTTGGAGTAGTATTTTAAAAAAACATAAAAAGAATATTTTGTACAAAAAGGACCAAGTAGTTCTCGGGAAGTTATAACTTTTCATCAACAACCATGCTGAATCAAAAGAGCTCCGGTTTCAAGAAAAGGATGTTATTGCAAGATAAAAACCTGTTGCAGTAGCTAGAAACTTTCAACGAAAGAACAAAAGTAACTGTCGTAAGATAGATTGTCCGAACAAAAGAAAATTCTTCGAATCCAGTCAACCTCGCCAAAGCGATTCTTGCCTCAAATTTTAAAGTTTGAGTATAGAGAATAAAACCAAAACTACAGAGGAGTAAGACAAGGGATACTGAGTTTTCTTTGTACACACAAGTAACTATGAAGCCGCCCGGTATATCCAGGCGGCTTGTTTGCTTCTGGTATAGTTAAGTGTATGAGAGAGTGGGTTGTTGGTATCGATGAGGTTGGAAGGGGGCCACTTGCAGGCCCGGTGACGCTTTGCGCCTGCGCTATTGAATATAAGCATTATAAAAAAATTAAAGATCAAAGCCTTACTGACTCAAAAAAAATGTCGCCACATGCGCGGATGCTTTGGTATAAAAAAGCGCTTCTCTTAAAAAAAGAAGGCTTTTTGAAATTTTCTCTTTCGTATCGAAGCAACCGCTCTATTGACCAAAGGGGGATTGCAAGAGTAATACAGAGTGCGCTCTTCCAAACGCTTCGAGCGCTCGCACTCAACCCAAAAAAGACTCTTGTGCTACTTGATGGATCGCTTAAGGCACCAGAAGAGTACTTATTTCAAAGAACGATTATTAAAGGTGATCAAAAAGAAAAAATCATCTCTCTTGCTTCAGTGATTGCAAAAGTGTCGAGGGATAAAAAAATGGTGGCGCTTCACAAAAAATATCCAGACTACGATTTTGTTTCAAATAAAGGGTATGGAACTAGAAACCATTTTAAAGCGTTAAAGAAAAAAGGACTTTCTCCGATTCATAGAAAAAGTTTTCTTTCAAAACTATAGAATACATAAAAGCACTACAGTACCGAGAGCTATGCGATACCATCCAAACCAGGAGAGCGGCTTTTGGGTAAGTAGTTTTATAAGGGGCTTCATGACAAAGAGGGAGACAATAAAAGCTGTTGCTGTACCGCATAGAAGGAGTGTTGTTTCGCCATTTTGTAGCTGTGGCAGAGTATGAATCTCAAGAACACTTGCTGCAAGGATAGTTGGCACACCAAGAAGAAATGAAAAGGGAGCAATTGTTGATCTTGAAAGACCAAGGAGTGTCCCGCCAATAAGCGTTGCGCCGCTTCGAGAAACACCTGGAATAAAAGCTGCTATTTGAGAAAGCCCTATTAAAAAAGCTTCCCGGTAAGATATATTTTTAATGTCGTGTTCTATATCTTTCGTTTTTATAAAGAGAAGTATAACTCCCCCTATAATAAGTGCCCATGCAATGAGTGCTGTATTTCCTAGAAAAAGTGAGACTATCTTTTTCAAAAGAAATCCGGCAA
The DNA here is from genome assembly GCA_964408305.1 of uncultured Candidatus Saccharibacteria bacterium. Classification (GTDB taxonomy): domain Bacteria; phylum Patescibacteriota; class Minisyncoccia; order Phycocordibacterales; family UBA9973; genus UBA4124. The sequence continues at coordinate 15,663 of CAYOYW010000007.1, forward strand.
CCGCAGTTGGTATAAAGCCGACAATAACCTTTGGTATAAGTGATAGATTTTTCCAAACGGTTTTCCAAAAATACGCAATGACGGCAAGCATTGCACCGCTTTGTATACCAACGCTAAAGACTTTTAAAAACTCGGGATTAAAACCACCAAAGACTTTTCCTGCAATCAGGAGGTGTGCTGTTGAAGAGACAGGAGCAAACTCAGTGACTCCTTCGATGATGCCAAGTAGTACTGATTTGATAATTAAGAGTTCCATAGGAGGGAGTATGCTGCAACAATAGCAGCGGTTTCGCTTCGAAGGGTAGAGTTTGAAAGCAGTGCTTTTTGTGCGTGGTATTTCTCAAAGAGCGCTCTATCTTCATCACTCCAACCACCCTCTGGTCCAATATAAAAAGTGCTATTTCTTGAACTACGCTTAGAAGTCGAGCTTGCTGCTGTGTCAAAATAAATCTGTTCTGTTTCTTTGTAGCACTCTAAAGCTTTTTCAAGTGCTATTGGATTCTTTAGCAATACTCGTTCTGAAAGTCCACATTGCTCAAGTGCCTCATCGCTTATTTTTTGGAGCCGTTCCTGGTTGATTGCTTGTTTTATTGTTCTTCCAGAGAGTATTGGGACAATTGCTTTTACACCAAGCTCAGTGAGTTTTTGTACTATTAGTTCAAAACTATCTCTCTTTGTGATACTGATACAGGCAGTTACCTCTTTTGCCACCTTTTTCTTAGGGAGTGTTTTTTCTGCAACAGCAATAATACCTTTTGCCTCAATTGTTTTGAGGGTGCAAAGAATGTCGTCACCACCATCAGTAAAGAAAATACACTGCTCACCCTCTTTGAACTTGAGCACATTTTTCAGTAGGTGTATCTGTGCGCTATCAGAAATAGCGAAAGTTCCTATTGGTGTATATGGGATAAGAAACCGGTGTACTTTTTTCATACAGATTATAGTGTAAAGAGTATCCTAAGTAGTGAAAAATGGCCACTGTACTGCGGAAGAAGGAGTGTCCCAAGTGCAAGTATTATAATAAGAAGTGCTACCACTTTTTGAAGCCGAGGAACATTGAGCCACTCCTTATGGGTAAAGGCAAGTCGCACAAGAGTGAGCCACCACGCAATTGCTCCGATAAAAAATCCAATACTAAGTTCAATACGATCAAAGAGCGATGAGTGAACAAAACGCGTACACAAAAGCGCAATAACACCGAATGAAATGTAAGTAGAAGGGTTTGTAAAGCTAATTAAAAAAGTATCCCATACATGTTTTTGTACAGGGTGAATAGCAAGCGATACAACTTGTTCTTTTCTAAAGAAAAGATAGACACCATAGATAAGGATAGCAAGTGTTCCAAGTGCATGGAATTTTCTTGGAAGTGTTAGTAAGGGTAGGTAAGCATGTATTCCAAGAAGGACGAGAACTGCCGCTAGAGTATCGATGACTGCTATCGTAAACGCTGAGATCATACCAGCCCGAAGACCAAACTGTGCTGTTCTTTGTATTGTAAGGAGTGCAACAGGTCCTACTGATACTGATATGAGAAGTCCAATACCGAGGCCTTGGGCAAGATAAAAGAGGCTGTGCATAGAGAGAATATGAGTATACTACACCATTTTTGACAGGGTGGAAAAACCATTGACTTACAGGGAAGCCAAGCATATAGTTGGGGTAACTCTCCAGAGAAAGAGTGCGTTTATTAAAAGAACTACTGTGTGTCAGTAGGTGTTAAAAAGTTATTTTTATGAAAAATGTAAAAAAGACAGTAGGAGCTGTTTTGGTCATTGCCTTGATGAGTCTCGGTTCAGTGATCGCTGTTTCTGCTGAAAACAACAATCAAAAAACAAATATTTGCCATGCGACTGGTTCCCAGAACAATCCATGGAGTGCTATCAGTATTAGTACAAGCTCTCTCCCAACTCATCTTGGTCATGGAGATTTTCTTTATACTGGTCCACTTAAGCAAAACGGTACTCCATCAAATGACGGAGATCAGTGGTGTAAGAGCCATGCCCCAGCGCAGATTTCAGCTGAAAAAATTATCTGTGCAAGTGAAGCAGATCTCCCAAATTGGGGAGCGGGAGGTGCTGATATTACTGCAGCTACTGCCCCAGATTTTCTTGCTTCGCATCCGAACTGTTATGAACAGCATGGATGGAAGTATCAATGGGCACCGGCAAGTGCGACAAATCCTGGTAACAACATAGAGCATGCAGCAGGCCCATGGATAACTTTTGATGAAAACGATCTTCCTGAAATTACTCCAGGGCAAAAAGTATGGGTTCGCGAAGAACTTCCAAGCGGATATATTCCATACTCAGGAGCAACTACAAATCTAAATAGCGCAGAAGCAAAAAATTCTGCTGAGTTTTATTGTAGTACTGATGTGCTCAATTATGATAACTATGACAGTATTCCAAAAGTTGAAGCAGGGAAGCTTTATCACTGCGTTGCGTTCAATGTACTTCTTGATGTTTGCCCAAACCTAGATGGCGCACAAGCAACTGTTCCACAAGGGATGCATAAAGATGGTCAAGGCAACTGTGTTCCTGATACTGCAACAGTGCATGCAACAAAGGTTGTGTGTGATAACGAATTTGATCTTCCTAACTGGGGATATGGTGGCGCTGATATTGGTCCAAATACCGCAACTGACTTTGTGGCAGGAAACTCAAGCTGTAAGATTGTACCCTGGACATTTGAATGGGCACCAACTGGCACTCCAAACCCTGGAGACAATGTAGAAGTAGCTGGTGCTCCTTGGACTCCTTTCTCTGGTGGCTCTGTAACTGTTCCTGCAGGTTCTCTTGTATGGCTTCGTGAACAGATCCCAAGTGCATATCAACCTTTCTCTGGCGCAACAACAGATCTTGATGGGACGAATGCAAAACGGTCAGCAGAATTTTACTGTAGTACCGATGTTCTTAACTATGATAACTATGACTTTATTTCTCCTGTAAATGCAAATACTGATTACTATTGTGTAGGGTTTAACACACTCAAACCAGAAAAAGCAGATGGTAAGGTACATGTCTTTAAGTTTATTGATGGTGTTCAAGCAACCCCAGAAATGACAAAGACTGATGAGAAGCCAGACGGGGTGTCATTCCCAATGTTTAATGCCCCATACACACAGTATCCTTATTATCTTGGTCCGTACTCCGATGCTTCTGCAGGAGATATTCCTTATGAATCATCAACCTATAATATTGTTGGTGGGACAGCATACACCACACAAGAAGATTTGAGCACCCCACTCGTTGGAGCAAGTTGTTCAGATGAAAATAAACCAGCATACGAACTTGTTGGATACACCACAGGTAAGACTTTTGATGAAGCAAAGGTTGGCACACCGAGTAAGGATGCTCCAAACTTTACCATCGATGGTGATGCATATGTCATCGTCTGGAACCATAAATGTGCCCCAGAGGTTGTAGACATGTGCCCAAATATTGAAGGCAATCAAACAACAATTCCAGAAGGGTACCATCTTGATGATGGAGATTGTGTTCCTGACATAAATCAGTGTGTTGATACTTCAGGTGATGTGGTGAGTGATACTGGTACTTCTTTTGGAGAAATAGCAGCAAAGATACTTAGTTTTATTCATGATGCATGGGCTGCAGGAACAAATGCAATTCCAGGCGCATCATGGATTTGGGGTGAAGATCCAGTTGTGGATCCAACAATTGCTACCACGGAAACATTTACTCGGACCTTTAGTATTACTGGTACACCAACAGGAGGCTCAATCACAATTGCTGCTGATAATGACTATGCAGTATCGGTCAATGGCACAGCTATCTGTGCAGATGGCGCGCAAGGCACTGATGGTGCAGGAGATAGTTTTGGATCACCGGATACTTGTACCATACCAGCAAATGTTCTTGTGACTGGATCAAATACACTTTCTATTACCGTAACAAACTGGGCTGTCCCAGGTAGTACTTTTGAGAGCAACCCAGCAGGACTCCGATATAAGCTCCACTACAGTGCACAAGATTGCCCTGACGAAGAGCCGCTTACTGGTTCTATTGAAATCAAAAAATATCTTTGTCCAGCAGACTTTGTTCCAAACCGAAACGACAACGGTGTTGGAGATGCAGTTCCAGAGGGATGTTCTCCACAATCAGGCGTAGCCTTTGGGTATGTGCATGGAGATCAAACAGATGCAAATGGTCCATATCCTGAACTCAGTATGGCTCTTACTGCAGGAGGTTCAACAGGAGAAAATGGTGTCCTTACTATCCCAGGGCTTGTTTCAGCAGGACGATACCTTGTAAAAGAAACAGACGGGACAAATCTTCTTGGTCTTTATTGTGAAGGGGATGGCGATACAAATCCTAACAATAACGACAACCAGGAGCTCGCCTTTATTCCTGCAGGAGGTATTGCTCACTGTGTTGCATACAATAAAGCACCAGTTGTAATAGTAGACATGTGTCCAAATATTGAAGGCAATCAAGAAACTGTTCCACAAGGAATGCATAAGGATCAAGAAACAGGAAACTGTGTTCCAAATATTGTCGTTGATGCGCCACAATGTTCAGATGGTATTGATAACGGTGATGAGGAAGATTCACTTGTTGATGCAGCAGATCCAGCATGTCACTCAGATGGAAATGTAAATAACTCAGAGTCATACACTCCTTCAAAGAACAGTGAATCAAATGACTCAGCAGTTTGTTCAGATGGTAAAGACAATGATAGTGATGGATTTATAGACTCACTTGATCCAGGCTGTCAGTCAGGTCCTGACGGTGCTTGGAATCCTTCTGATACCGATGAATCAAACAGCTCTTCTGGTCCTACTGGTGGCGGAGGGGGCGGAAACGGTGGTGGTGGCCCACTTACACTTCTTCCAGCAGGAAAGGTTCTCGGAGCTTCAACAAGTTGCGGACTCTATCTTGATGACTTTTTGAAGATGGGAAAGAAGAATGATAAGGAACAGGTAAAGAAACTCCAACAATTCTTAAATGATTATCTGAAGCTTAGTCCAAAACTCCCTGTAAATGGCATCTTTGGAGTACAGACATACAAAGCAGTCATTAAGTTCCAACAGCAAGAAAAAGATCTTGTGCTTAACCCATGGGTTGGAGTAACACTCAAGGATACAAAGAAGGGAACAGGGTGGGTATATAAAACAACAAAGACTCGTATCAATAACATTATGTGCCCTGAGCTCAACCTCTCAATTCCACCGCTTACTATCGACTAACAAAAAACAAAAAAGCCTCTGCTCTGGCAGAGGTTTTTTGTTGTATTTCTTTCATTCTTCTGATACACTTTACGCAACATATGATACATACTGTCAAAAAGTATCTTATTCCACATGAGGGCAATAGCTACAAGCCTCATTTGCTTCGAGAAAAGGCTATTGCTGGGCTTTTTGTTCTTGGTTTTATCTTGTTCTGCACTTCCCTTGGAAGCTCGTATATCATCAATAAAACAGACTTTGGAGCAACCGTGCTCCCAGCAGTGCTTGTTGATCTTACCAATGAGCATCGGCTTGAAAATGGTCAAAAGCAACTTACTGTAAGTCCGGTTCTTCAGGCAGCAGCACTTATGAAGGCGAAAGATATGGTAGAACATCAATACTTCGCACACACAAGTCCAGAAGGGGCAACTCCGTGGCAGTGGTTTACGAAAGCAGGCTATAACTTCATCTATGCAGGGGAGAATCTTGCAGTAGACTTTAATGAATCAGCTGATGTAGAAAACGCCTGGATAGCATCTCCGTCCCATCATGCAAATCTGATTAGTGATAAATTTGATGAAATAGGTATTGCAACTTATCAAGGTCTTTATGAAGGAAAGCAGACTACTTTTGTGGTGCAACTTTTTGGAAGACCAGCAAAGACAAAACAGCAAAATAAAGTTCTTATACCAGAGCATAAGGCCACAGAGAAAAAGGTAGTGACAAATCTTATTGCAAGCGCAACTCCAGAAGTAAAAGGGGAAAATACAGCTGTGCTTGCAGCAGAAGTAGGACCAGCACCAGTGCTCCTTGTTGATGAACCAAAATTTGCTGTTGCAGAAAATATTGCAGAGAGTGATTCTGGAGGAACTCCTGGCCCAACAACTATGACAAAATATGCTTCGTTTACGAAGCGACTTCTTGCAAATCAAGCAGCCTATGTACAGCACCTCTATCTCGGGCTCATGATACTCATTTATGTTGTTCTTTTGTGTATGATTGTTGTTGAATTTCGTATTCAGCATGCAAAAAACATTGCACTTGCTGTGTTACTCTTGTGCTTCCTTGGAGTACTTGCGTACTTAAACAGTGGTTTTGTTCTCTCATTTTTCTAATTGTTTCTCAAAAATAAAAAATCCATGTTCTTTACATGGATACATCAAACAAGTTCTTTCCGGAACGACTCGGTACTTTTATAAGATAGTCCTTACTTTTTTTGTAATATTCAAGGGGCTGAAGCCTCCTGATACCTTGACTGTCTTTTGGATTTTTACAGATACCATATGCTCCGCTTGAACCTACCAGAATGCATTCACCAACTGTCTCTCGAAAGTAGATCTCATAGTGAGGATCAAAGAAACATTCCCTGAAAGAGAGGAGGAGCATTTTATCGCTCCGAGCATTGTGAAAAGCTTCTGTTTTTTCGAGGCACTGTTCAATGTGGCTGTATGCATCAAACGCAGTGTCAAAACTTTTATTCGTCTTTTTTAGAAAATTAAAGAAATATTCAAGTCGTTCTTGTTTTGGGGTTTTTTCAAAAAAAGCCTTTCCCATTTGTTTTTCTTTTCACATTACTCACCTTTTTTATTTTGTCAAAATAAAAAAGGCGCCCCCATGGGGTGCCTCTATGAAAATAGCTCAAAAACACTTTTTGACTGTTTCTCTTGTGCACCCTATTATTGCACCGAGTACTTCTGTTGAGACAGAGGGGTCTTGCAGAGCTTTCATCGCTTGATACTGTATTACTGCAACATCAAACTCTTGTAGCTGTTGTTTGCCCGAGTACTTTGTGCACATTGTGCTTCGTAGTTGACCAACCAGTCCTTTTGGGAGGAGAGCGTTTCGTTTAGTGAAAAAAGGAGAGAGGAGTGCGGTACGATTTTTTGCTTGCTTTCGAAGTCGTACAACTCTGACTACTGCTAAAACAAATCCATTTGGATCTTTTGCAATCTCTCTAAGCTCTTTACTTCTTGAAAAAATGATGTACTTGTCTCGGATGAATCCAAGGCTTAGTATCTTTGAGAACCAATCCTCTTTCAAGAAGTAGCAGGCAGGACTAAAATCACTTCCTGCTCTTATTATCACCGGTAAGCCCTTACCAAAAGTTGCTTTGTCAAAATAGTGTAATTTTTCTTTGAGATTTTCTATGTTTTTGTTTTTACACAGAACGCTCATTTTTTATTGTTTTTATGAACATTACTATATCTATTATTACTGTCAAATCAGTGCTAGTTAGGGCTATAGCTTTTCTTTTTATACCGTTCTACACTTGGGGTATATGAAAAAAGAGTATCAAAAGCAGGGAGGATTCATGCCATTTATTGCTATTGCACTCATTGCTGCACTTGCGGTAGGGGGAGGAGTCTATGTAGCAAAGAAAAAGAAAGAACATAAAATAGAGCGCTCAGAAAATACTGAAACAAAAGCAAATGAAAATGCAAATCTTGGAGTAGGTGCTAGCGTAAACACAAAAACACATGGCTCACTCAAGTCGTTCCTTGGACTCAAGAAAAATACTATTTGTACTTTTCAAGGAGTCACCAAGGATGTCACTTCAAGCGGGACAGTATATGTTTCTGCTGACGGAAATATGAGAGGAGATTTTACAGTGACTAGTCCAACGATAAAGATGGCAGAGTCGCACTTTCTCGTAAAAGGGCAAGGGGCAGCATATGCCTGGACAGGTACTCAGGGGACAAAGATGAACCTTACAAGCTTTATGAGCGAGAACAGTTCGTCACAGCAAAGCTATGTAAACCCTAACACACCCGTTTCTTATGATTGTAAAGACTGGGTTGTTGATGAGGAAAAGTTTACGCTCCCTACCGGGGTAACTTTTGTTGATATAGATGCGTTTATCAAAACCAAACTTCCAGGAGGGGTAGTACCAAAGATGTAATTTGACCTTACTTCTTCTTTTTGGTACAACTAACCTATGATTTATAAAACAAACAACCGGTTCTGGTTCGCAGTCTTTTCTTAAGGGCTGTTAGTTTGTTTTATCTCAAAAATAATGAAACCAAATACCAGCCCTGAAGGCTGGTATTTTTTCACCATTAAATATTGTTCTATGTCACAAACAACAAACCATGTCTTTACTCACAAGACGCTCACTCAAAGAAAAGTAGAAACTACCCTTATTCCGAGAGGTACAAAATGTTCCATGGAAACTGAACGAGTAGTTGGTGCGTGGGGGAGTAGTGGTGGAAGGCTTATGACAACTATCACTTATGAAGATGGTTTTACAGAAACTATTTTTCACCAAGAGGGTGCTTTTCCTGTAGAGGCATTTTGTTCTTTATCTTAAAAACCCCCAAATGGGGTTTTTTAATTGGTATACTAAAAAGATGAAAATTATCTTTATTCCTGGTAATGGAGGAGGAAATCCAACGAAAGATCACTGGTTTCCGTATTTGAAGGAAGAATTTGAAAACAGAGGTATTGAGGTAATCTCAAGAGAATTTCCCGACAGTTATATCGCACGGCAAAACAAATGGCTGCCATTTATTGAAGCTCTTGGAGCAGATGAAAATACAGTTTTGATAGGACATTCCTCCGGTGCTATTGCTGCGATGCGCTATGCAGAAAAACACAAAATACTTGGTTCAGTGCTTGTCTCAGGCTATCACACTCATTTGTGGAATCCTCTTGAAATTATTAGCGGATATTTCTGGGAGCCGTGGGATTGGGAAACTATAAAAAAGAATCAAAAGTTTATCATCCAATTCAACTCATCAGATGACGATTTTATTCCAATTGAAGAAGCTCAATTCGTCCATGAGAAACTAGGAAGTGATTACACAGAGTTTTCTGATAGAAGTCATTTTTTTCAAAATACATTTCCTGAAATAGTTGAGAAGGTGTTGAATTATATTAAAAAACAATAAATCATTTTTATGAACAAAAAAATTTCTCACGGGACTGTTCACAAAGTACCAGAAGATTTCAAAAGGGCACTTATTGCAAAACCAGCATCACTTGTAGCTTGGGAAGACATTACACCACTCGCTCGAAATGAATGGATCTGCTGGATAGTGTCTGTAAAAAAAGAAGAAACAAGAAGAGATCATATCAGGCGGGCAGTAGAGGATCTTGCACGAGGGAAGCGCCGTCCTTGCTGCTGGGCTGGTTGTCCGCATCGGTAACTCTTCTAGCCTCTACCATACTTCTTGACCTTATGAAACTGTAGATATAGTATGAAAATAAAAAAAGTATGGGACATAGCATGACAGACCCCAGCAAGAAAGAAGTTCTGGAAAAACTCAAAGCATTACCAAACCAGGAGCTTTTTCTCCAGCTTGGTGACAGATCCATAAAAATCTCTCACGCCATCAATGCTGTCGAAACAAACTCAGCGACCGGCCTCGAACTGGTGCGTACCTTTGAGCAAAACAGAGAGCTTCAAAGGTTCCTCTAAAACAAATCTTACACTGACCCTTGTTAAGGGTTTTTTATTTTTTAAACCCGAGAATGATATTTAAATAGAAATATTAAAGATTAGGGACTTCCACTAGCTCTTCCTTTATTATTTTTGCTGAATATTCTGCATCAGAAGGCCTATCAAAAAGGAAAGCACCTTTAAACATTTTATTGTGTAACAAATAAGGGAACCAATACTTGTCATCTGACCACATTTGTTCAAACGGAATCGCATCAAAAGAAAACCATTTCGGTCTCATTTCTTCACTTTCAAAAGGTTCCCCTGTAAAGTCGGTAATTTTAAATATGTGTACCTCAAGAACTTTTGGGTCATTTTCAAAAGAAAAATCTAAAATGCCTATTTTTTGCATATCTAAAGCTTTTATTCCAACTTCTTCTTCTAGTTCACGGTGCGCTCCCTCTTCTATACTTTCTCCTTCTTCTATTTTTCCTCCAAAACCATTCCATCTGCCGACACCAAACCCCCTCTTCTTCATTCCGAGGAGTACTTGATTGTCTTTAACCACCATACATAGTGTTAGTACTTTTTTCATATACTTTAGTATATCAGGAATAAAGAGAACTCTTGGTGCTTCAAACCCATCTTGCCATGCCGTAGCAGCAGCGGAGGATGGGGACGGCTTGCACTGAGCCTGTCGAAGTGATGTTCGAACCTACATTTCAAAAGTAAAAAGTTAAAAAACTGCCTTTCGGCAGTTTAACTTCTAAAGATCTTTTACGGCACTATCAGATACAGCGAGGTTGCGAAGGATAGTCTCTTTGATAGTGGGTCTTATGAGACTTATTTCTCTGTCGCACAGCTTCATCAAAGTATCTGCATCAAAAATAGGGAGGTACAATCCACACTCATTAGTAAGACCGTAATGCAATATTGTTTGTCTCCATTCGTGGTCTGGGGTATCTCCTTTGTCTTCGTGTGTTAATTTGAAACCTGGTTTGATATATCTTCCGCTCACCAATTCGTATATCGGAACTCTGGTGAGGAAAATATCTCTATCCCAATGTGGCGACCATCCAATTACTTCTCCTTCGTATAGGTAAAGAACCTGGGTGTCACTGAAAATAAATTGTTGGGTCCTGAGTACTTGCCATGCAATTATGTTATTCCAGTTTTTTTCAGGTCTTAAGATTTGAGTCCTGCGATCTTTGTTTTCCAAAACCATAAGAAATTTGGATAGTTGGTGTCTGAGTGCTTTGTCTCCATTTTGAATATATTGATCATAAAGAGACCAGAATTCTTTTGTTTGTTCGCTCATGTTTTAAAGTTTCCCTTACCTTACAACACTCCATTGACTTTGTAAAGGAGGTGGGGTAGAGTAGGGGAAAATCACTTTAAAATAAGTTTAATTATGAAAATAGTAATTATTTTGGTTTTTACCCTAGCAGGGTTATTGTTTATATCCAAACAAGTATCAAATATTATTGTCCATTTTAAGGTCAAGAGATATAGAAAATTTTTGGAAAACAATTCGGTCCGTAACAGCGCAAAGGAAATATCAAACCAGACCGAGTTCAAAAAACGTTTTTGTTTAATTATAAAAATGCTCAGTCGTCATAAAGACTATCGCTTAGTAGCCTTATTCTCAGAATATCTTCTGGCTATTAAGGGTAATCTTGAATTTATAATGAAAACAAATGCTGAGGAAGTTTATTCCCTTGAAAACCTAAGAAAAATAGGTTATTCATATGACGAATGGATACTTTTATGTGAATCAATAAGTGATTTGTACAAAGACCAAATACTTCTAAAAGAATTATTTTGGTGGCCAGCTCTATCATTAAAATTGGAGATAAATAGTATTTTGAAAAGCACATAGTCATCATGAAGCCACCTCTCAAAAGGTGGCTTTTTTCTTTCCTACAACATGCACAATGTTCACATGTTCACGAGGCTCCGCACGTGGGACGATGTTCGAAAAACTTTATAGGTTTCTGATCTTTAAGGTAGAGAATATGTCGTCTGCTTTTTTATTAGTAAATGCCTCTGGTCTCCATCCAACAATTCTAACTATCATTTGAATATCACCAATGAAAGTAGTATAGGTTCTAAATTCACAGCTATCTCCAATACAAGGTTCATTTGAGACTAACCACTTTCTACCATTAAATTCGAAGGTCTCTTTTAGTGCACCATTATTAAAAAGGTTTTTTTGTTCATAATATTTTTTTAGCTCATCTTTCGGAGAAGGTCCACCGTCTGGGTATTGTTCTAAACAATCAGCTGTACAATTTTTGACCCAATCTTTTAAGGTTTCCTCTGTAAGAAAGATGGTGCTATCAAAATAAGGAGGTTGGATATTTTCTCTGGAAACTTGTTTAAATTGGTATGCCAATATTTGGTTTTCGTCCCAGTATGTTGATTTATCTAATTTAAAATCATTAGGGACACCTATGGATATACCAACTTCATTTATTGGTACATAAGATAGATTGGTTTTGTTTTTTAAATTTAGATAACTTAAAAGGATAATAATCAGTATTAAGGAGATAACAGCTATTTTTTTCATATATTCAAGTATAACAATAAAGTATTACTTTTATGAGGATCCGAACTTGGGACGATGTTCGACAAGTATTAGCTTAACCAAGATAACAAAAACAAAACCGCTACCGCTATTAACAATATTGAAATGGCCAGTCCAGCAATAAAAAGGAGTATTCTACGACCATACTCTTTCTTTTTTGGAGAGCTTCTAATTTCTCTAATATTATCATCAAGGTAAAACTTAAAGGGTTTTACTCCTTTTTTGTAGGTATAACTAGGCGATATAAGTAAAGTAACTAGATATCCAATAGATACGAAAAACCTCTCAACTTTTCTTGCGAACCTTAGCATCTGTAAATTATAGCAGTTTTGCTCCAAACTTGGGACGATGTTCGAACTGAATTAATGGGCAACTATAAGAATTGCGGTTGATACGAGTGGAGCAATAATATGGAACCAAGGGTGAAATTTTTCATATGAGGCTCGTTTCCATCCATACCAGAAAAATACAACAACTAAAGTTAGTAATATAAAAAGAGGAGCTTTATATGTAGCCGTATAATTGTATATGTAGTAGTACATATACAGAAACGCTCCTATAGCAAATAGCCAGTCGAGTGTTTTAAATATAGTAAATAATCTTGATCCTGGGTTTGTAATCCTATACCAATGAAATAAGGGAGAAAAGATAAAAATACCGCTAGCAAAGAAACAATACAGCCATTGATGATATATTCCCGCAACTATTGCAGGAACTATTAGAAAGATATTTGAGAGCATCATAAAAAGTTCAGAGGTGTTTAATCGACGATTCATGGAAGAAGTATACCAGGTTCGAACTCCTAGAAAGGTATCAAAAATAACCATTACAAAATAAGCTTCAAAAAAAGTGCTCCGAACTTGGGAGGATGTTCGAATTGCGCTAATGGGTAATTAAAGCCTATTATTTGTAATAATACTTAGTATTGACTTTTTAGTCAAGATATGTTACAATGTACTTAGCTCCTGAGAGCGTATAGCTGAGAAGAAAACTCTGCAGAATGCCCCGACGGGAAAACAAATAGCTTGCCTGAGCATTGAAAACAGGATAGTCCTAAATCACACCAACCAATGGACGATAAGCGGTGTATTGTAATGAAAAAAGTTCTTTTTAATTTGATGGAAAAACTTTTTGGTTCATTCATCAGCAAAAAAATCAAGGAAGCAATTGAAAAATTCAAAACAGAAAATTTCGATTCCGTTTTTGAAATGGTTAACCAGCATGAAAAGCTGTTAACGCCGGATAAGGTAAAAAAGATTCTTGATCCGAGTCTTCACGAGTTTCAAGCTAAAAGGCTCAAGATTCGTGTAAACAAAGGTCAATACAGTGATCAAATGGTCTTTTTCTTAAACAAACGTTGTTGGACGGAGGGGCCTGCTGAAATTGAATCTATTGCTCCATTCGGATCTATCTCTGAGTACTTCAATGGTCTTTTTGACAAAAGTGGAAAACAACATAGTTCTGGCTGGCCAAGAGATTATTGGGTATCAAATAAGAACGGACAGGGTATTTCTAACTTTTTAGATCTTTTTAATGAGTTACCTGTTTCTAAAATCAGGTCGCTAAGTTGTTATCAGTTTGAAATCACCAAGAGCGGAGCAGTTTCCTGGGATGAAGTGTTGCCACTAATACTTGAAAAGCTGGAATCTTCATTTCCTGAAATTAAGGAAAGCGAAGAAGAGCATGAACAAACAAGTGTATCAGCTTAACTTCATCAGAATATAAAAATTGACAATAAAGCCAAACCGAAAGGGATGGCTTTTTATTTTGCTCCGAACTTGGGACGATGTTCGAATAAGTTTGGGGGAATAAAAAAGCTGACAAATGTCAGCTTAGTAATGGTCTTAACCTTGGGAAGGTAACCACTGGTAGTATTTCTCAACAAACCTCATGGTACGACGGTAAAGGAAGTTGAAATCCATTACCTGATGAAACATAAGATGTTTGTATTCAAACCTTAGGCTGTTCAGCTCAGAACCTTCTTCGGTCCAGAAGCTTAGTATTTTTAACGCAACCTTCATAAGTTCGTCCCACGATCTGTCGTACAGCGCACATTCAATAATCCACTTGGGAGACTTGTTGTCATCAAAGTCCATAAACCTTAAAAACAACTTGTTTCCTTTAAGGATCTCTTCTTTGGTTAAAGAAATCTGCTGAATATCAGCAATGTATTCAGGGTGAAAATGATTTTTTTCCATTGTTAAAAGTTTCCCTCACCTTACAACCATCTCTTGACTTTGTCAAATGGAGGGGGTAGAGTGAAAAAAATAATAAAATGAACACTGACATATTAAAAGCTATTTATCCCGATGATCAGATTTTTGTTACACCGCTTGAGTTTAACGAACAAAGCTTAACTCTGATTGTTAACTGTAATGTTCCAATAGTGACGGGTTACACTAAGAACCCTCTTAATTACATTACTGCCGAAAATTATGTACGAATTTTATCTCAAGCAAGTTATCTTTTAGCAGATTACATAATCTCGCAGAAGTTAATCTCAAGCCTCACTATGCCTGTTGAAGAATTCAGAGAGGCAGCAGTTAACTACCAGCTTTTCTATAGAAATTTAAACATGATATTCCATGCTGTAGCAAAGAAAGGAGAAAGTTTTCTTATGGAGCTTACCCTAAAAGATTTCAAAGAAATAAAACGCATAGATGATTATTTCCTCTTTATCTTTGCCAACAAGCGAACTGTAATAAGTGGAGAAATGAGTTTTGTGTACAAAAAATGATCCTACACCGCGAAAGCGGTGTTTTTTTGCTCCAAACCTGGGACGATGTTCGAATGAGTTTCGGGTAAAAAGAAAACCCGCTCAGCGACGGGCTTCCGTACTGGCGGGGTTGTTTCTTTAAGGAAGGAGTCTTTTCAGGATTTCTTTCCCGTTTTCAGATTTTTCAATTTCAGCAATCTTCGCAAAGACAGGGAATGATCCACGCCATCGTTGTCCTAATGGTTTACCATCTATGTCGTAGGCTACTTCTCCTCTGCGTTTGGTTTTCCAGCCAACAGCATCGTATCTTGATCTGTTTTCTTCAAAATCAAACTCATCATCAGAGTTTTTGATAAAAACTTCGTCATCCAATCTTTCAGGGTGATTTTTATTAAAATCTTTCTTTGCCATAACTCTTTATTTTATTGTTTAGAATAGTTTGACCCCATTATACCAGTATCTATTGACTTGTCAAGTAGGATATGCTACAATACACCTAATACTAGGTAAAAACAAAACAAATTTGGTATCCCAATCCTAGTAACGGGGTACGTGTTCTTTAAAGAAATAAATTATGAAAAAAGAATTCATCCAGCAGTTGATGAACATCCTGATGTTCAAAAAACTCACCACCACGTTTTCCTTCCTGAAAAAAGAAAAACTGGACCAGAAAGATTTTGAAGACGCCGTTAAGGATCTCAAAAGACAAGGCATCTATGATGCACTGAAAAGTTCTGGACAGGACCCACAGGAAATCGCCGACATGGCACTCATTGCTTTCGATGACAGCATCAAGAAAGCAAGAGAGCGCTATGAAGCTTCCTTAAAACAAATGGTGGAGTACTACAAAAAAGAAAATTCATAAGCTTATTCCATTCTACAGAGAGCCCCGCCTAACCGTGGGGCTTTTTTCATACACAAACATACACTCCCTCAAACACATTTCTGTATAAGGATTATTTCAGTGTATCTTTTATGTATCTTGGTGACTAAGTGTATCTTGCTCCGAACTTGGGATGATGTTCGAATAAGTTTGAAATAAAAAAGCCGTCATTAGTAAGCGGCTTTCAAATAAGATCTTTATTCATTATTTGCCAAAAAGGAACTGACCACACTCGTCTCTGACAGCATCTGAATAGCTCATCTTTTTAAGGGTTGCTATCAGTTGGAGGTTCGGCTTTTCTCTTTTCAGCATAATACTAAGAGCGAACAGGGCTTCGTCATCAGAGTACTCTCCATTTTTAGCTTTCGCTATTTTATAGAGTTCCTCGTCTGACATTTTGAGTGCCTTCCTCCTTTTCTGCTCCTCCAGTACTTCAGATGCCAGATTTTGCAGCTCTTCGTCGCTCAGTTTGTTAAGTAAAATACTCATTGCAAATGGTTTAAATTTTTAGAAAATACTTTCAACTTACCTTACAACACTCCATTGACTTTGTAAAGGAGGTGAGGTAGAGTAGGGGAAAATTATTTGTTATGGCGACAAAAACAGAATCATTACCACGGCTTGGTGTTTCAACTTTCGGCATTATTCATGCTGGACAAATACAGGCACTGCTTCAAATGCAGGAAGAATTTTCTGAAAAAGTAAAAGCATCGGTGTCGGAACACTCATTTGCGATTGCTATAGACATAGCAGAATTTCTGATTAAAAAGGTAACTCCAGCAACAGAAACTTTGCTGCGTGAATATCTGAACAAAGAAAACATACTCATTTCATGGGTTAAAAATGCTATGACCTGGACTTCGGCAGGGGTACTGCTCGGTAGTACTTCGCTTGTTGAAATCAAGAAAACTGATCTTGCTAACCTTGAGATGAACAAGCAAGAATTCCTGGACTACCTCAATAAGGTTTGGCATAAGTATGCACTGCTTAATGATTGGAAGGATTCGGATGATACAGTTAATTTTATATTCAACCTTCAGGTTTGAGCACTACACCATTAGCTACTCTTAAAACGAGTGGCTTTTTTCTTTCCTACAACATGCACAACGTTCACATGTTCACAATGCTCCGAACCTGGGACGATGTTCGAATGAGTTTGACAAAGTAGGGTAGTAGAGGTAAGGTAAGGGAAATTAAAAAACATGGAAAGACAAAGCCTTACTGCTCAGCAGTTAATTGACCTTGTACATTCTTCAACTCCTCTGACAGAAGATAACTATCCTGCCTTGGCTCAACTATCGGGAGATCCAAGAGAAAACTTTTTGGTTGGGCACAGCTTACGCCACCTTTCAAAAAGTGTAGGGAAAATGCATTCCTTTGTTGAAAATGCCGAACATGGCGGTGAGCTTAAAAAAGAGGAAATAAAAGAAAAGATTATCGCTTCCAGTTTCTCTCTTTGTAAGTTGTGTGCCATTCTCGGAATATCTGGTAATGACCTGGTTGAAGGTATTGCCAAAATGGCAGAAGAAGAAAAGAATATGGAAGATTTCAGACAAGAAGAAAGAAAGGTTTCATTTGGATAATTTATTTAAAGCCACCCTTCAAAAGGTGGCTTTTTTCATACACAAACATACACTCCTCAAACACAGTTCCATATAAGGATTATTTCAGTGTATCTTTTATGTATCTTGGTGATTAGGTGTATGTTAAAATTGTTTTATGAATAGTAAGCTCAATATCTATATAGACGGCAATAATCTTTATCGTTCTGCAAAAGAGCTTGGATTTGAGATTGATTATAAAAAGTTTCGTGGATGGCTACGTCAAAAATATAATCCGAGCAATGTCTATCTATTTATTGGGCTTGTACCAGACCGAACCAAGTTCTACGAGTATCTACAAGAATGTGGCTTTATTCTCATTTTTAAGCAAACCATCTCTGTTGGTGGAATAGTGAAAGGAAATTGCGACGCAGAACTTGTACTCAAGACTGTTTCAGATTTTTATACAAAAGCTTGTGATTCCTGTATCCTCATAACAGGAGATGGAGATTTTGGATGTGTAGTAGAGTTTCTAAAAGAAAATAATGCTATCGATAGAATTATCGCTCCAGATGAAAAGAAGTGCTCAATCCTTTTGAAGAATAAAAATACTGAAATAACTTTCCTAAACGAACACTACCAAAAGTTCTCAAAATAAAGCCTAAAAAGAAAAAGCCCCCGGTACAGACGTATCTGTACAAGGGTCTCTTTCGTGGTGATAGGATCATTATATACGAACATATGAACATATGTCAATCCTAATAATACTCTTATAAAATAAGCTCTAAATTAAGTGCTCCGAACTTGGGACGATGTTCGACAAACTTTGGTATAATCTTGACTATGAAAAAAATACTCTTTTTCCCAGGCGCATTTAACCCTCCACATAATGGACATATCTCGCTAGTTCAAACTGCTCTAAACCAGTTCACTTTTGATGAGGTATGGATTATGCCCTCGGGTAGGCGTGATGATGGAAAAATAATCTCTACAAACTATGAAGATCGCCGAAGTTTAAATGTTTTATTCACAAATTATTTACAAAAAACTACTCAGATTCCTGTTGTTCTAATTACGGATGAACTCGATGATATGGAAGACCTGGGAACTAAAGAACTTATCCGTCGTATAAAAGCAACTCCAAGCGTAGATATAATTCAACTTATAGGTTCAGATGCTTATAGCAGTTTGCTTAAAAATAATTTAATTGTTGATAACGAAAAGTTTTTGATTTTTAACCGAGTCGGACACATTTTAGATTTTTCTGTTAGAGCAGGAGATCATTTTTTTGATATAGAATTACCCAATATCTCAAGTACTATGATTCGTGCAATGGCTAGTGATAAGAATGAAAAATACAAAGAACTCGTACCTAAAGAAATAGGCGAATATGTTGATTCAAAAAAACTCTATAAATAGGGCTCCCTCTAGTGGACACGTTCAGAACTCTCAATTGGGTTCAAATTAAAAGAGATATTGAGTTTTCAAAGATTTTTGAGATGTTTCCGATGATGACACTTCAGAACTCAAAATAAAAAAGAACCTACCACGAATGATAGGTTCCTAAAATTAGTTTAGGGAAAATTACTCAAGTGTAATAATTCCTTTGCGGTCTTTTGTTGAAAAGTACGCCTTGAAAGATTGCGTTTTCATTCCAGCAAAAAGTGCATTAACAGTAACTGTTGCTCCTACTTTAAGTAAGGACTTCACTGTTATGTGTCCCGTGATATTCCACGAATGACCGCTGCCATCCTCTGCTTGGATGCTTCGCATTGTTGCAGGTAATGTCATTTGTCTGCCATTATCAACAACAATAAAACTTACTTCTCTTTTTTCGGCAAAAAGACGTAAACCGTCAAACAATTCTTCTCTTGAAGGACCGTTTGTAATTTGGATTTGTTTTGACATCGTACGATGTTTTTGAATGAACTCCCTAAGCAGGTGCAGAGGTTAGGGATTACTCTGGAGCCAAAAGGCAATCTTTCCATACAGAAAGAACTATTATTTATAGTATCATAGTTTACTTAAAAAGTCAATAGCTGGCTCCAAACCTGGGACGATGTTCGAACCTATTTAGTAGGGAAATAAAAAAGGGAAGCTGTGCCTCCCTAGTAAAAATTGTTTAGTTTGTTAAACGGCTTCTGTTTGTTTCTTGTTTTCGATTTCGTAAAGCCTTTTGTGAGCCTGAAAAGCTTTTTCTTCTTCTTCAGGTCTTACCTGTGACAAAATACTAATCCAAAGATACGGGTGTTGTAGGTACACATACGTCTGATCTAAATTAAACTGCACCAAGACATCTTTTCTTTCAAAAGCTTCGTACAGAGCATTTATTTCAGTGAGGTATGTGTTTGGAACCACGATCCCAAATGATTTTTCATCCCAGGCAGTTGCGAGCTGTTCAGGAGCGTTATCAAGTTCTTCATTTTCCCATCCTTTTAACTCCTCAGTCCCTGATTCAAATGTTAAACAAGTATGAGTGGCACCTATTTGGAAGAAAAAACGATCTTTAGGGAACTTGGTCACCTTGTACATTTTTAACCCGAAGTTTTCAGGAATAAGATTATAAGGAACACCAAGTGCATCCCACATAGGTCCGAGACCTCTTTCATGTTCAGGTACCACATCAAATCCAAAGTGTATGCCCAAAAAAGTTTTTGGGTCATCAATTTCTTTACGGATAATTCCAGGAGAAGCAAATGAGCCGTCTAAAGTTGTTTTTTTCATTGTACTTGTTTTGTTTCCCTCACCTTACAACCATCCCTTGACTTTGTCAAATAGAGAGGGTAGAGTAGGTAAAATTATTTGTTATGAAAAGAAAAGATCTTTTTAGAATTCTTCTTAATAAAGAAGGGCTAGATTTTGAATCAATAGATACAAGATTTATTTCAAACAACCAACAACAGTTCCTTGAAGATATTTTGAAAACAAGAGAAGAGTGTATTTTTATCCAAAATACAGGGAAGCTCTGCATTTTACAAATGCAAGGAATTATTTTTTTAGCTCAAGCGGAAAGCTGGGAAACATCTCCTGAGGGGCCAAATAATGAACCTCCTGGTATCCACTGCATTGTAAATTATCAATGGTGTACTCAAAAAACTCCATTAAAAAAATCCACAGTTAATGGCTTGTACCCTGAAGATGATTGGAAAAAAGTATTGCCTGAAGCTCAAGCTGATTTGGAACAACAAAAAGTAGTTCATTACAGCTAATTGTTCAGAATTATTTTAGTCACCCTTCAAAAGGTGGCTTTTTTCATACACAAACATACACTCCCTCAAACACATGTCTGTATAAGGATTATTTCAGTGTATCTGGCTCCCCGGGTAGGATTCGAACCTACGGTCCATCGCTTAACAGGCGATTGCTTTA